>MGMT01000043.1 GCA_001796525.1 Chloroflexi bacterium RBG_13_51_52 | reverse complement strand
GAATGAAGGGTCGAGGAGAGGAGCCAGCTTTTTCAAATCGATAGAAAGGGCGTGTTGTTTTAAGATATCGCTATCGAGGCAAGTGGCATAGACCGCGCCGATGATGGCGCCGGCGCTGGTGCCGGCAATCATATCGATGGGGACGCCTTCTTTTTGCAGGACGTCAAGGACGCCGATGTGGGCAAAACCCCGCGCCGCGCCGCTGCTTAAAGCGAGACCGATTTTCTTTTTACGTGTATTCAAAATCCCCATTGGACTATTTTTTCTACTGGTTAAATCCATTCTAAAGACGTATCGGTTAATGCCCCACCGGCGTCTCCTGTATTAAGAGTGCCGGCAGGTTCTATCAGTAAAACAGTGCACTCCTCGCTGCATGCAGTCTTATGTTCTACCCCTTTGGGGACGACAACTAATTCACCCTCTCTCAATTTTAGTATTTTATCTCTCAAACTTACCTGTAGAGATCCTTCTACTACTATAAAAACCTCGTCAGTGTCTGTATGTTTATGCCAGATGAACTCTCTTTTTACCTTAATTAACTTAAAATAGTAGTCATTCATTTGGACGATTATTTTATAAGAGTGTAATTCCTTTATTTTGCTGGATTTTTCTTTCAGATTGATTACAGAAGTATTCATAAATCCTCCTTAAAAGGGAGATTTTGTCCTCCGCTATTCCCAGAGCTTTTCGATGTCTTTTCCCGTCCCGGTTGAGGCAGATGATTTTCCGGCGGAGGTGAAATCTTTATAAGATTTGGCGGAGCCGTACTCGCGCGGCTGGAAAGCCACCGGCATCGGCACGGCATGCCCGAAGATGAGCGCCTGCTGCTTGGGGGCAAGGCGGGCAAGGACGGACTTAAGCTCGTTTTTGCCGGAGACGCCCGCCAGCACGCTGTCGATATCGCGCTCGTTATCGAGAAGGCAGGTTATCTTGGTGCCCATCTGGGACATCACCTCGCTATCGATGCCGCTGGGACGCTGGTCGATGACGAGCAGGCTGACGTTGTACTTGCGCATCTCACGGGCGATGGTGCCGAAGATGGTCTGGCTGGACACTTCCGGATTAAGGAACTTATGAGCTTCCTCGATGGTGATGACGAGGGGATTGGGCGGGGCAACGCTTTCCGCCATGGCTTTTTCCGTACGCGACTGGTATTGACTGTAGATGCGGCGGGCGAGCATGTTGGCGACGAGGACATAGGCGGTGATATCGCGGTAGCGCCCGAACTCTAAAACGACATTGATGCCTTTATCGAGGTGGTCGAGGATATTTTTCACGGCGTCGACCGGCGCGTGAGGCTGGATAAAGGGGAGACGGCGGATAGTCGCCAGGCCGCGTTTGAGGTTCTGGAAAGAACTTTCATGGATAGACATGGAATCGAGCAGCTCTTTAGTATCCTCCCCTCCCTCGATATCTAAAACGTTCTGGAGCCAGCTTTTGCCAAAGCGGCGGCGCAGCTGATAGACGGCTTCCACGGCCGGTTCGGTGAGATTGAGGGTCTGGCGCAAGAGGACGATATCCTCCGGCTCGATTTCATCGTAGCCGATTTTCACCACGAAGTCGGTGCTGACGCCCCTTCGCCGCGAGTTCTCTTCATCGAGGGTGAAGACGGCAACCTTCGACTGAAACAGCTGTTTGAGTCCTTTGACAGGGGGACCGCCCTCGCTGGTGCCCTGCCAGCCGTACTCGTTGTGCATATCGAAAATTAGGTTGACCGCCTTGCTTTTTTGCAGGATGCCGATGAGCAGGATACGGGTGAGGAAGGTCTTGCCGGTGCCGCTCTTGCCGAAGATGCCGTTGGAGCGTTTGACGAACTCCTCCAGGTTGAGGCAGAGCTTGGTCTCCATGTCCAGCGGGTTGCCGATATTGAACCGCTGCGGGTCTTCTTTCCCGAAGACGCGCTCGATATCATCCTCGGTGGCCAGGTTGACGGCGCAGAAGTGGGCGGGAATAGTCTTTACGGGCTGGGGCCCTTCCAACATGGATTTGGCGTCGCCGCCGATGGTAAGCATGGGGGTTACATGTATTTGCCCGAAGGTGCTGGTGCCGCTCAAGACCTCGGCGATAAAGGGGTCGTTAACATCGGGCGGGGAAACGGCGAGGCGTTCGTCGGTGACGCCCAGCCGGACATCCGTAATCATCCCGAAGAAGCGGCGCTTCTGTCCCTCGATTGTCACGTAGCGCCCCACCACCATATCCTCCACCGATACGGGGGCATCCAGGCGGACGTCCACGCCTTTTTCCAGCGAGGCGGTGGTTACGATACCGAGCTTATCAGTCATTATTTTCTCCAGTTCCTAAAATCAGGCCGCGGCTTTTGCTTTACCACGGGGGCGCATCGCCAGGGAGACCAATATACAGGTGCCTCCCAGTAAAAGGCAAACGAGGACGGCGAAAAAGATATAACTTGACGGTGATGATTCCGGATTAGCAATGCCGATGCAAACCGGAACCAGCAGGAGCGCGGGAACAACTGTAGCTAAAAGGCCGCCGAGCAGCCGGTCTTTAAAGGTGATTAAGGTAAAGACGACGGCCGGCAGGACGATAATTACAAAAAGACCGATACTATAGACGGACATACCGTTGGTAACAAATGCTAGAACCAGGAAACCGACGACGGTGAATATCGCGTCCAGTATCATCAGAACCAAGCCCGTTTTATCTAATATTTTCTTCATTTTATTTTCAGCCTCCCCAGGATATTCTTGAGCTTAATGAAATCGTTGCTTAAAAGGTTCGCCAGCTCTTTGCCCGCCGCCACCAGGAAGGCGTGGCTGTCCTCCTGCACTCCGCTCATCTGCCTTAGCGCGGCGGCGATAAGCTCCTCGGTCGGGGCGGTCAGGGCGGCGTTGATTAAAATATTGAGAAAGCCGAAGTTTTTGCTGAACTCCTTGACTTCGTCGGGTTGACATAAATATATAAAACCGTGGATGCGGGCGGGCTGCGGGGGGAGGTACTGATAGATTTTATTGCCGTCCTGATAGCCGACCGCCGACGCGGTGAACTCGCTCCTTAAAAGCTTTAGCAACTGGGGACTGGACTCGTAAACGGCTGCCTCGGAGGCTTCGTCCCTGCCGCGCGCTATGGGCTTGCGTCCCGGCTCCATGCCGGCCGTCTCCGCGTGGCAGACGATGCCGTAAATATCGCCGGTCTTTACCAGGGCGCCGAGGGGCGGCAGCTCGTAAAGCTCGTAGCATTGGGCGACGAACGAGGCGGTATCGGCTTCAATGACTTCGGCAATTTTTGGCGACAATTGACTCTTGATAGACCTCACCCCCTTTTAAAATATGGGGCAACCTACCTTAATCCCCTTCCCCGGCCGGAGGAAGGGGCGAAGATGGGGCGGGCTTGACCCGCTTAGCATTTATTTCTTCTTGGCTTCTTTGCCCTTGGCTTTAGCTGCCTTGGGTTTCTTGACGTTCTTTCTGCCCTTGCTGCCCATTTAAGACCTCCTTAAAATATTCCATCTAAAACATTATACAAAATTTTATATTATCCCCTCCCCGTCACCTTCTTACCAATGGGGCACATCCTCAAGCAGGCGGTGCTTGTTCAGGACCATTTTTTTATTTAGTCCCAACTTG
Source organism: Chloroflexi bacterium RBG_13_51_52 (assembly GCA_001796525.1). Classification (GTDB taxonomy): domain Bacteria; phylum Chloroflexota; class Dehalococcoidia; order Dehalococcoidales; family RBG-16-60-22; genus RBG-13-51-18. Next base: position 1,418 of record MGMT01000043.1, on the reverse strand, counting down.
ACACTTCAATCCAGTTTAAGTCTTTATCAACGGTTAGCATGGCGCCGGCAGGAAAGCTCATTCCTTCAAAGGTGACCGCCGTTTCAGTAGTTACCTTCGTGCCGTACCAGCGTATCCGTTCTTTACCGTCAAAAATATCGATATCGCCTTTGATAACTATTTCCCCATTTACTTCCTCGACAGTAGCGACCGTCCTGCATAAACGTACATCATTTGGATAGGTCTGTAAAACCTGTGAGTACGTAGGTTTTTCTGCAGGAATGGATGAAGACGGAGACGAAGTCTCTTCTGTGCTACAGGCTGCTAGTATGGGAATTAAAATTATACTAGCAATAATCAATAATATTTTCATCTTATCCCCCTTTCACCTTTTAGTATTAAGGGTGTGAAGTCTTAAAATCATGTTACACCCACCGCTTCCTCAATTTCTATCCCCTCCTCGTCACCTTCTTACCAATGGGGCACATCCTCAAGCAGGTCCCGACATAAGTGCAGCCGAAGGCGCCCTGGGTGCTTGCCATGTTGATGCACTTCGTGCGGTCGAGGGAAACGGGGATATCGATAAATACCTTATCCATATCGGTGCCTGGACGGAGAGATATAGCTTTATTGACGCACTTTTGCTGGCAGGCGGGACCGTTAGAACCACCGCATTTTCCCCTCAAGCACACCTTTTCCGTTAAAAGCGGGTCGGGCTCAAGGTCTGCTTCAGTGATAATAGATACATATCGGACGCGGGGTCCGTACTGCGGCGTAATGACCAGTCCGCTTAACCCGAACTCGCCCAGTCCGGCGCGCACCGCCGCGTGGCGCTGGGAGAAAAAGCCCATCGGCGCTCCCATCACCGGGTGGCCCAGTCCCGTATGCTGGGCGTTGGGGGTGGGCAGAGAGCGCTGTCCGTGATTGATTTCCAGATAATTAGCCAGCTTGACGGCGAGGATATTAAGCATCATGTCTTCCACGTAATGCCCCATCTGCATGTAAAAGTTCTCGATATTCGCCTGGACGCCGAGTTCCTTGTCCATTTCTTTCATTTTCAAATGATACTCGTCATAATCGACCACGGGGTCGGGGATTCTAACGCCCGCCACGATGACCGATTTAGCGCGGGGCATTAAATCGAGCGGTCCGTGGCCGGGCGGGGCGCCTTCAAAGCGCTCCACGCTGGCGATACTGACCAGGTTTGCGCCAAGTTCTTTAGCGAGGGTTTTTACTGTTTTGCTGGTTGGATTGGACATTTTTACCTCTCCTTTTCCCCTCTGGATTCCGGCTTTCGCCGGAATAGCTGTGTTATCACAGCCACCTTGTCCTCTTGCTGGAGCTTTTACCGGAAGAGGCAACGGGCAGGTGTTCCTCCGTCAGTGTCGATTCTACCAGTTCTCTAAAGTTTTCTCTATCCGCGCCGGTGACCACCGCCT
>MGMT01000042.1 GCA_001796525.1 Chloroflexi bacterium RBG_13_51_52 | reverse complement strand
AGCCGGGGATAGGCTTTTTCCGTTAGAGCCTGGGTGCCGTAACTGTCCTGGTGAGTGTCCATGCCGCAAATCCAGAAAAGCATATCCGGCTTGAACGCCTTGACTCTTTCCGGCACCTCCCTCCGCACGTTCTCTATTTCTGTTTCGTCCGATGAGCCGTGTGAGAAACAGAGCTTGGTCTCGTTTGCCGTCAGGCTGCCGGGTTCATAATCCCAGCCGTAATTATGACAAAAACAGATGTGTAAAACTTCGTCGTCATCTTTAAAGATATCCCTTACGCCGTCGGCGTGATGGGTATCCGTATCCACAATGGCGAATCTCCTGGCTTTAAACAGTTCACGGGCGTGAGGGATAGCCAGCCCGGTAACGCTAAAGTAGCAGCCGCCCCAGGCGCTGTCACGGTGGGCATGATGACCGCCCACGCCGGCAATTACCAGAGCATTATCAAGTTCTCCCTTTAGCACCTTTTCCGTAGCCTGCAGGACACCGCCGATAGAATAAAGTGATACCCGCCACCATTGCGACCTCTTTACTTCGTTTATCCATCCTTGAGTATGGATTCTGGCTATCTCTGCTTCAACGGCTGGTCGGGACTCAAAAAAGGTCACATTGGGATTGGAGAATAGCCCGGCTTTTTCTATACCCATAAATCCATCTTCAACACCCATAGCCAGGCTGGAATATGCCTCTTTACCGCAGATATCGTGATAAAATACACCGGTTCTTTTCATCGTAATCCCCCTTTCAAGATGATTATAGCAAATCAGGGGAGAGGGCGACTAAATGGGGAGGATAAAACTCTAAACAAATACAAAATACAGATATTAGTTTAGTATTTAGGCATTTGTATTTAACTTAGTTAAACTGGGTGTTCAAAACCGGTTCCTGTTCTTTTTTCTGGGCATCGTCTCTTTCACCGGTAAGCCGGGTTATTTCATCGCGGTCATTACAGAAGTCAAAGACCATATCCCGCTTAATAGCCCCGTTTCTATACAGTCTGACCAGCGCCTGGTCGAGCAGCTCCATGCCCTGCTGGGTGCTCATACGAATAGCATTAGGCAACTGGAAGGTCTTTCCATCCCTGATAAGATTTCTGATAGCCGAATTTGCCAGCATGACCTCAATGGCTGCCACCCGTCCCGAGCCGTCAGCTTTAGGCACGAGCGCCTGACAAAGAATACCGAGAAGCAGTGAGGCGAGACGGGTCTGCGCCAGCGTGCGTTCATGGGGTGGGAACATGTTGGCGATACGTTCCACAGCCTGTGAGGCGCTGGGGGCATGGCCTGTAGTCAGTACCAGGTGGCCGGTTTCAGCAACGGTAAGCGCCGTCGAGGCTGTTTCCAGGTCACGCATTTCACCGACAAGGATAACATCCGGGTCCTGTCTTAGTACGTGCCTCAATGCTTCGGCAAAAGAGAGAGTATCATGTCCCAGTTCACGCTGGGTGATAGTGCATTTTTTATTTTCATAAGTATATTCGATGGGGTCTTCGATGGTAATCACACGCCGGCTTTCCGTCTGGTTGAGATATTCTATCATAGATGCGAGAGTGGTGGACTTGCCGCTGCCGGTAGGACCGCTGATAACGACCAGACCGCGCGGTCGTTTAATCAGTTCCTTGCAAACCTTAGGCAGCCCCAGTTCATCGGGGGCCGGTATGCTTGAAGGCAACAGACGCGCAACCAGACTGATACTGCCCCGCTGTCTGGCAGCATTAAAGCGGACTCTGCCTACTTCCGGTACGGTGCGCCCGAAATCAAGCTCAAGGTCGCGGGTAAAATCAGCCATTTCTTTTTCAGTAGTGATAGATTTCAATGCCTGTTCAATTTCTTCTGAAGACAATACAGGCATATCATCCGCGGGCACCAGACTGCCGTGGATACGGTATAGCGGGGGCATGGATACAACGACATGCAGGTCAGAGGCGCTCTTTTGCTTACCTAATTGTAATAATTTAACAATATCTGTCATGGCCGACCATCCTTTAAATAACATCTTAGCGAAAATGCATATGTAGCAGTGTCTTCTTCGCCTTCTTCACTACTTTCATTCCTCGTAATATTATTGATGGTAATTTCATCAAATCTGCCGGTATTATGGAGATTCCTGACATATTCCAGGATCTCCTGTTCGCTGTCGGCAGTTCCCTCGATACTCAACTGACCGCTTGAGTGATTCAATGACATTAAAGAAATCCCCTCGACCACATTAGCTATGGTCACTCTCAAGTCGGTATTCATTAAATCACCGGTCCTGTTTAGCATGATATAGGCATCGATATATACTGAATACTGTGAATCGGCAGCGCTGATGCTTGCCTCGATGTATGAAATATCATTTATCAATACCTTTTTCTGCGCCAGTTTTTTCTCCATGGTGAAATTATTACTTGCCGCTTGATTACTTAATGAGTCGATATCAGCGGCTGTATTTTGAACGGTCATTACCATCAACACCATTATGGCAATGGCAACAGCGGTTGCCGGAACAGCCAATGCCTGGTTCAAGGAAACCTGTTTCGGATGATAAGGCGCCGGTAATACGTTAAAATTCGGCGATAATTTAGAAGCTTCTTTAGGTAATTCTTTAAGAGACAGGCCGACATTGATTAGATATTGCGATGCATCGAGTTGTTTCAGGCATTTTAATGGCGAAGCAAGCAGAGACGCCTTTAGGCCGAGTTCATTCGCTAGAGCCTCGTAGAGTTCGGTAGCAGTAGATAATTCTCCGGAGACCAGCATCGGCGTATCTGGCTTGATAGGATTTTCAGCATTATTGTTATTATAAAACTGGATGGTACGCTTGACATCATCTTTTACAATTTCGAATTTCTCAAGCAGCGATAGCTCTGCCCGGGGGAAAGCGACGCTACGAACCGGCTGGGGTATGCCGTTGACCACATTTATTATGTCAAATTCCCTTGCCTGCACATCGATAAGGATTGCATTAGCTTCTCCGGATAGCCTCGCCAGAGCTAGAGGTTTGATATCCATCAAGTACGGTTTACACCCTGCCTGATTGACTACCCTGATGACCATATCGGCAATATCGCGCGGTAGAGCTACCAGGAAAACCTGGATTTTACCTCCGGAGATAGAAGTAATCTGCCACGAAAGATAAAGCTGGTCTATAGGCACCGGTAATACCCGGCGGGATTCCCTGGTTATTGCCTCATTCAACATCTGTCTGGGTAATTCGGGTAAAACGAGGGGACGTGTCAAACAATGAAGTCCGCTTAAACCGAGGATTATCTTCCTGGCGTGAACCTTGTTTGATTTAAGCAGGCTTTTAATTTTATCAGCCAGCTGGGTCTCTTTTTCTTTTGAGTCGATCTCGATCAAGCTCGTGTCAAGTGACGTTTCAGCCAGCCTGGCAACGCGTTTACCGCGAGTGACCATTAATCGAATGCTGACGTCATCGATATATAATGAAACTGTATTACCAGCCATGCCTAACTTCCTGAATAAGAATAAACGACCATTATAATGTTAGCGGTTGTACCGTCTTCAGCGGTTTCATCGGTGATAGATATCTGGCTCGAACGCACGAAGCCGGTATCGAAATTATCGTTCAAGCCGGCGATGAAATCTATAATGTGTGATAGTTCTCCGGTTACCACAGCGTTGACGTTGATTAATATGCAATTAACACCATTGTAAACTTCTGTTTGAATTTTCGTGGTGCCTATAGTATCTATTATTACGTTGTGATAATAGGAAATTTCGTAAATTTTAGCGGTAACGTTGACACTGACAACAGACTGTACCAATCTGCTCTTGGCTTCTTCAAGCTGGCTGGCGCTGTCGGTAAACTGCTCCTGAAGCTCGGCTAACTGTAGTTGAAACGGCTTAAGTTCCATATTATTTAGTCTTGCTTCAGATAAAGACAATTCATCATTAAGGTCGCTTTCCTCTGATATCTGACCATAACGCGTAATACCGAGACTCAGCAGCCCTACGATAAATATGCCTGCCGCAAGAATCAACAAACCGGTTTTACTAAATTTTAAACCCTTCATAAATACATCCGCTAATCGTAATCCTGATTAAAACGCCTGCCCGTACATCGAATACATCGCAGAAACCATGGATAAAGCAATAACGCCGACGATACCGGCAATGACAATGGTCATCGTCGGCTGAATCATGGCTATCAGGGACTTGGTTTTATCCTGTGCTTCAGCTTCATAGTTGTTTGCCACAGCCTGCAGCGAAGCGTCGAGATTGCCTGTTTCCTCACCGACCTTCACCATCTGGACCATCATTGGTAAAAACAACTTGTTTTTTGACATCGGCTTTGCCAGTCCTTCTCCTTTAAGCATTTCTGATTGAACACCAAATAAAGCCTGTGCCATCACGCGGTTACTGCATCCCTGGACAACCAGAGGCATTATCTCCGTCAGCGGCAGCCCGGCGGTATATAATAGAGAAATGCTGCGTGAACAGCGCGCGAGTTCGTTGAGGTGCTTTACCCTGCCCAGTTGCGGTATACGCAGCATGATTTTATCAAGGTTATACTTACCGTCCGTTGTCCTGAAATAGATGAACGCCAATCCAACGATAATTAAAATCACGAGCATTATAATAAAGGCGTTGTCACGGAGGATATTGGATAAATCCAGCATCATCTGGGTGATACTGGGCAATTCTGCGCCTAAATCTGCATAAAATCCGGCGAACGCCGGTATTACAAAGAACATAAGTACGCCGACTACGATGGCGGTGACGACTAGCGCTATAGCCGGGTACATCAAGGCGCCCTTGATTCCTTTTTTAGTGATGATTTCTTTTTCCATATAGTCGGATACCTGTCGCAGCATCGTCTCGAGAGAGCCGGTCTGTTCGCCGATACTCAACGACCGGCAGGCCAGGACGGGAAATACATCCGGGTGCCGGCTCATAGCCGCAGAAAGTTGATTGCCGGCTCTGATATCGGAAACAACATCGGAGATTACCTTTTTTAAAGTGCGGTTGGTTATCTGCTCCTGCATCAACTCCAGGGAGGTCACGATGTTGACGCCGGACTCCAGTAGTAAAGCCAGCTGGCGGAAAAGCATGATTACTTCATTAGGCTTGACCGGAAATAATTGCGCTGTCAGCTTTCCCAGGCTCAAGAAAGGGATGAAAGGACGCAGGTTAATCAGGCGATAACCGGCAATCCCCAGCATCTCGGCGATGGCTTCTTCACTGATGGCTGTTAGTTTACCTTTGACGATTTCGCCGGATTCGCTGCAGGCAATGTATTGATAAAGCATTCATTCTCCCCAGCTTTTTAACACCAGATCGGGTATAATCATTACTGTTAAGCGACAGTATAAGCATTACGCAGTATCTCCGCGGGAGTGGTGATATTTCTTTTAACCTTTTCCAGACCGTCCTTCACTAAAGTAACCATACCTTCTTTAATAGCCTGGTTACGTAATTCACCGGATGAAGCTCCTTTTAAAAGCAGAGTTTTAATATCATCGCTATTGCAGAGGATTTCAAATATGCCGGTCCTGCCGCGATAGCCGCTATTTGCGCAGGATTTGCATCCGGCTCCCTGTATAAACTCGGTTTTTTCTTCGCCCATTTCCTGGGCATAGATAATAATCTCTTCTGGAGATGCTTTTATCGGACGTGCACAGTGAGAACATATGCGGCGTACCATCCGCTGTGATACAACCCCGATAAGAGCCGAAGACACCAGGAATGGTTCTACCCCGAGATCGAGGAGGCGCAATACAACACCCACGGAATCATTGGCGTGTATCGAGGAAAGCACCAGGTGTCCGGTGAGGGCCGACTGAATAGCAATATTAGCCGTCTCCGCATCGCGGATCTCGCCGATTAAGATTACATCGGGGTCGAGTCTAAGTATAGACCTTAAACCGCTGGCAAAAGTGATGCCGGCACGTACGTTCACCTGTATCTGATTAATGCTGGAAAACCGGTACTCGACGGGGTCTTCGACAGTGATAATATTACGTGAAGTCTGGTCGAGTGAGTTCAGCGAAGCGTATAGCGTGGTTGTCTTGCCCGCACCGGTGGGTCCGCTGACCAGGATAACGCCATAAGGTACTTTAAGCATACTTTCATACTTGTTCAAGCTCTCGGGTAGAAATCCGAGTTCAGACAAGTTCAAGGTCGCGCGCGATTTATCGAGGAGACGCAATACCGCCATTTCTCCACATACGGTGGCGATAATCGCAACTCGTATATCTATCAATCTGCCCTTGGCTTTTACCGAGAATTGACCGTCCTGCGGACGGTGATGGTCGGCAATGTTCATGTTCGCCATGATTTTAATTCTCGAAATAATCTGGGTCAGCGTGGTCAGCGGTAAAGAAAACATATCATGCAGCGTACCGTCAATGCGGTAGCGTACCCGCAGCTTATCTTCGCCGGGATGAAGGTGAATATCGGAGGCTCGAGCTTTTACCGCTTCATCGATGATAAGGGATAACACCTGGGCTACCGGGGCTTCCGTATTTGGGTCGGCAATAAGCTGTCTATCTATTTTTTTAATTTCTTGAGATAGAGTTATGTTGGAAATTTGCTTTTCAATTTCCTCGTAATTTTTATAATTGAAATCGATAGCTTCAAGTATTTCTTCGGGTGAGGCTGCTTCAGGTTCAATGCGCATCTGGCTCGAGCTTGCCAGAGCTTCCAGCGCCAGAATATCGGAAGGATTAGTCATAGCCACGCGCAAGATATTTCCTTCGATAGCTACAGGTATGGTAATATACTTGCGGGCCATAGTCTCCGGAATGAGACGCAAGGCTTCCGGCTCGGGTGATTTTTTGCGTAATATATTCTTGGCTTCTTCAATAGGTGGATTCATGAAAAAAGCTGCCTTTTTTATACCTTTATGTACACCCTGCTGAAATCATCTTATATGTCTTTCGTCCCAACCACAATAGCTGGTTGGTAATAGTCAATATGTCAGGCATGGACATCAGGAAGAGGTATTCACTTCTGAAAAGAGAATTGATACTTTGAAGAAATCTTGATTTGAGACTGCTTATAGTTATGGCTTTGCAGTCGTATGGTAAAGGAACATACAATATAAAAATGAGAGGGTTAATACCGCCCTTTTTTATGTTAAAATATTATGTTAAAATAGTTACTAGAAGTCTTGGAGGCAATGCCGGTTAAAACTTAAGCCACGAGGAGATATTATGAAAGAACCAATCGAAAATTTCCTGCATTTTCTGGCGGTTGAAAAAGGATATTCCGAACATACCATTTCTGCCTACCGAAACGACCTCACGGGGCTGGCTGATTTCGCGAAGGGAAACACATCGCTGGCTTCCTGGGCAAATTTCAACAGGCAGACCATGTTAGGCTACATGCTTAATCTCAAAGAGAGGGGCTATGTAGCGACCACGGTTGCACGCAAGGTAGCGGCAGCCAGGTCATTCTTCGGTTTTATGTTATCGGAAGGTCACATTAAAACCGACCCGACTGAAAATATGAGATCGCCCAGCGTAGGCAAGGCTTTACCTAAACCGATACCGATTAACCAGGTACGCCTGCTGCTGGAGCAACCCGCTAAACTATCTACAGCGGAAGCCAAACGCGACCGGGCTATGTTGGAGCTGCTGTATGCCAGCGGTATGCGCATAAGCGAACTGGTGGCGTTGAACCTGGGCGACGTTAATACCGAGGGCAATTACTTCGTGCGGTGTTTTGGAAAAGGCAGGAAGGAACGCATTATCCCTCTATACGAAAATATCGCCAAGGCTGTAAAAACATATATTAATGAAGACCGTCCCAAGCTGGCTCACGGCAAGAAAGAAACGGCAATGTTTTTAAACGCCCGCGGTGAAAGGCTTACCAGGCAGGGATTCTGGCAGAAGCTTAAGGAATACGCCAAGACCGCTGGACTAAGTTCTAAAATCAGCCCGCACACGTTGAGGCACAGTTTTGCCACGCATATGCTAAGCGGAGGCGCCGATTTAAGGTCGGTACAGGAATTGCTGGGACATGCCAATATATCCACCACCCAGGTTTATACGCACCTGACTACCGAGCAGGTTCGGCGGACCTACGATAAATCTCATCCCAGGGCAAAATAGTAAATTCAACAGGAGGTAAACAGTTGCCAGCGAAATCTAAACACGGTAGAGGCAAGCATCATCACAGCAAGAAAAGAATTAAAAACATACAAATGCAGGCGGGCACAGGTTTACCACAGGAAGCCACCGGCAGTATTTCGAGAGCAGAGGCACCTCCAGGCATTGCCCCGATAGTAAAAACATCGGTGCAGAAAAAGATAGTGTCTTCCGCAGCCCTGCCCTTGCATTATGAGTTTATCGGCAGTGACTTAAAGAGAATAGGCATCCTTACGGGTATTATCATAATCTTATTGATTGTGGCTTATTATATTTTTTCCTGAACGTCTTGACGGCGACCATGAAGGACTATGAAACGGCTAGAGCCGAACTGATACGTCAACTCTATGTAGAGATAAAAGATAAGCGGGTTTTAGCCGCCATGTCACGTATACCGCGCGAGCAATTTATACCGGAGGAGAGCCGTCATCTGGCTTATGAAGACGGGCCGCTGCCTATCGGCTGGGAACAAACGATTTCACAGCCTTATATTATTGCCTTGATGACGCAGTCACTGGAACTAACGGGCAACGAAAAGGTACTGGAAATAGGCACGGGCAGCGGCTACCAGACAGCGATATTAGCCGAGTTAGCCGGGAAAATTATTTCCATCGAACGTGTGCCCGCCTTGGCAAAATCCGCTCGGAGAGTCCTGGACAGCCTGGGCTATGACAATATCGAGATACATTTAGCCAAAGAGACCCTGGGCTGGCCGGAAGAAGCGCCTTACGATGCCATCATGGTTACGGCCGCAGCTCCGGACATACCGGATGACCTGATTAACCAACTTGCTATCGGTGGTCGCATGGTAATACCGGCGGGTTCACGCTATGTCCAGGAGCTTTATAAGGTAACCAGGCAAAAAGAAAATAATAAGGTTGAAAAACTCGGAGGCTGCCGTTTCGTGGCTCTTATCGGCAAGGGAGCCTGGGAAAATTCAAACGGCAGTGGATACGGAGGGTGAATATGGATGTATTTGAAGCGATTAAAAACAGGAGAAGCATCCGGCATTACAAGCCCGATATTGTGGATGATAAGACTATTCAAACCGTGTTGGAAGCGGCGCACTGGGCGCCTTCCTGGGGCAATATACAATGCTGGCGTTTTATAGTGATACGCGACCCGAAAATCAAGACGGATATTGCCGATACGCTCTCCAGGGTAAAAATTGATAACGAATGGGTTGAAAACGCCGCTGCCAAATCCATCAAGCAGGCGCCGGTCCTGATAGTTATCTGCGCCGAAAAGGGAAAAGCCGGGTGCAGCGCCGACGGCACTCCTGTTACCGATAAGGGCGATTACTGGTTTATGTTCGATATTGCCCTGGCAGTGGAAAATTTGACTCTGGCAGCTCATACTCTGGGGCTTGGCACGGTAATCGTAGGCGGATTTGACGCTGTTAAAGCTGCGCAACTCCTGGGCGTTCCTGAAGGTTACGCTATAGTTACCATGACACCGCTGGGTGTGCCTGAACGTAAAGGACAGATATCTCCCCGTAAACAGCTGTCCGAAGTCCTTTTTAAAGATAAATTCAATAATAGATAAGGAATATTAATGGAAGTATTAGAAGCGATTAAAAGCAGAAGAAGCATCAGACGATATAAAACCGACCAAATTGATGACAAGAAGATAGAAGCAATTCTGGAAGCCGGGCGCTGGGCGCCTTCATGGGGGAATACGCAGTGCTGGCGCTTCGTCGTTGTACGCGACGCCGAATTGAGGGCAAAACTTACCGATACATTAATGAAGATTAAACTCCCGGATAAAGAAATCCCAAATCCAGCCGCTAATGCCATGAATACGGTCCCGGTGATTATCGCCGTTTGTGCAGAGATAGGAAAAGCTGGGGCTAAACACGGGCCGGGCGGAGGCGGGGTTGAATACGCTACCGATAAAGGCGACTGGTTCATGTTTGATACTGCGCTGGCAGTGCAAAATATGGTGCTGGCAGCCCACGCACAAGGTCTCGGCACGGTGATTATCGGCGCTTTCGACGCCGCACAGGCGGAGAAGGTCCTCAACGTACCGAAAGGTTACCGGGTAGTCACCTTGTTCCCCGTCGGCGTACCCGACCAGGAAGGCAAGGCGCCGCCCCGCAAAGAACTGTCCGAGATTGCTATCAAAGATAAATTCTGAAAATACCTTTAACATTCTTCATAGATAAATATCACATTTCACGAGCGCTTGCCGTGTTCGGTCTACTGCGGGTATAATAATATCCGAAGAATATAGAGAGCAGGTGGTTTCATGCCTAAATACGGACTGGAGAATATTCACAACGTTGTTCTGTTATCCCACGGCGGTGCCGGTAAAACATCGCTCTCTGAAGCGATGCTTTTTAATGCCGGAGTAATCAACCGGTTAGGTAAAGTTGATGACGGCTCTTCAACATCTGATTACGACCCGGATGAAGCCAAGCGCCGTATCAGCATAAATTTATCCCTGCTTCCGTCGAACTGGCGGGAAAGAAAATTGAACATCATCGATGTTCCGGGTTATGCCGATTTCGTCGGTGAGGTAAAAGCCGGCATGCGCGTCAGCGAGGGGGCTATCGTCGCCGTATGCGCCGCCTCCGGGGTAGAAGTAGGCACGGAGATGGTCTGGGGCTATTGTGAGGAAGCTAAACTTCCAAGACTTGTCTATATAAACAAAATGGACCGTGAAAATGCCGACTTCTTTAAAGTTGTTGAAGAAATCAAGACTAAACTTGGTGCCAAATGCCATCCGATTCAGATTACTATCGGCGCTCATACAGATTTTCAAGGTGTGGTTGACCTGCTGACGATGAAAGCCTACACCGGTTCACCTCCGAAAGAAGCTGAAATTCCCGAAGCAGTTAAAGCGCAGGCAGACTCGTACCGTGAAAAACTTATAGAAGCAATCGCCGAGATTGATGATAAACTGATTGAGAAATACCTCGGCGGCGATGAAATAACTCTTGAAGAACTCACCGGGACATTGAGGCAGGCTGTCATCAGCGGCAGTATCGTACCTATAATAGCCGGCTCCGCGCTGCAAAACATCGCGGTTAACCGTGTATTAGACGCTATATGTGATTACCTGCCTTTACCCAAAGAGCAAAAAATAATGACTGCAAGTGGAGCTGCCGACCCCTCGGAAAGCGCGCCGCTCGCTGCGCTGGTCTTCAAAACTACCGCCGACCCGTATGTCGGGAAGCTTACCTATTTTCGTGTTTACAATGGAGTTTTTACCAGTAACTCGCAGGTTTATAATTCCAGCCAGAGCGCCGTTGAGCGTATCGGGCAGCTATATTTAATGAGAGGGAAAACACAGGAACCGGCAGCTGAAATCAGGGCCGGGGATATCGGTGCGGTGGCAAAACTGAACGTGACTGCCACGGGAGATACGTTATGCACTCAAGATAAGCAGGTAAAAATAACGCCTATCGTCTTCCCCACCCCTATTTTCCGGGAAGCCGTATACCCTAAGACGAAAATCGATATCGATAAAATGGGCTCGGCTTTATCCCGCCTTACGGAAGAAGACCCCACGCTTAAAGTGCACCGGGAATTGGGCACCGGTGAAACGATTCTTTCCGGCATGGGTGATACCCACCTTTCCGTAGCCGCAGAAAAGATGCAGCGTAAGTTCGGCGTGCATGTGGAACTGGCTATTCCCAAGGTCCCGTACCGCGAGACAATTACAGCGCCGTCTAAAGCGGAATACAAGCATAAAAAACAGTCCGGCGGTCACGGCCAGTACGGCCACGTTTTACTGGCACTGGAACCGCTACCGGAACGCGGCGCCAATGAGTTCGCCGAAAAAGTGGTGGGAGGTTCTGTGCCCAGGAACTATATTCCCGCTGTCGAGAAGGGAGTCGTTGAAGCCTATTCCGAAGGCTGCCTGGCCGGATATCCGGTTATAGGAGTAAAGGCAACACTTTATGACGGAAGCTTTCATGCGGTTGATTCATCTGAAATATGTTTCAAAATAGCCGGGGCCGGGGCATTTAAGAAAGGACTCGCGGAAGGTCGGCCTATCCTTCTGGAGCCGATAATGAACTTAAAGGTAACGGTGCCCAACGACCTTACCGGCGATATTATCGGTGACCTCAATACCAAACGCGCCCGCGTGATGGGGATGAACCCGGAGGGCGATACAAATGTTATCGATGCGCAGGTTCCCCTGGCGGAAATCCAGCGCTACAGCATCGACCTTAAATCAATGACACAGGGACGGGCAACTTTTATCATGGAATTCGACCATTATGAAGAAGTCCCGGCTAATATAACCCAGAAACTCGTATCGCAGAAACAGGCGGAAAAGGCTGAAAAGAGCTAGACATGGCGCTCTCAAAAAATAAGATGACTTCCCTTTTTAGAGGACGTCATTCTTTTTTAAAAAGGATGTGGCAACTGGTTAAGAAGCCATCAATTCCTTTAATTTCTGTGTAAAGGCGGGTAAAACCTTTTTCCAGTCGCCGATGACCCCGAAACGCGCCTGGCGGAAGATATTGGCTTCCTTGTCTCTATTTATAGCGATAATCGTTTTAGAGCCGGAACATCCGCTCATGTGCTGGCTGGAGCCGGATATAGCCACCGCGATATAAATTTCAGGGGCGATAATTTTTCCGGTAAGACCAACCTGCGCCATATCCGGTATCCACCCGTTATCGCAGGGAGGCCTGCTGGCGCCAACAGCTCCTTTCAACAGTTTTGCTAACTCATCCAGCTGTTTGAATCCATCGGCGCTGCCGATTCCCCTCCCTCCGGCAACCACCACCTGTGCGTCTTCGATTTTAATGCCGGCCACCTCTTCCACGACCCGCTCCAGAGTCTTGGTCTTGATTACGGATGCATCCAGATCCGCTGGAATGGTAACAGATTCTCCCTTTCTAGAAGTATCCGGCGTAAGAGCCTCCATAGCCTTGGTGCGTATCGTGACTACCTGCGGGTCGGTCTCCGTAATAAATACAGCCTGGGCATTGCCTCCATAGACCGGCTTGGTCTGAAGCAGGCGTTTCGACTCGGCGTCGATAGCCAGGTCGACGCAATCCATCGTTGCGGCCGTGCCCAGTCGGAAAGCCAGCCTCGGCGCCAGCTCGCGCCCGTAATCGGTCTGTCCCATGATAATAATCTGCGGCTTTACCTGCTTAATTACCTTTTCCAAAACGCTGATATAAACATCCGCCTGGTAGTCTTTAAGTTGAAGGTCGTCAACGATATAGACCTTATCGGCGCCGCAGGAAATAATCTGCTGTGCCAGTCCGCTTATATTGCCGCCGACGATTACAGCCGAGAGTTTCTGCCCGAGAGTATCCGCCAGCTTTCTGCCTATCCCGAGACCTTCCGCGGCAATCGGCAGGATTTTATCTTCCTTAGTTTCACAGTAAACGGCTACGCCTTCATAATCAGACATTATCAGTCACCTCTATATTCTTTATAGCACCTTGGCTTGTCTAAGTTTCACGGCAAGGTCGACAGCCATCTCTTCGGGACTATCCCCGGCAGCGAAATCACATTTTCCTTCGTATACCGGCTGGAAAAGCTTGCGCAGTTTGGTCCGCTGTGTGTTTGCTCCTGTGCCTGCTGCCTCAATACCGATATCAGTGGGTTTCCAGATAACCGGCTCTATCTTTTTAGCCGCCATAATGCCTTTGACGGTGGGGTAACGGGGCTGTCCTATTTCATTGCTAACGGTAACCACCGCCGGCAGCGGCGACTCGATGACATCATAACCTGAAGAATTTACTCTTTCTATGCGGAGTTGGCTGTCTTTTACTTCTATCTTTCTTGCCAGGGTAATACAGGGGAGCCCCAATATCTCGGAAATAGCCGGCCCGGTCTGCCCGGCATTGGTATCGGAGGCTTCACGACCGCATAGTATCATATCGAAAGCTCCTGCTTTTTTTATCGCCATTGCGAGGGAATAGGCATTAGACCAGCTGTCACCTCCGGCGTAAGCTTCGTCATCAAGTAAAATAAGTTCGTCAGCGCCCATTGCCAGCGGTTTTTTAACCACCTCACGCAGCAGGTTTACGCCTAAACTTATCACTGTAATCTTTCCGCCCCCGGCTTCCTTTACGCGCAGTCCCGCCTCCACGGCATATTCTCCATATGGGTCGATTACCGGCGGCACGCCGTGCATTTCAGCCCTGTTTTTAGCCGCATCGATTTTAAAACTTGCTGGCGGCGCTTCAGGGTCGATGACCTGTTTGACACAAACGATAATATTCATTAAAAATACTCTTTCCTGTAATAAAACTACGTGGGATTCCCAAATAATTTATCATTTTGCTTTTGGCTATGTCAAACTCAAACATACCATTCTCTCGATTCCAGCCAGGTCCCGTTCTACTTCTATCAAGGCTGACGGAAAAATATTATGTAAATCATTCTTTAACGCTTCCGCCTGACCCTGCCCTATTTCTAAAAGTAGGCTTCCGTTTTTGCAGAGCTTCTTGCCAGCCTGGAGGCATAATTTTTTTATTTTATCCAGTCCCTCTTCTCCACCATCTAAAGCCAGTCTCGGTTCAAAGCTCAATTCTCCTTTGTTTGATATATCGGTTCCCCTGACATAAGGCAGGTTGGCGATGATAAGGTCGACGGGCCCCGGGAGAGGTTCCAGCATATCGCCTTCTAAAAGAATAACTCTATCCAGAGTTTTATGTATCCGGCAATTTTCCCTTGCAACCTCCAGGGCTGATGAAGAAATATCAATAGCATAGATAGTTTTTTCGGGCAGGTTGACAGCCAGGCTGATGGCAACAACACCGCAGCCCGTGCCGATATCAGCGATTTTAGAATAGCTATTTTTTCGGCAAAGGTTAATAGCCTTTTCAACCAGCAATTCGGTCTCGGGGCGTGGTATAAGAACATGAGGATTGACTATGAAATCAAGGCCGTAGAACTCCCGGCGGCCGGTGATATAAGAGGCAGGTTCCCCACGCACGCGCCGCGCCACCAACTCCATAAGTGTTTTTTCCTGATGAGGACTTACATCGCCGTCAAGGTCGGCAAATAACCGGGCGCGGCTTATCCCCAGTACGTGTCTTAAGAGAATTTCGCCTTCTATTGAGGCGTCATCGATATTATTACCCGCGAGAACCGTACGAGCTTGCGCTAACGCCTGTCTGCGTTTCACACTTTCTGTTCCTCAAGCTGTTTCTCGTGCTCATCAGCGGATAGGGCATCGATAAGCCCATCCAGTTCTCCCTCCATGAAGCGGGGGAGGTTGTGCAGCGTAGTGTTAATGCGGTGGTCGGAAATGCGGTCCTGGGGATAGTTGTAAGTCCTTATCTTTTCAGCGCGTTCTCCGGTGCCGACCTGTGAGCGGCGCTGTGAAGTTATAGCTTCTTCCTGCTTGCGTCTCTTTATATCCAGCAGCCGTGTGCGCAGCACGGAAAGCGCCTTGACTTTATTCTGGAGCTGCGAGCGTTCGTCCTGGCAGACGACCACCATCCCCGTAGGCAGGTGGGTGACGCGGATGGCTGTGGCAACCTTATTGACATTCTGACCGCCGGCGCCGCCGCTGTGGAATACATCGATTTTCAGGTCGTCGGGGTTGATATCGATATCAACCTCTTCCGCTTTAGGCAAGACCGCCACGGTAGCCGTTGAGGTGTGAATCCTGCCGGAAGCCTCGGTAACCGGCACGCGCTGCACGCGATGGACGCCGCTCTCGTATTTAAGACGACTGTAAGCCTTTTTTCCTCTAACTTCAAAGATAATTTCTTTAAAGCCGCCGATGCCGCTTTCGCTCAAACTGATAACATCGGTTTTCCAGCCCTGATTTTGTGCGTAACGGCTGTACATGCGGTAAAGGTCGGCGGCGAAAAACGCGGCTTCATTACCGCCCGTCCCCGCCCGTATTTCCACGATAATATCCTTCTCATCATTAGGGTCTTTAGGCAGCAGGGCCAGCCGCAGTTCTTCCGTCAATTCACCCAGCTTTTCCTGCAATGCGGAGCTTTCCTGCTTGATAAGGGCAGACATATCTTCGTCATTTCCATCGGCGCCCATCGCCTTTACATCTTCGAGTTCTTTGGCGATTTTCCTGTACTTACGATATTTATTAACGATATCTTCAAGCCTGGCTCTCTCTTGAGACAATGCCTGCACCTGGTTGAGATTGGTAGCTATTTCAGTCTGCGCCAGCTTCTCATTTATTTCCTGGTATCGCTTTTCGATTTTCTTTAGCTGCTCTATCATGATTCTTGCTTTCCTTAACAAAATTATAGCACAGCAACAGATGGCTCTCAAAGCTGAATTAATTGACACGCCACTTTCCAATAGACTATAATCAATCGTGTTCATCACACCTTCAATCGGCAATTCAATAATTGATACCGTTAATACTATTTCTTTCATGCAAACATCATGTCATTATTACCTTCGTTTTTCTTCCAAAATAGTCTAATATAGGGTAAAAGGAGCCGGACTATGACCATTACGGAAATACTCGCAAGAAACGCCAGGTTGACCCCTGATGCTATTGCCTTGGTGGAAATTACACCGAGTAAGGGTTTGAGAAAACCATTTACGTGGAAAGAATTCGATGAGAGGGCAAACCGTGTCGCTAACATGCTCATCGACCGCGGTATTAAAAAGGGCGATATCGTAATGCACCTGATGATGAATTCAATATCCTGGCTCGAGGCTTATTTTGGAATTCTAAAGACCGGCGCCATCGCGGCACCGCTAAATTTTAGATTCATCAGCCGGCAGATTAAATACTGCGCCGATATTGCAGAGCCCAAAATAATGGTTCTCGACCAGGATTTTCTGGAAAGGGTGGATGAAATCCGCCCCGAGCTAAAAAATGTTAAAAAGTTTATCTTCGTCGGTGAAAAAACACCTCAAGGCATGGAAAACTACGAGGAAGCCCTGGCTAAAGCTTCAACCGCAGCCCCGAAAATTCAGCTTACCGGCGAGGATGAAGCCGGCTTGTATTTCACCTCGGGCACAACCGGCGACCCGAAAGCCACCCTCCTGTGCCATCGCAGTCTGGAGCATACCGCCGTCAACGAAAACTTCTCACACCGTGAGAATCGCCAGGACTGTTTTTTACTAATCCAGCCCCTTTACCACACCGGAGGCAAAATGCACTGGTTCGGTAGTCTTATCGGCGGGGGCAGAGCGGTTATGACTACCGGCGGCGAAAGAGTCACCGCCAAATTAATCTTAGAAACCATCCACAAGGAAAAAGTGACCATCTGCATGCTCCTGGTGCCCTGGCTGCAGGATATCGTTACCGCCCTCGATAAAGGCGATATGAAACTATCCGACTACGATATGAGCTCTCTCCGGCTGGTGCACTCCGGCGCGCAGCCTATTCCCCCGGTACTTGTACGGCGTTTCCTGAAGTACTTCCCTGATATCCAGTATGAAGAAAATTACGGTCTTACCGAATCGTCGGGGCCGTGTATGCACCTCGGGCTGGAAAACCTGCATAAACTCGGGTCTTTCGGCTATCCCCGACTCAACCTGGATGCCCGCGTGATTGATGACAAAGGCAATGATGTCCCGGCTGGTACCGTCGGTGAAATAATCCTCCGCGGGGCTAATATAATGAAGTGTTATTACAAGAACCCGGAAAAAACCGCCGAGACTTTACGTGACGGCTGGCTTTATACCGGCGACCTCGTTAAACAGGACGAAGAGGGCTTTATCTCGTATGTCGACCGGAAAAAAGACCTTATCATCAGCGGCGGCGAGAATATCTACCCGGTAGACCTCGAATCCGTGCTAATCGGTCAACCCAAGGTAAAAGACGTGGCTATTATCGGCGTTCAGGATGAAAGATATGGTGAAGTGGTGGCAGCCGTGGTCCAGCCTAAAGAAGGATATACGGTAACCGAAGAAGAAATGAAGGCATACTACGAACCAATGCTTCCCAAGTATGCCTGGCCGAGAATCATCCTGTTCGGGGACGTGCCGCGTAACCCAACCGGGAAAATCGAAAAGCCCAAGTTAAGAGAACGCTACGCCGATGTAAAATGGAATCCTAAAGGCAGTAAATAGCCATTTCACTTTCAAAGGAGAATACTATGGATTTTAAAGACTGCGTAAAATTTGCCAATGACAATAAAACGTGCTACCTGGCGACGGCGGAAGGCGACCAGCCCCGGGTTAGAGCTATGGGCATGTGGTATGCCGATGAGACCGGGTTTTATTTCCAGGCGCAAACCGTCAAAGCCCTATACAAGCAAATAAAAAAGAACCCAAAGGTGGAACTTTATTTCAACGCTAAAGATTTTAGCAAAGTACTGCGAGTATCCGGCAAAGTTAAAATCATCACCGATAATAAAATCAGGGCAAAGTGCATCGAGGAGAGGCCGTTTGTAAAGAACTTCGGCATTACCGAACCGGGCAATCCGTTGCTGGTGGTATTCCAGGTATATACCGGCGAAGCCTATTTCTGGACGATGGCCGATAGCATGAAGGAAGCCAGTCTGCCCAGGATTAAATTCGGCAAATAATCAAGATAATAACCAGTTAATACATTATATAATTTAGAATCATATTATAATCATGAATAACCATGTGCTTATAATGGTGAAACAATATAGAGCAGGGGGTAGTATCTCCTGCTCTGTTGTTTTAACAAATCTAAATTAGCTGGTGAGTTTTGAGTTAGAACTCTCCGGAGAAATAATAATCACAAGCTCAAGCTTCAACAAGCTTGGCAGAAAAGGGGGAAAATGTCACAACTACCGGGAATATTCTGGATTGTTCCTGCAGCGGCCGTCATTACGATTATATTCGCCATATTTCTTGTCAGAAACGTAATGAAACGCCCCACCGGCACCCCGAAAATGAAGGAAATCGGGGATATTATTTTCCAGGGAGCCTGGGCATTTCTTAAGCGCCAGTACAGCACTATCGCGATTTATTCTGTGGTAATTGCTATCATCATTGGTGTGCTCGTAGCTGTTCTCGGCCATACCGGCGTTGAAAAACATGGCTATAGTAATTTTGACGTTGGTCTGCGTACATCTATAGCCTTCCTCGTCGGTGCATTCTGCTCCGGCCTGGCGGGTTTCATCGGTATGTACATTGCCGTGAAATCTAATGTGCGCTGTGCTGCCGCCGCGCAGAAAAGCCTTAAAGAAGCTGTCGATGTCGCTCTCCGCGGCGGCGCGGTATCAGGCTTCCTTATCACTGTCCTTAGCCTTATCGGGGTGACCGCAATTTTCTTTGCTTACGGTGGTCAAAATAACCCGGAGACTGCCCCGCACCTTATCGTCGGTTTTGGTTTCGGCGCAAGCTTCGTCGCCCTGTTTGCCCAGTTGGGCGGCGGTATCTATACTAAAGCTGCTGACGTCGGCGCCGACCTCGTCGGCAAGGTTGAGGCCGGCATTCCGGAAGACGACCCGCGGAATCCGGCTGTCATTGCCGACCTCGTCGGCGATAATGTAGGCGACTGCGCCGGCCGCGGCGCCGACCTTTTCGAGTCAACGGCTGCCGAGAATATCGGCGCAATGATTCTGGGCGTCTTAGTTTATCTTGCTACGGGCAACGTTGCCTGGGTATTATTCCCGCTCTGCGTCCGCGGTTTCGGTATGATAGCCAGCATGGTAGGGCTGCTCTGCGTTAGAGCTAAAGAAAATGAAAACGCGATGAATGCCCTTAACCGCGGCTACTTTGTCGCCATTGCTCTTTCGGTAGTCGGCCTGGGGATTACGGTCTACTATATGCTGGATAACTGGTGGCTTTTCGGCGCCGGCATAGTCGGCATCGTCGCCAGTATCGTGATAGTTTTCGTTACCCAGTACTATACCGAATGGCGCTACCGGCCGGTACGCGATATTGCCGAAGCCTCCAAGACCGGACCGGCAACCAATATCATCATGGGCATGTCGGTCGGTTTTTCCACCACCTTCGCTACTGCTCTTATTATCGGCATATCATTGCTGCTCGCTTACTGGATGGGCACGCAGAGTAACGTTCAGGGCGCCGGCGCTTTCGGCACTGCGGTAGCCACGATGGGCATGTTGATGACCTGCCCTTACGTTCTATCTATGGATACCTTCGGGCCTATTACCGATAACGCCAACGGCATTAACGAGATGGCTGGCGCCGGACCCGAAGTGCGTAAAATCACCGACCGTCTGGATGCCGTGGGCAATACCACCAAAGCCCTGACCAAGGGTTACGCCATGGTCTCCGCCGGTCTGGCCGCTTTCCTGCTCTTCCAGGCTTATCTCGATAGGGTTTCGTTAATCAAGTTCGGCACTGAAGGTCAATATAATATCGTCAATATCGCCCGCATCGAGGTATTCGTCG
>MGMT01000041.1 GCA_001796525.1 Chloroflexi bacterium RBG_13_51_52 | reverse complement strand
GGTCTCCACTACCTTACCGACAACGAGGTGGTGGCTGCCCAGATTAAGGATATGCGTGACCTCGCATTCCAGGTTAATGGGGCACTGCTCGATAAGGGGAGCGGTCTTTAAGTTGCCATAAAAGACCTTGAATTTGCAGTCCTTGACCTTATCCGTATCAGAGCCGGAGATGAGTCCGCAGTAGTCCGTTTCTTTAACGAGATCGGCGGAAGGGACATTGACCGAGAAAGTGCGGTTCTGGTAGATGCCTTTGAGACTATAGCGGTGGGGCTGCAGGGCGATAGTGACGGAAGCGGGATTACTGGCCGCCACGCCGGTCCAGGCTACCGCGGCGAAATCGGGCTTGCCATCGACAATAGCTCCGACGAGGACGGCGGGGTGGGGCCATACCATCGGCTGGGGGCCGAATTTTTTCTTGGTCATGGTTTTTTCTCCTTATGTCTGTTTCTTTAATCCTTTGCCGACATCATAAGCCTGTCCCAGCACCTCGCCCACGGCGTTATAGCGCGCGGTAGGCCCCCGACTGTAAACAAATGGCTTGATTTTCATGATATCCGGCTGGTCGCCGGTGAGGCAATCTTCGGAAACATGAGTCTGGACTATTTTACCGACCACCAGGGCGTGAATGCCAAGGTTAAGGATGTGAAGGACTTCACATTCCAGGTTGACCGGGCATTGCTCGATAAGCGGGGCACTCGCCAGCGTCCCGTAAAAAATATTAAAACCACATTCTTTGGCTTTATCCGCCTGGCTGCCGGAGACCATACCGCAGTAGTCGGTCTCTTTAAGGAGGTCGATGGATGGTATGTTAACGGAAAAAGTCCTGTTCTGGTAGATACCCTTCAAGGTATGCCTCTGGTGCCGAATTCCGACGGAGACTGTAGGAGGCTCACCGCCGGTGATGCCGCACCAGGCAAAAGGTGCAAAATTAGCCTTGCCGTCGAATACCGTTCCCACCAGCACAGTCGGGTTGGGGAAAAGCCAGGGTTGGGGTCCGTAAGTTTTCTTCTTCATTGTTTTTATACCTCGTTTGTGTTAGCTATCACTACCTGCCCCAGTGAAATACCGCCGTCGTTGCAGGGCACCTGACGGTGAGTATATACTTCAAAGCCCGCGGACTCAAGCAGGGGCAGGGTTTTCCTTACGAGCAGTCGGTTCTGAAAGACCCCGCCGCTTAAAGCTACTTTAATAATACTGGTCTTGGCTGAAATATCCTGGCAGGTCTCCAGTATCATATGGACGACGGTATTATGGAAACGGGCAGCGATAACGGCTTCAGAAGTTTTATTTAGAACATCTTTGATAATAGCGGTAAATAAATCGTGCAGTCTAATAACGCTCGTGCTGTCATGCTGCTCTAAAGCAAACGGATATGAGCCGTTTTCATCGGCTGCGATGTAAGCCAGCATCTCCAGGTCGATGGCGGCTTGTGCTTCGTACTCGATAATGCCCCGGATGCCTGTAAGCGCAGTAACGGCATCGAAGAGGCGTCCCATGCTGGAAGTCAGGGGCGCGTTAACGCCCTTTGCTACCTGCTCTTTGATGATTTCCAGTTCGCTTTTTTTAATATACTTGAACAAAGGGAGGTTTTTATCCAGTCCTATCCCCAGCGCCAGCAGATAGCCGATGGCGGTGCGATAGGGCTTTCTGATTGCCTGCGCGCCCCCCGCCAGAGGCAGATATTCAAGGTATGCCGGACGGTCGAATTTCTTAAAGTCCGCCACCATAAACTCACCGCCCCAGATATTGCCGTCGGTGCCGTAGCCGGTGCCGTCGAACGACACGCCGATAACCGGACCCTTAACGCCGTTGTCCGCCAGGCAGCTGGCTATGTGGGCATGGTGGTGCTGCACGGAGACAAGCTTTATTTTTTCTTGTTCCGCCAGTTCTTTAGCGTACTTGGTGGGGAGGTACTCCGGGTGCATATCGCAGGCGATGATTTGCGGCTCGATGCGGAAGAGCTTCTTATAAAGAGTGATTGTATTGACATAATGTTCCAGCGTTTCCAGGTTTTCCATGTCGCCGATATGCTGGCTGACGAAGGCGTAGTTATCGCGCGTGAGGCAGAAGGTATTTTTTTCCTCCGCCCCGCAGCCCAGTATCTGCCGGCTTTTAAAGGGGAGGCGGATGGGGTAGGGGGCATAGCCGCGGGCGCGGCGTGTAAAGCGGGGAATGCCCTGCTCTACAATCATCACGCTGTCGTCGTAGCGGGCGTAAATATCGCGGTTATGCATCAGGAAGTAATCGGCAATGCCGGAGAGCCTTTTTAAAGCTTCGTCGTTGTCCCTGGCGATAGGCTCCTCGCTAAGGTTACCGGAGGTCATCACCAGCGGCAGTCCGGCCTCTTTCAATAGGAGGTGGTGGAGGGGAGTGTAGGGGAGCATCACGCCGAGGTATTTCAGTCCGGGCGCCACGGATTGGAAGATATTGGATTCGGTTTTCCACTTCATTAAAACGATGGGGCTGCCGGGCGAGGTTAAAAGCTTGGCTTCATCTTCATCAACTTCGCAGTGACGTTCCGCTTCTTCTATAGTGGCGACCATAATAGCCAGAGGTTTGGCGGGACGGTTCTTGCGAAGGCGTAAAAGATTGACGGCTTTATCGCTGGTGGCATCGCAGGCAAGCAGAAAGCCACCCAGCCCCTTGATGGCGATGATTTTACCGTTTTTCAGTAGCTCGCCGACTTTTTTTATAATGTCATCGGTATCTACGCGGACGCCCTGCGCAATCCGCAGTTCTAGCTGCGGACCGCAGACTGGGCAGGCGTTGGGCTGGGCATGAAAGCGGCGGTCGAATGGGTTGTTATATTCCTTCTGGCATTCGGGGCACATCTGGAAGCTTTTCATGGTGGTGTTTGGTCGATCGTAGGGGATATCGTTAATAATCGTAAAGCGGGGGCCGCAGTTGGTGCAGTTGGTAAACGGATAGCGGTAGCGGCGGTCGGAAGGGCTAAAGATTTCCCGGAGGCAATCGGGGCAGGTGGCGATATCCGGGGAGATAAGCTGGTATTTGCCCGCCTCGGGGACGCTGGGGCGGATTTCAAATTTAGCGTAATCTTCAGGTCTGCCCGCGGTTACTTCGATTTCTTCGATATAGGACATAGGCGGCGCCTGCTCACGCAGGTCGTTAATGAAAAACTCGATGTCCTGCTTGTTCCCCTCCGCCTCGATCTTAACGTCCTCCGAGGTGTTGCAGACCCAGCCGTGCAGGTTGTGGCGGATAGCAAGCTGATAGACAAAAGGTCTAAAGCCGACCCCCTGCACTACACCGCGGACGCTGATGCGGGAAAGACTGATGGCGGTTACTTTTACCATAGAAACTACTTGTTTTTCTTGTTTTTTAAGGCGGCTTCCAGCCAGTCGAACCAGGCCGGCATACCTTCTCCCGTCTTGCAGGAGACCGGGAAAATAATGACATCGGGATTGAGTCCGATAACGACTTTCCGGAAAGCCTTTTCATCGAAGTCGATGTAAGGCTGGAGGTCTGTTTTATTTAATACTACGACTTCGGTATCGGCGAACATGGCGGGATACTTGTAGGGCTTATCGTCGCCCTCGGGCATACTGGCAATCATCAGCCGTATGTCTTCACCCAGCTTATAATTGTTCGGGCAGATGAGGTTGCCCACATTCTCGATAAAAAGCAGGTCCACCTTTTCTAAAGGCAGGTTGTGCAGTCCTTTTTCCACCATAAAGGCGTCGAGGTGGCAGCCGCCCGCGGTATTGATTTGCACCACGGGTATCCCTAGGGCGTTTACCTTGTCGGCGTCAACGCTGGAGGCTACGTCGCCTTCGATGACGGCAATCCTGGCTTTTTTAGACAGGCGCTTTATCGTGCTTAAGATAAGGCTGGTCTTGCCCGCCCCCGGCGACGACATGATATTTACCGTTAGAATGCCGTGCCGGACAAGTAGCTTTTTATTTTCTTCTGCTTTGGCATCATTGGTGCCGAGGATTTTTTCGCCTACGGTAATCACTTTTACAGCCATCTATTCCACCTCGATGCTTTCCATATAACATTCCCGGCCGGTAACTATTTCAACGCTTGTTTCGTGGCATTGGGGGCATGACCATTCGTGGTCGGCGGGGGTAAAAACGGACTGGCATTTGCGACAGCGTATCTGGGTCGGCTTGGTTTCAAAACAAAGCTTGGCGCCATCGGCGATAGTACCCCGGCTGATAGCGTCGAAATAGAATTGCACGCAGTCGCCCACCACGCCTGATAGTTCCCCGACGACCAGGTTGATGCTGATAATTTTTTTAGCCTGCGCTTCGGTGGCTTTTTCTAAAGCTAGGGACAACAGGCTTTCCGTAATGCTGGCTTCATGCATAATTTCATTATAAAGGAGTGTGAGAGTCGGGGCAAATGGGCAAATTAGGTGCTTATCATATTCGGCTTTTTATACTTTATTATCTTCATTCTCTCAATATTTGACTTTGTACTAGTAAAAGGGAATAGCTCGCGGAGAGGGGCGCTAGCCCCTCTCTACTCAACCTCCCCCTCTCAAACAAACGGAGAATAAAGCGTTGCAGTGACATGGTTTGAGAGGTGGATAAAGGGGGCGAGAATTATCAGATAGATAAATACTATCTGGCTTTTCTCTGTCTTTAAATTTACTTCCCCGCTATATTATGTTATAATTTGCTCGTAAATAAATTATCAGGATAAATGTAGAAGAGGAAAAATTTGGATAAGGCTAAAAAGACAGAAGTAATTACCGGTTATCAGTCTAAAGAGGGCGATACTGGTTCGACCGAAGTACAGGTAGCCCTGCTTACCGAGAGAATCACGCAGCTAACAACTCACATGGCATCCAACCGCAAGGACTATCATACCCAACGGGGTTTAATCAAGCTTGTCGGGCAGCGGCGGAGGCTTTTGGCGTATCTCAGTCGGGAAGATATTGACCGTTATAATAAACTAATTAAAAAATTGGGATTACGCAAGTAAAGCCTATCGGTTGGAGGGAGTATTACATTGGCACCACAATCTGTTAGTTCCACTATTGCCGGACGTGACCTTATTATCGAAACGGGCAAACTCGCCCAGCAGGCTAGCGCCGCGGTCACCGTCCGCTACGGCGAGACCGTAGTATTAGTTACCGTATGCTATAACAAAGAAGCCAGGGAAGGGGTGGATTTCCTGCCCCTGACAATCGACTACGAGGAAAGACTGTATGCCGCCGGGAAGATACCCGGGGGCTTTATCCGCCGGGAGGGGCGCCCCAGCGAGGCGGCTACCCTTGCCTGCCGGATGACCGACCGTCCCATACGCCCGCTTTTACCCAAGAGCTGGCACAGTGATATCCAGATAGTTACTACCGTGCTTTCCGCCGACCAGGAGAATGACCCGGATATACTTGCGGTCATCGGCTCCTCGGCGGCGCTGGTACTGTCGGAAATACCCTTTGACGGACCTATCGGTGCCGTCAATGTCGGCTATATCAACGGCGAAATGGTATTAAATCCCAAGATGATCCAGTATGACGAAAGCCAGCTCGACCTTATTGTCGTTAGCACTAAAGACAAGGTCATCATGGTGGAGGCGGGGGCTAAAGAAATATCCGAGGATATCGTTCTCGAAGCCGTCAAATTAGCCCACGAGGCTAACCAGGACATTATTAGAATCCAGGAAGAGCTCCAGCAGGTCGCCGGTAAGCCCAAGCTGCCGGTGCCGGAAGAAAAAGTAAAAACCGAAGCTATCGAGGCTTTGTCTAAAGTCGTCGATGAAAAACTGGAGAAAGTTCTCCAGGAGACAGACAAAACCGCGCGTGAAAAAATGCTGGAGGAAATCGTTGTTGAACTTATCCAGCATGCGAGCGAAGGTATCACGGAAAGCGATATCTCCGCCGTCGTCGATGTTAAAGTGAAGGAAGCGGTGCGCGCAGATGTTTTAGGAAAAGGCAAGCGCATTAGCGGCCGGAACCTCACGGAAATACGTCCCCTTAGTTGTGAAGTGGGGTTATTACCGCGTACTCACGGCTCCGGTATGTTCACTCGCGGCCAGACACAGGTGCTCTCCATTACCACCCTGGGCTCCACCCGCAAGGAGCAGATGCTCGATGGCCTTGGCATAGAGGAAAGCAAGCGTTTCATCCATCACTATAATTTCCCCGGATTCTCTACTGGTGAGGTAAGGCGTATCGGTTCGGTGGGCAGGCGTGAAATAGGGCACGGCGCTTTAGCCGAGCGCGCTTTGATACCCGTTTTGCCGGCCGACGTGGACTTTCCCTATACCATCCGGCTCGTTTCGGAAGTCTTGAGTTCCAGCGGCAGCACCTCCATGGCCAGTGTTTGCGCCGGGAGCCTTTCGCTCATGGACGCCGGCGTGCCGGTCAAGAAAGCCGTGGCGGGCATCGCCATGGGACTGATTACCGGGGACGACGGTAAATACGCTGTGCTGACCGATATCGAAGGTATCGAAGATTTTAACGGGGATATGGACTTCAAAATAGCTGGCACCAGGGATGGTATTACGGCTATTCAAATGGATACCAAGCTCAAGGGTGTTACCCTGGAGATTGTAGAAAAAACGCTGTCTCAAGGGAAAGATGCCCGGCTGTTTATTCTGGATAAGATGCAAGAAGCTATCAGCGCCAGTCGGCCGGATGTTAGCCTCTATGCACCCAGAATGACCAAGATGAAAATCGACCCGGCGAAAATCGGGGCGGTTATCGGCACTGGCGGTAAAACTATTCGGTCGATTATTGAAACGACCAAGACAACTATCGATGTCAGCGACGACGGCACGGTAGTCATAGGTTCGCTGGACATGGAAGCCACCCAAAAAGCCATCGCCATCATCGAGAGCCTGACCCGGGAAGCGAAGATAGGCGACATCTATACCGGAAAAGTCAGCCGTATCCTGGACTTCGGCGCTATGGTGGAAATCCTTCCCGGCAAGGAAGGGCTGGTGCATATCAGCGAGCTGGCGGACTACCGCGTGGGCAAGGTTGAAGACGAGGTAAAAATCGGCGATGAAGTTACCGTCAAGGTAATCAATATTGATAATCTCGGCAGGGTGAACCTTTCACGGCGGGCGCTGTTCGAAAAAGATTCTCCAGGTTCTGAAGCTAAGGGAGAAGGCGAACCCTCGGCGGACTATCCGTTCAGAAAGAGCGGCTCCGGTGGCTCATCAGGCTTCAGGGGCAAGCCCCGCTATTCCAACGACCGACAATCAAGACCTAATCGCGACTCTTCACGGCCTCCTTTCAAACGCGACTAATTTCCCCAATCTTTGTGTGAGGTGAACTGCTATGTCACAGATTAAGGTATTAGTCCATGGA
>MGMT01000040.1 GCA_001796525.1 Chloroflexi bacterium RBG_13_51_52 | reverse complement strand
CAGGATAACGGGCACTCCCTTCTCCGCGGCAAGGCGGGCGAGGGCGGGGTCCTGCTTAAGTCCCCAGATATCGTTAATCATGGAGGCGCCGGCCTCTAAAGCGCGGACAGCTACGCGCGACTTATACGTATCGATGCTGATGGGAACAGAGATTTCTCTGATAAGGCGCTCGATGGCGGGGACAACCAGGCGTAGCTCCTTCTCGACGTTTTCTACAGACAGGGGCTCGGTGCCGGGACGGGTCGATTCGCCGCCGACATCGATAATGTCGGCACCTTCGGCGACCATGCGCCGCGCCTGCTCTAAAGTCCTGCTAATATTATCGCCGATGCCGTCGCCGGAAAAAGAGTCGGGCGAAAGGTTAACGACACCCATGATATAGGTCTTTTCGCCCCAGCGGAACTCGGTATTGCCGCACTTAGTTGCAGGCAGAGCAGTTTTCATTTTTCAACACTATTGTAGCACCTTGATGGCGGTTATGAAACTACGATTTTCAAATTTCAAGCATATCTCTTTATTACTCACCTCTCCCCCCCCCAACCAAATGGATAATCGGAATGGTTGACTTTCCCTGGGAATTTTTTTTATCAAGTCTCATGACTTGACATTTGATAATTCTATGTTCTACTATGCAATAAATACATAATTAAATATCGCCGCACTTTATTCTGTTCTACCTGAAATATCCACCAATCCTAAGGAGGTGAAAATAAAGATAAGTCAATAGGAACTTCAGATTTCAATATTAATATTAGGAGTGAACGATGAAAAAAATACTATATGTTTCACTAATGATTATTTTAGTAAGTTCATTATTCTTAAGTAGTTGTGGTGAATCTGCCCCGCAAGAAGTAATAAAATTAACTTCTTCATGTTATTTACCACCAACCCACGCATTTTCGCCTTTGCAGGAAGCCTGGGGCAATGAAGTCATGGCACGCTCCAATGGCCGCGTAGAAATAACTTTCTATCCCGGCGGTTCACTTGTCAAGGCGCCTGCTACCCCCGACGCTCTGGAACAGGGTATCGCTGATATCGCATTCTCGCATATCGGCTATAACCCTGGCCGCTTCCCGGTTTCCGAAGTCCTTGATCTGCCGATGGGCTATCCTACCGGTTGGGTAGGGTCTCATGTGGCCACGGACTTCATGAATGAATTCAAGCCGAAAGAATGGGATAACCTTCACGTGCTGCTGGTTAATGCCGGCGTCACGGCGGGCCTTATGTTGCATGATACGAAGGTAACCAAGCTGGAAGACCTCCAGGGCAAGACGCTTCGGGGCGCTGGCGAAGTGGCTTCAGCTATCAACGCGCTGGGTGCTACGGCTCGCGATATCCCCATGCCCGAGATGTATGACTCCGTTTCCAAGGGTGTCGTCGATGGCACGCTGGTAGGCATCGAGACGCTCAAGAGCTTCAAGATGGCCGATGTCTGTAAGTACACCACCTTTGCCTGGCAGGTAGGCAATATGTACACCTTCTACCTGGCCATGAACAAAGCAAAATGGGACGCCCTTCCTGACGACATCAAGGATATTTTCAATGAGGTCAGTGAAGAATACGCGGAAAAATATGCGCTGACCTGGAATGAGATTGATATTGCTGGTATCAATCACAGCTTGAGTATTCCAGGAAATGAAGTGTTTACCCTTTCCGATGCCGAAGGCGCCCGGTTTAATGCTGCCGTGCAGCCGGTACTGGGTAATTACGTGGATGCCATGGTCGGAAAAGGGTATGTAAGGTCCGAGGTTGAAGATTGGATCAGCTACATCAAAGATCGTATCAACTACTGGAAGACCAAAGAAGCAGAAAGTAATATCCCGTCTCCCTTCGATGTGGAATTGCCGCAGGGATAATTTAGCAAGAACCATTACTGCCAGAGCTTGAAACCTGGATAAATCGCGGCAGGCCAAGGTAAGAATGCAATTGAATAGTCCCGGGGAGGTGAGGTGCTTCCTATGTGAGCATCCCCGGGACTATCAGTTATAAGGAAAATTAGTAGACTACTTTCAAGCAGGATTTCATCATGAAGGTAGACAATGCACTAAATAAGCTGGACAAGTTCAACAATAAATTCAGCATCTGGCTTGAACGTATTGCCATCATCGGCGTTCTCGTGATGATATTAGGGACCATGGTCGATGTTGTGGGGGCCAAGCTTTTTAACTGGCCTTTGCCGGCAGGTACCGAAGTGGTGTATATGGGTCAAGTAATCGCCATGGCCGGCGCTCTTGCTATTTCCAAGATTGATGGCCGACATGTCCGTATCGAACTTATCGATAAACTGCGCCAGCCTGCTCTCGGAATTATACATGCACTAGTTGCCTTACTCGGACTGTTACTATTTATCGTACTTTTATGGAAGAGCTTTGATTATGCGAACACATTAAGAATCAATCATGAAGTTACCGCTACTGCCAGGATTTCTGTTTATCCCTTTGCACTCTGGCTAGCCGTGTGCTGCTTGCCTATGGCTCTGATATTAATTAAAGAATTTATTTCTTCGCTACTGGAGACGAGGAAAAGATGAGCCCCATTATAATCGGTACGATTGGTGTTATCATCCTGCTGTTATGTTTTGCTATCGGTATGCCGATGGCTTTCAGCATGGCGCTGGTGGGTACGGCCGGTTTTGCGTATCTGGTCTCGCCAGACGCCGCTATTAATCTGTTGCCGCGAGATGTATTTGACCAGTTTGCCTCATACCCCCTGAGCGTTATTCCCATGTTTGTCATGATGGGCTGCTACGCCTATGCTTCAGGGATTGGTAAAAAACTATTTGATGCGGCGTACGTGGTCCTGGGGCGTCTCTCCGGAGGACTGGCAATAGCCTCCGTGGCGGCCTGTGCGCTTTTTGGCGCTGTTAGCGGTTCTACGGCAGCTACCACCGCCACCGTCGGTAAAACGGCGTTGCCGGAAATGAAAAAACATAATTACAGTGATATTTTTGCCACAGGCACCCTCGCCACGGCTGGCGGACTGGGTATTATGATTCCGCCCAGTACAGCCTTTATCGTCTATGGATTATTAACCGAGCAGTCCATCGGTAAACTCTATATCGCCGGTATTATCCCCGGGATAATAATAGCTGTACTTTTTGTCGGCACCATACTGGTCTGGTGCAAAATTAAGCCTAATGCCGGCCCTCCTGGTCCCTCTACCACCTTGAAACAGAAGTTAAAATCCTTGACGGGGGTTGCTGATGCGCTGATACTATTCCTGGTCACCATGGGCGGCCTGTTTGCTGGCTGGTTCACACCTACCCAGGCTGGAGCAATCGGTGCTGTTGGAGCCCTGGTAATCGGCCTGGTCACACGCGAACTTACCTGGGCAAAATTTATTGATGCCACCAAAGACGGACTTCGGATTTCCTGTATGATTATGCTTCTTATCGCCGGTGCTACTGTCTTCAGTCACTTTATCACGCGAACAACTATGCCCATGGTTCTGGCTGATTGGGTGAATACGCTTTCTCTACCGCCCGTAGTGATAATGATATTGATACTTATTTTCTATTTCATCCTTGGCACTTTTTTGGATGCCATGGCTTGTATCGTGCTGGTGGTACCCATCATCTTCCCGATGGTATTAAATCTTGGCTATGACCCGATATGGTTCGGCGTGATGGTTACACTATTGAGTATGATAGCGGTAGTCTCGCCTCCGGATGGAGTTAACGTTTACGTAGTAAAGGGAATATCCCGGGATGTGCCGATAGAGACCATCTTCTGGGGGACTATCCCGTACCTCGTTCCGTTCTTTGCGGCTACGGTGGTATTCGTCGCCTTCCCACCAATAGTTACTTTCCTGTCGCAATTTATTTCTTACTGATATCCAGCTGGAAAAACAAGTTCGCCCCGGGTTATTTATATACACCCTATTCCTTTACGGCTACAGTATAACTATATTTAGGATTTTTATCGTCGGGATGATGTGATATATTGAAAGTATGGAAGATATAAAGCGAATTATAAGTCCCGACACGCTAAAGGAAAACAGGGTACCGCCGGGGCAGCGTCTGACCGATAAATGGCCGGTGCTGCATTATGGAAGCGTACCTAAAATTGACGTGAAGGACTGGACATTCAAGATTTCGGGGCTGGTGGAAAAGGAGCGGACGCTCACCTACGACGAGTTTACCGCGCTGCCGAGGGTGGAGGTATTCTCCGATATCCACTGCGTAACCACATGGTCGATGCTGAACAACACGTGGGAGGGTGTGAGTGCCAGCGTCATCAAAGACCTCGTGGGGATAAAGGGTGAGGCAAAGCATGTCATGGTGGAGGGGGCGGGAGGCTTTACGACCAACCTAGCACTGGATGACTTTTTCCAGAACGACGTATTATTCGTGCTAAAGCATGACGGGCAGCCATTGACCACAGAGCATGGCGGTCCGGTAAGGTTGGTGGTGCCGCAGCTGTATTTCTGGAAGAGTGCCAAGTGGGTGATGGGGATAAGGTTCATGGCGGAAAACGAGCCGGGGTTCTGGGAGAACGCAGGCTATCACATCCACGGCGACCCATGGAAAGAGGAGAGATACGGGGGGCGTTCATTCTAAAAACTGGACAAATACCCTGATAACACGCTATAATTGTATTAACAGGGTGTCGATTTAAGAATAACTGAATAATTATCATAAATAAGGAAGGGCGCTAAGGCTATAGCGTCCTTATATTTTTGAGAAAAAGGAAAACGTGAAGAAGTTCGCCGAAGAGGTTGTAAAGTATTTCTGGATTCCGGTCATCATGGCTGTAGTCTCCTATATTTTCTTCCAGCTAAAGGATGTGGTGCTGGGGGTAATAGTACTGGTGGCATTGAGCGCGGTATATACAATAGTGAGGTTATACTTCGTGCACAAGAAATGGTGGCTGATTATTCTCCTGGTGGTGGTAGTGTTCGGGGCGATAGGCTTCTTCTTTTTAAGAACGCCGGATATAACGCTGACCATCAACGGGGAAAAGGTGACGGGCACCAGTGTAAGCACCAGCACCGGAACAGTAGCCATAAGTCCTGCGCCGCAGAACGGTTTATATTCAACAGGCACGGTAGTCACACTCACGGCCAGTCCTAAAGAAGGGTACGACTTTAAAGACTGGTCCGGCACCGACGACGATGAAGTGAATCCCACGATGGTAACGATGAGCAGCGATAAGCAGATAACAGCCAACTTCGTGTCGCGTTTTTCATTGATTATCAACAATGAACAGGTAATAGGGTCATTCGTGAACTTCCTCGAAGGCTCGGTAACGATAGACCCGGCGCCGGACGCCGACGGCAAGTATGCCAGCGGTACAGAGGTAAAGTTAACCGTCGATACGAATCCCGGTTATGACTGGAAAAGCTGGAGCGGTACGAACAATGATAAAGTCAATCCCACCACCGTAACCATGACCAGCGGCAAGCACGTAACGTTGGTCTTCGAGGGGCGTTTTTCACTCACCATCAACGACGAACTGGTGATAGGGTCGGTACTGGGTTTCCCGGAAGGATCGGTAACGGTCGACCCGGCGCCCGGCGAAGACGGCAAATACACCTATGGAACTAAAGTAACGTTAACCGCCGGTGCGGAGATTGGATACGGGTGGAAAAGCTGGACGGGCACGAGCAACGATATCACGAATCCGACCACGGTAACGATAAACAGCGACAAACACGTAGCGATAACATGGGAACAACGCTTTATGGCATCGATAAACAACCTGGCTTTAACCGGCTCCAGCATCGATTTAACCGGAGGGTCGATTGCAGTGAGTCCCGCGCCCGGGAGCGATGGAGCATATTCCAAGAATACCAAAGTGACGTTTACGGCAACGCCGGCGGCGGGCTACCGTTTCGACCGTTGGAGCGGTGATGTCAGCGGCACAGCCAATTCGATAACCGTTACCCTGAACAGTGATAAGAATATCTCCGCTATCTTCATCAAGACATACAACCTTACCACGCTAACCAGTCCTATCGAAGGCGGTTCGATATCACCCGCCAGCGGCACCTACGATGAAGGCGCTAATGTTACCCTGACGGTTACCCCGGCACAGGGCTATCGTTTCGACCATTGGGGCGGGGACATCAGCGGCAACGCAACCTCAATAACCATTACGATGAACGCCGACATAACTGTATCCGCCGTGTTTATCAAGGTATATACATTGAGTGTGACTGTAAGCCCGCCGGAGGGAGGGTCGGTTACTATAGTAATCGGCACTTTCGACGAGGGCGCCACGGTGACGATTACAGCGATAGCGGCGGAGGGCTATGTCTTCGACCACTGGATTATCGGCGATACTACGGATACTAATGCGACTATCACTATCACGATAAACGGCGATATCACAATCATTGCTGTCTTCGTTCCATCATCGTAGCTAAAACTATAAGTTAAAGTACATTCACTCGCTTCCCGTCACGGCAAGATGAGAAGCGAGTGATTTTTTTGGAATTATATGAGGATTGCTTAACAGAATGTCTTCTGTTATAATAAGGCAATTTTAAGCAGTGGAGTCTAAAGCAGTGAAAAAGCCTGTACTTATCAGTCTGGCTACGCTGATGGCTGTAATTGGTTTAGTGAGTGCCATTGCCGCTGTTTTCTTAAGTAACCCCTATTACTCATTACCGGCTATCCCTATAGCTATTTTGGCTGTTGCCGCTGCAGCTTACCTATATTTTTTTATTTTGGGCCCCAGAAAGAATCATGTCTGGTTGAACATCTTTGTTTGCGTAGTGATTATTTTTACGTGTTCCAGTTTCGCAGTAATTACCCAAGATTTTGTTATTTCGAGAAATTATGAGCCCAAAGGCATATATGTTGATAAATATAAAAGTGGTATTAATATCATAAAATTAGACCAGGACATTGCAGAATTTGAAATTGTATTATCATTTTTCAATCGTTCCAATTCCAATATCACGATTAATAAAATAGATCTAAATATCTGTCCCTGGGAACATAAAAATTACCTAACAACATACAATAATTGGGTGCCAACAGAAATTCTGGGCGCAAGACAAACCACCCCATGCAAGACAACTATAAGTATTACAAACAAAAATATAGTCTCATACATTTCCAACGGAACTGAAGTAAACTATGGAGTGTCTCTAAAAATCGAAGGTTTAATCCAGTATAAAACTGATGAAGGTATTGCAGAAACATCTTGTAATATGACCCTATGGCAAAAATGGCAACCTTAATTGAACAACTCCACTTTTTATTGAAAATATCAGCGAGGGAAACGCGTTGAAAGGAAAATTATCTAGGTGATCAGGAACATTTTTGGGATTTTATTTATCATGGCAGGAATCTACGCTATTTGCTACGCTTATCCAGAATGGAAAGCTTATTTTTCGTATGGTCAACATATAGAATGGACGTGGAAATTTGCCGGAGCAATAGCACTGTTTTTTCTTGGCACCATGTTTATCATCAGTGATAAATTCTATGAACATATTTCCGTTCGCATTTGCGCTTTTGTATTAAGTGCTATTTTAGCTCTTGCAAGCGCAGGTGGTATTATTTTCGCTTTCTTATTTCTTGGTTATGCTGCTGATAGCGATACATGGGAACACTTTGGTGCATTACCAAGTATAGTAATTGGCCTCTGTGCATTATTGGTAGGTTGGATATCTTTCATCCTAATGTGCAGGGTCCGGCAAGCAGGTTGGTTTGAAAAGAAATCCATAGAAGTATAATCCGACAACGCATAAATGACCTCTTATAAGTTTGCCCGTGTGTAGGCGTTGTGATATCATTTACTTGTTTTCAAGCTTTAGCTGTGAGGTGAAAGGACTTGAGAGAAGAAAACGAAAAATTAGCCAAAATGGAGGCGGAGCTTAAGGCGGGGGGTGGGGAAAAGAGCGTCCAGAAGCAGCACGAGTCCGGCAAGCTTACGGCAAGGGAGAGGTTGGACCTGTTCTTCGATAAAGAAACGTTCCAGGAGACCGACCTGTTCGTGCAGCACCGCTCCGCTAACTTCGGACTGGATAAGGTGTCCATTCCCGCGGACGGGGTCGTTACGGGATTCGGCAAGGTGAACGGGCGGACCGTCTGCGCCTTTGCCCAGGACTTTACGTCGCGCGGGGGCACGCTGGGGGAAATGCACGCCAGGAAAATATGCCGCGTGATGGACCTGGCGATGAAGATGAAAGTGCCGATGGTGGGGTTCATCGATAGCGGCGGGGCGCGCATCCAGGAAGGCATCAACGCCCTCGACGGGTACAGCAACATATTTTATCGCAACTCGTGCGCCTCCGGGGTCATACCGCAGATTTCAGCCATCATGGGGCCGGCGGCGGGGGGCGCGGTATATTCCCCGGCGATGACTGACTTCGTTTTTATGGTGAAAAAGACGAGCTACATGTTCATCACGGGACCGGCGGTGGTCAAGAGCGTCACCAGCGAGGAGATAAATAACGAGGAGCTGGGCGGGGCATTAACGCACAGCACCAAGAGCGGCGTGACGCAGTTTGCCTGCGACAATGACCAGCAGGCAATCGAAGAAATGAAGAAGCTCTTGAGCTATCTGCCGTCGAACAACGAGGAAAAACCGCCCTATACTAAAACAAAAGACTCCCCCGACCGCGCCGAAGCGGCTTTGAGCGATATCCTGCCGGAAAACTCGAACAAGACCTACAACATGAAGGATGTCATTAAAGCCATCGTGGACAACGGGGAATTTTTAGAGCCTTCGCGGCAGTACGCCCAGAATATGATAACCGCCTTCGCGCGGATGAACGGGCAGGCCATCGGCATCATCGCCAACCAGCCCAGTTACCTAGCGGGCTGCCTCGACATCAACGCGTCGGACAAAGCGACGCGGTTCATCCGCTTCTGCGACGCCTTCAATATTCCTCTACTCACCATCGCCGACGTGCCCGGCTTTTTACCTGGCAGCCACCAGGAGTGGGGCGGCATCATCAGGCACGGCGCTAAATTATTATGGTGCTACGCCGAGGCGACGGTGCCCAAGATAACGCTGATAACGCGTAAGGCTTACGGCGGGGCATATATAGCCATGTGCAGTCAGGGGCTGGGGGCGGACTATACGCTTGCCTGGCCGCAGGCGGAAATCGCCGTGATGGGGGCGGAGGCGGCATCAGCCATTATACACAGGGGCGAGATAGATAAAGCGGAAGATAAAGAAGCCAAAGAGCAGGAAAAGATAAAAGAGTACCGCGAGCTGCTTTACAATCCTTACGTGGCGGCGAAGATGGGGTACATCAACGCGGTCATCCAGCCGACGGAAACGCGAGCGAAGGTAATCGCGGCTTTAGAGGCATTAAAAGACAAGAAGGAATCACGGCCAGCCAAGAAGCACGGGAACATACCGATGTAGGGGAGAGAAAGCCGATGCGACGCGTATTGGTCTATTTACTGCTGATAACTGGTATTTTAACCATTATCGTGGGCATTGGCGAGGCAATTACACATCCGGAAAGACTGCCCGTAGCACATATCGTAATATCTTCAATATTTGCCTTAATCTGCATCGTGCATATAGTGATAAATCGGAAATCAGTGATGAGATACATTAAAGGGAAATAGGAATTAAATGCCCAAGACATTAGCGGAAAAGATATTAAGCGAAAAGTCCGGCGCGGACGCCAAAGCCGGGGACATCGTCATTGCTAAAGTGGACCTGGCTTTCGTGCAGGACACCACGGGGCCGCTGACGGTAAGGCAGTACCAGAGCAGCGGGATGGGCAAGCTGGCGAACTCTAAAAGGACGGTACTGTTCATCGACCACGCGGCGCCGAGTCCCAACGCCAACCTTTCCAACGACCACATAACGCTGCGGGACTTTTCGCGGGAAAGTGGGTGTATCCTGTCCGAAGCAGGCGACGGCGTCTGCCACCAGATTGTCGCCGAAGCCTACGCGCGGCCGGGCGACGTGGTGGTGGGGGCGGACTCGCACACGGTGACGGCAGGGGGGCTGGGGGCTTTCGCCACAGGCATGGGGTCGAGCGAC
>MGMT01000039.1 GCA_001796525.1 Chloroflexi bacterium RBG_13_51_52 | reverse complement strand
GGGTATCGGGGTCATCGGTTTCTGGATAACGCGCCGCGGCATTATACCGGAGAACGTTTTAAACTTTCTATCGCGGCTGGCTATCGATATCGCTTTGCCATGCATGGTCTTTTCCAGCATCATGGCTAATTTTTCCCCGGATAAGTTCCCGGACTGGTGGCAGCTGCCCTTGTGGTGGCTCCTTTTTGCCGGGATATCTCTCGTTATTTCGCTGATGACGATGTTTTTATCCCAAAAAGAGACCCGCAGCGAGTTTGCTATGAACCTGTTTTACCAGAACGGGCTGTTTTTCCCTTTAATCATCATCAGCGGCGTCTTCGGGACCGATGCCGTATACCTGCCGCAGCTCTATATTTTTATCATGCTGCATCCCGTCATGTTCTTCGGCACCTATCATCTGTTTTTCAGAAAGAACAACGAAAAAAAGCTGCAATGGAACCGGATTTTCAATCCTATTCTCATTGCCACGGTCGTAGCGGTAATCGTCCAACTTTTTAATGCCAGGGACTATTTGCCCGATTTCGTGCAGTCGATTCTGCAAATCCTGGGAGCGATGGCTTTGCCGCTGATTATGATTATCCTGGGCGGGAGTCTTTATCTCGACTTCAAACAAAGAGGCAAATTCTATCTCAAAGAAATAGTGAAATTCCTGGCGGTTAAAAATATTGTTTTCCCGCTGGCTTTCCTGGGGATTCTCATAGCTATAAAACCGGATTACAGCATTGCGCTTCTTTTCCTGTTGCAAAGCGCCGTGCCCCCGATAACCGGGACACCTATTGTGACGGAACGCGCTGGCGGTAACAAAGCGATATCCACCCAGTTTGTTTTTTCCAGCTTCGTTTTTTCGGTTATATCCATACCGTTGGTTTTCTGGCTATTTGACCGCTACTTCCCGATGCCTTAAAAGCATGAAAAAGATATTTCAGAAAAATTGTTAGGACAATTCAAAAATGGTATAATCAGTCTCAACGAGGCGAAGGGCAGGCTAAAATACATCGCAAGACGGAAAAGGGTTGATGAGACATGTTTAGTATGAAATGTCCCCAGTGCGGCGCCGAAAGTAAATTTTCTTTCGTCAATAACAGCTACGAGGGCCCGCGCCGGTGCTGGAGTTGCCGCGGTCTTTTTAAGTTAAAGATAGCAAACAATGTACTGATGTACTGTGAACCGATAACCGAAGAGGAATTTAAGCAACTGCAGGAGATAAATGAACTGAAATCAAAGTTCAGGAACGACCTGTCTGAATAACCGGGATTTCTTATTTCTTTTTATCGGACCC
The DNA here is from genome assembly GCA_001796525.1 of Chloroflexi bacterium RBG_13_51_52. Lineage (GTDB taxonomy): Bacteria > Chloroflexota > Dehalococcoidia > Dehalococcoidales > RBG-16-60-22 > RBG-13-51-18. The sequence goes on along the minus strand of MGMT01000039.1, from coordinate 4,138 downwards.
CAACCTTTTATCGCGCCTAGTTGCTACTTCCTGCTTTGCTTTCAGCTCGATAATCCGGAAAACCGTTTTTGCCTTTCCCGAGAGTACGAAGTTCTGCATTTTTCCCCTTTTCTTTTAAGTACCACACCGCCGGGGTGCGGTTAATATCCTGACGGTCTTTATTTCATCCTCTTTCAGCGTAGCAGCCGGATATAAAATGCCGGATAAAAACTATAAACACGGGATAAACGTATGGTTAATATTTCATAAAGAAATATATGAGAAACATAATTATCTACCGGGCCGGCAGTGAAAGAGGCCTGCCGCTATTGACAATAAAGACGAATAATTATTAAATAAGGACTACTATCCATGTTAACGGAGGAATATTATGGCTAAACCACCGGCGATACAACCCGGCTATTGCGTGGCGGTCCACCTTTTGCCGGAGACCGCCCCGGAAGACTGCTACATAGGCATTGTGGAGGCTACCGACGAGTATGGAATATTGCTCAACCTGGTACACTGGGACGACAAACTGGATATGATGGGCGGTTACACCGAGAGTCTCTTTGTCCCATGGATGAACATAAACTCTATGCTGGTAAGCACCGAAGTACAGCCGACACGCCGTTTCATGGCCGATCGAGCCCGCAAGTGGAAAGCCCGGATTGAAGCCATGTACGGAAAAGAAACCACTACATCCAAGAAAAAGTAGGAGTCAGCGCCAGTCCTCTACAATAATAGAATAATGCCCTGCTTTTACCATCATTTATCACGATGGTAGCGGGGCATTTTGATTGATATATAGTCAACAGATATTCGGAATACCACTGGTTTAAGTAGAAGGCAGCAATATTACATTGCCCCATTCACGGCTAAATGATATAATCTTACGAGTAATCACTGGCGAGTTGTGTAGTGGTAGCACAGAGGACTTTGGATCCTTTAGCCCAGGTTCGAATCCTGGCTCGCCAGCCACCTCCAAAGTGTTCCTGATTTCTTTTTGAAAAGAAGCAATATATCTTCGAGTTAGCGTAGTATGATTATCTGCTTCCGACTTTAAAGCGAGACTAGAAGCGCTGTGGTAAAGTTTTATCTTTCTTACGGCGTCTTTTATTATTAATCACAAGTATTATGACCAGACCGGCTATAATTAACACTGACAAGGGGATACGCAACCACAGATAGTCGGATATTGCCGATGCTTCTGATTTTTTAACGGTAACCGATGTGGACATCGAACCCACGCCGATTGCCTGTGTGCCTTCTTCATCCAGTACTATAGTAAACGTTTCAGACTTTACCTGTCTGGCTTCGAGTCTGATAGTCTTGCTGTCCAGGATTACTCCGTTGACGTAAATGGGCAAATAAAAGTCGCCGGCTATATCACTATCATTAACTATATCTACGTTGACAATCAGATTCTCTCCCTGTGCAATTATATTTGAACTCAATGTCAGATTTGTTACGTTCAAATGAGATATCGTATCATCTAAAGGCAAAGGCGTAATCTCAGATTTGGGCACTAATAAACAAAATAGAGAGAAGTGGTTTAAATTTGTGCTGACGGCTTGATTATCGATATCAAACACACTCGGCAACGGTACCCATCTGACCTGGCTCTGACTGTAATTAGCAATGTATATATCCGCTTCATTTACGCCTTCATTTAAATATTCACGATTATAGCGCATTTTAATCGAGACAGGAGGCTTGATAGTACAAGTCGGCTGGAATTCATAAATCGAGTCGAACTCAAAACCCGCCGGAGCCTCTCCGAACGGTTCGACACACTTTAAAACAATCACGCTGATCGGATCGCCGGCATTGTCCAGAAATATAGTTCCTTTTGGCAGAACCATTTCAAGCAGTCCGTTATCCAGCGTTATTATCCATGTCTGGGCTAGAGAGCCATCAGCCTGAAGATTTAAGTAAACAACGCCCTTCTTTCCCTTAATGTCAAAATAGATCGGGGTATCGTCCGGTATCGGTGTCGGGATAATGTCATCGTCGATCTGCTCATCTTCATCGTCTTCCTCCCATTCCACATATGCCACAGAAGTTGTTGCCTTGACGCAATTGGAAATCCCCGACCAATTGAATACTTCATCAGCCGTTTTCAGGGCTAAGTAATATGTTGTTAGAGGCAAGAGCCCGTTTACGGTGAAAAGTTCAGTTGTGCCGGGCGCTTTGGGTTTGGAAACTGCGTATACCAGGTTGCTGTCAGCCCACTCCGCTTCATTGGTTATAGGTGACAAAGAGAACCGGATATCGTAACGCGTAGCGGTCCCGATATTACCATTATCTCCCGGTGCAATCCATTTAAGCTTTATTGAATACGGAGCGACACCAACCACCGATAGAGTACTTACCGTAGTCGGTGGGGTGATATCTGGCGCGGGGATGGTATCATCGCCTACTTGAAAGCTGCCCCCCACCGATCCGTCAGCATAGACCGGCAGCCCCGATATTAGCTGACAGATAACTGCCAAGCATAATAAGAAAAAAATTTTCATCGCTACGTTGCCAGCTGTTATTATTGGCTGCTACCCGGAGCAAGTCATTATTTTCGCCGTCTGGCAAGTACGATAACTGTTATAGCAATCAATATACCTACTACTACGACACATGCGATGATTACCCAGGTCGTCGTCGAACTACCGGCATCCGCAGGTGACGTAGGCGCTGTAGACTCACTAACGGTAGCATCTGTTTCGCCAATTTGGCCAGCTATCCCCGTTTCATCTATTTTCAATCCTTTTGCTTGCGAGGCTGTGTATATATTTCCACCGACTTCAAGCTGCAGCGTGAAGGTGTAAACACCCTGCTGCCAGCCATCGGCGGGTATGTAGTTATTCTTCAGTTCAATCTTGCCTTGTTCCAGACGGCTTAGATTGATGATGGTTATACTTTCCTGTTGAGTATCCCTACTTACAAGCAGATTGACTTTAACTTCGGTGAAGGCGTCCAGCAGGTTATTTAATGTAGAGACAACCTGCACCATAACAAGTTTATTAGTGTCTCTCTGGTAATTGGGCACTATTTCAAAGCCTTCAAAATAGACGGTTTTTACCGTCAGGCTTAGCGTTTTTTGTTCATCAGCGGCAACCGTAAAGCTTTCCTCCGCCAGTTTACTACCGGCGATATAGGCACGCGCTGTGTATCTGCCAGGCGATACAGTAAGGTTGAGAATGCCGTTATCCACGCGCGCAATCTCAAAATCACTCTGTTCGTAGTCGCGGAAGAGGATTATCATCGCCGTTACGGGCGCCCCATCCGGACTGACCGTGGCAATATCTAAAACGCTCGATTCTCCGGTGATAGTGAGGTCCGCTTCCTGTCCCGCAGCTCCAACTATCTGAATGCCTTGGGTTCCCAGCTTGTAGGGCTGGGCGGTAATGCCTATCTTATAAGCACCCGGCGCCGCTTCAATTCCGACGTCGATGCCAACTTCCAGCTTTCTTTGCGAGTTGGCTGCTAAAGGAAAATCGTATTCCGGTAATACGATTGTTACCCCGAAGGGAGCGCTGGTTGTCATTTTTACGTTGAGGTCTTCGGAGGAATTATTGAAAATGACAACGTAAATATCAGGAGTGCGGAGATTTGTTCCTTGAGGTAATTCCAACTGTTGCGCGTTGAAACTACCGGACATGGCAAACCCGCCTTGGGCTTGCACAGGCGCTGTCCAGGTAACGGTGCCGAACAGCGCCAGCAAACACCCAAGGCAGATTGCGTTCTTTAAGTTTGTGGCCATATAGCCACCTCCTGTTAGCTGAACTAATTATCAGTAATTATATATATTATATTACCACTATATGTATCATTGCTGAAAGTCACTGCTATTCTCAGCCACAGGGTATTGGTAGCTACGGTATTACCGGTTTCATCGGTTATCGTGCCGGTAGCGTCGATGCTGACACCGGCCAAATCAACCTGTACCGCAGACCCGAACGTATCCGAGATATAAGCCATTAAAGAGAACTCCTGGGCAACGGCACAGGCACCACTGTCATCAAAGTCAGCGGTGAATGAAGCACCGTCCCAAGTTGCATCCGATTTTACCTGCTGGTCATAGGCACCATTGGAGATGTAGACTACAGATACACCAGATACTTCATTGGTGTTATCGGCGAAGCCGGAGCCGTTGTCAACGCCA
>MGMT01000038.1:4530-21410 GCA_001796525.1 Chloroflexi bacterium RBG_13_51_52 | reverse complement strand
GGCTGGAGGTCAGCTCCTGCTCCAACTGTGGCGATTTCCAGGCGCGGCGCGCCAACGTACGCTACCGTCCCGAACCGGATGCCAAGCCCCAGTTTGTGCATACGCTTAATGGCTCCGGACTGGCTTTGCCGAGGATAATGATTGCCGTCATGGAGAACTACCAGCAGGCGGATGGCACCATCGCCGTGCCGGAAGTGCTGCAGCAATACGTAGGGGTTAAGGTCATTAAATAAACCTAACTCGAAGAAATCCTGACTAGGCATTGCGCTTGAACTGAAGTCTTTGTTCCCTCAGGGTATCCAGCCAGGCGGCGGACTTGACCTCTTTTTCCAGCAGGTACTTGAGGTAGCCGCCGATAACGTTCTCCATTTCCCGCCCGAGCACGGCGTCGATTTTAACACGGTCGGCGGCACTATAATCGTCATTCTGTAAGACCCGAAGGACTTTCTGGGCGTTGAGTGAGAGGGGATAAGAGAAGGGGTGATTAAGATTGCAGTCCGGACAGAGTATACCTCCGGCGGCGGGGCTAAAGTAATTAGTAGTCTGCTCCAGTGCCTTGTGGCAGGCAACACATTGCCTCAACTGGGGACGGTAACCGGCGCTTTCCAGTAGGTGCAGCTCGAAGTAGCGTAGGACAAGCTCTTTGTTTTCCGCCTGGCAGAGTCGGGTGAGGGTCTCCAGCATGAGCTGGAAGAGTCCGTAATTTTCCTGGTGCTCGGCGGTGAACTGGTGCACTAACTCAATGATATAAAGTCCGCAGGACATTAGCCAGAGGTCGTTTTTCAATGGAATGAAAGCATCGATGGTCTGGGCGCCGGTGATGGTATCTAAATTTCTTCCCCGTGAAAAAGACACCGTGCTGTGGGTAAGCAGTTCAAGGTGTCCCGCCATTTTGCTTTTAGGTTTACGCAGGCTTTTAGCGAAGCCCTGTATCTTACCGAGGCGGGGGGTAAAGAAGGTTAGGATGCTATCCGCCTCCCCCAGCTTCGTCTTTTTGATGACGACGGCTTCCGTCTGATATTCACGCGGGTCTGACATGATGAATTCTAAACTCTTTCTTTTATTATGCCAGTCTTGCTGTTATCAGGTAATGGTAAAGCCCGCTGTCTTCTACGGACTCGATAGTGAACCCGGCGTTCTCAATGAGGCGTGACGCTTTATTTACGTCGAACCTGATGTGCGCGGGAGGTCCAAGAGCCATTTCCTCTTTTTTCCAGTCGAGATTGACCATTTTACCGATTGGTTTGAGTATGCTCCTGGCGTTTTCGAGGACTTTAGACGGGTCTTGAAAATCATGGAGGGCGATCCCGAAGAAGACAATATCGGCGCAGTGCTTGCAGATGATTGTCTCTTCGGCCCGGCCGGAGGACAGGTACAAGTTTTTAAGTCCTTCTTTATCCGCCTGCTCTTTTACGTCGGCTATAAATGCCGGGTTGGCGTCCAGGCCGTAAACTTTACCATTTTTACCGACCATCCTGGCAGCCGGCAGGGCAAAAAATCCGCTGCCACACCCGATATCTACGAAAATGAGCCCCGGTTTCAGACCAATGCCGGACAGTACGGCCTCCGGGTCCTGCCACTTTCTTCTCTCGGGGTCGTCAAAGGGATGGAAACTACCACGATAATGACTCAAAGCAATCCCCCTTCTTGCCGCCTAATTTGATATTAGCGTAAGGATGTAGGCAAGTCAAAGAAGGGAAATTGGGGGGACTAATATTCACGCGGGTCTGGCATGTTGAATTACTGACCTCATCCTCTGTATCCCCCTCTCCGTTGACGACGAGGGGGAAAATAAAAAGAGAGGCTTCGCCTAAAAGATTTTTTTCCTTAACAGAATAACGTCCGGTTGTTCATAGCCGAGATTTCTATAAAAACTTTCTGCGTTATGCCAGACATCAGAAATTAATATTCTGCATCCTCTCTTGTGAAGTTCTTTTTCAACTTCTTTTAGAAGTTTTTTGCCAATGCCTTTGCCTCTTGTGTTTTTATGGATAATAAATTCACTCAAATATGCCCTGAAACCAAAATCATGGGCGCATATAAAACCCACTATCTTAGAATTTTCTTCGGCGACAAGTGCTAATCCATCTGAAGCTTTTAATCCTCTCTCAATCACATCACTGCGCCAATCGTCTTGCCAGAAACGGGGCTCAGATTTCATAAGCAGTCTTATCTCTTGTATGTCACTATTAATGGCCTGTCTAATCATGTTATTAAAAAGCAGGATAAACGAACGTAGTTTAATACTCCTGCCTACCCTCCAAAGCGCGGGTAAGAGTAACATCATCGGCGTACTCAAGCTCGGTACCGAAGGGCAAGCCGCGGGCGAGGCGGGTGACTTTAATGCCGAGGGGGGTGACAATGCGGGAGAGGTACATGGCGGTCTGCTCACCTTCCATATTAGTGTTGGTGGCGAGAATGACCTCTTTGACGGTGTTATTTTCAAGTCGGGCGAGGAGTTCTCTGGTGCGGATATCATCAACGCCGACGCCCTCGGTGGGGGAGATAGCTCCGTGGAGGACGTGGTAGAGTCCTTTATAAACGCCGGTGTGCTCTAAAGCCAGGATATCCTGTGGCTGTTCCACGATACAGACCATCGCGGAATCACGCTGGCTGTTGCGGCAGATAGGGCAGGGGTCGGTCTCGGTGACGTTGCAGCAGATGGAGCAGAGGTTGACCCGTTGCTTTAAAGATATTAGAGCCTCGGCAAGGTCTTTGGCTTTTTCTTCCGGGGAGCGGAGGAGGTGGAAGGTAATGCGCTGGGCGCTCTTTGGCCCGATGCCCGGGAGCTTGCTGAACTCCTGCACGAGTCTGCCGATGGCGTCGTTTGCGGGGATAGCGGGTTCCTGTTTGGACAATTTACTCCTTATTTAAGTTAAGCCGGGTATTTTAAGTCCGCCGGTAAGCCCGCCCATCTTCTGGGCGGCGGCTTCCTGCGCTTTAGCCTGCGCCTCTTTTACGGCCGTCAGCACCAAATCCTCAAGCATTTCCACTTCTTCCGGATTGACTACCTCTTTATTGATTTTGACCGACTGTATATTCATCTGGCCGTTCATTATAACGGTCACGGCACCGCCGCCGGAACTCGCTTCTACATTGAGGTTTGCCAGTTCCTCCTGCGCTTTTAATAGTTGCGCCTGGAGTTTCTGTGCCTGCTGCATCATGAATTTGTTCATGTTCCCTCCGTATCGATGACCCGGGCACCCATTTTTAAAGCTGCTTTTACCAGGTGATTGTTTTCATGTTCGTAAATGCAGCGCACCTTGCAGGGACGGCCCATAAAACTGCTTACGATTTTTTCAGCCATCTTTAGATTTTCCAGTTTTTCCAGATTTTCCTTGTGCATGGGAAATTTGAAAGATATTACCAGGATATCATCGGCGATTTCCTTGGGTCGAGCGCTACGCATTAAAGCGGCAGCCGGGGTCTTGCCCATGCCGTCCGGCGCCTCGTTAATCATCTTGCTCCACTGCTGCTGGAGCTGCTCGATAGGACTGCCGGTGGCAAGGGGGTCGGCTTCCTCGCTCTCCGGTTTCGGGATAACAGGTTTTTCAGCTACGGAAGGCTGGTCGGTTACGGGAGGCTCGGGACTGATAGTCTTTTTCTCCTCCGACTTTACCGGTTTTTGTTCGGGGGGCGGCGGGGACGCTCTGGGGGGCAGCGTTTTCCTGGATACGGGTTCAGGGGCGACCTCCCGGGCGGGTTCTTCTTTTACTTGAGCTTCCAGCAGGGTGGCATCGACTATCGCCAGCTCCAGGGGAAGGGTGGAATAGCTGTCCAGGCTGATTTCAAGCTGGCCGAAACGCTTGACGGCTTTAAGTATTTGAGATAGCGACGCTTTGTTAGCCAGTTCCTTAAGCTCTTTTGTATCTTCGGGGGTAAGTTCAAGAGAATCGCTGGAGCCGGTCTTGACGAGGAGAAGTAGCCTTAAAAATTCCACGACTTCCCGGTGGAACTGACGCAGGTCCAGTCCGTCATTATTGACGTTATTCAGGGTTGAAATTCCGGCCGCGGTATCTCTATCGATAATATTCTTGACCAATTCTTTAGAGCGCTGGTCGCCGGAAATTCCGAGCATCGCCTGCGCTTGTTCCAGTTTAATGTCATTCCCATAAAGGGTATTAAGCTGCTGCAAGAGATTTAAAGCGTCGCGCAGGCTGCCTGTTGCTCCCCGGGCGACGAGTTTTAAAGCCTCCGGCTCTACCTGGATATTTTCACCCTGGCAGACACGGGACAGCACATTTACCATATCAGCTAAAGAATAACGGTGAAAATCGAAACGCTGACAGCGCGAAAGTATAGTGGGCAGGAGTTTATGGGCTTCGGTCGTGGCAAGAATGAAAACAACATGCGGCGGCGGCTCCTCCAGCGTTTTTAGCAGGGCATTGGCGGCTTCGTTGGTGAGCATGTGGACTTCATCGATGATATAGACCTTGCGACGCGCCTGGTTGGGTGCGTAGTTAACCTTTTCCCGCAAGTCCCTGATTTCATTAATGCCGCGATTGCTGGCAGCGTCCACTTCGATGACGTCGAGGGCGTTGCCTTCGGTAATTGCCTGGCACATGGCGCAGTTATTACAAGGTTCGCCTTTGCCGTTGGTGAGACAGTTGATAGCTTTAGCCATGGCGCGGGCGGTAGTGGTCTTGCCGGTACCGCGGGGGCCGCAAAACAGGTACGCGTGGGATACCTGCTCGTTGGCTAAAGCGTTAAGCAACGTCCGGGTGATATGCTCCTGGCCCGAAATCTCGGAGAGCGACTGCGGGCGCCATTTTCGATAAAATACTTGAGAAGCCATTATGGCTCTATTATACCCCAAAAAGCGCTATTACCCAAGCGGAATTTGAGATGGTTTGTTTTCTCCAGGTTTGCTTACGTTAATATATTTTTCAGCGGCTTCAGCGACCCTTCTTGCCAGGTGGTGGATAACCTCTCGGTCGTGGTCTAGCCAGACATTGAGGGTGGTTCCATCCCCGGCCGGCAGGCTAAATTTATAATTGCTGACCCCTGCAACCGCATCAGGTCCGGCTCGAACGAAACCATACAGTTCATCTACAGACGCCCGATGGATTTCACTCAAAGGTACATGCTTGGTCCTGGCCAGAAGAAACAAACCAAATAGCAAAGGAAAGCGTTGAAAGGTTATGGTTATGAATCCCGGGTAACGGTTGAATTCAATGATAATGCGATTTTCGGATAAAAACCATGCAAAGAGCGCTGTCAATAGAAAGAGTATAAAAATAAACGCAACAAATCCGCCATCTTCATACATGGGTTGAGACAGCCAGATACCCAAAATAATCATTGCAACCGCAACAATACGCCATGTGATGCTAGCGCTATTACCGGAACTGATTACTATCTCAGTCGGTGTGTCTTTTATGAATTTACCAGACAACTCCCAATCTCCCGCCATAATACTACAGCAAAGAGATATGTTTATATACAAATGACTATAGCAGAGAAGGAATATCCTTGGAAACGTCTTCCAGGGCTTTAAGCTTGTCTTCAGTCTCTTCCTGGCGTTTCTTGAACTCGGGGATAAGGTCGGTGGAGCGGATATAATAATCTCTGACTTTTTCCACATCGCTAAGCTCGGAAAGAAGCACAGTAACATCGACGACGCCTCTTTCACGGGGATAATCGCCGTTGCGTATGATGGCTTCCGGAGCGATATCCCTCATGTAATCGCCGATTTCCTTGACCATATCCATGTTCATTTCTTTGGCGGGACCGGAGACAAGGTATAAAGCCCGGCGGGAATCGGCGGGATTGCATTTCAACGATAGCTCGCTGATAGCCTCATCCATCGCCTGAATGCCCTTCTGGATTTCGGCACCCTTCTTGCGGAAATCGCTCCTTAGCTCCGGCAACTTAAACAACGGCGCAGTGGTCTTGCCGTAGCCGATAACCGTCCAGCCGACCACGGTCTGGATGATATCACCGGCATCGAGCAGTTTGGCGCCGATATACTTGGACTTTTTCTCTTCGCCGGCGCAGAGCATATTATAAAAAGGGTCGGCTATCATGCTGTTAATTTTGGTAAGGTTGGTCTGGAGGGAAGAATCTTTCCTGACATACCTTTGATTATCAACCAGGAAAACGGCATCGGCGACCGAATAGCAGGACTTAAGGCAGGTGGCAACGTTAAATACCGTACGCTCTTCGGTCGATTCTTCATGCTCGAACGGCAGGACTAGCAGGTTCCATATCGGTTTATCGATATAGCGTTCTTTCAGGTGCTGGGTGACCACGGAAATAGCGCCCGAACCGGTACCGCCCGCCGTCCCGGCGATAAGTAGGAAGGCATCGGTTTCAAAGAATTTCTTGGTGTTGCGGAGATTTTCAATAATTTTATCGGAGTCTTCTTTGGCTATCTCGGCGCCCAGTTCGTTGATTTTACCGACGCCGTGACCGCCGGTCTTTCGCGCGCCGATGAGGATACGGTGTCGATGGTCATTACTGATACTGGATAGTCCGCTTAAATCGGCAGCATCGGTATTTACGGCAAAACAGCCGGTAATGATGGTCATACCGCGCCGGGCTTTAGCTTTACTATTAAGCCGGGCAAACTCGTCAGCGATTCTACCGCCGCATTGTCCCAGGCCGACAACTACTAATTTCATACTTCACCTCAACATATAGAGTTATGCTATTTTTAGCATAATAACTTGAGAAAGTCAATTCCTATTTACGCAATTGCGTTATTTTTTTTGGTACTAATAAAGACTGTGACATTGATACTATTGAATATAAATGTGGCAGGTTTATTGAAAAAGTGGCGTTTGAATAATATAATAGTCTATGCTGATAGAAGATAGTCTTGCGAAAAGGATAGAGTAATGTGCCCGGAAATTCAGGAAGTTGAAGGAAATGTCACCGATTTTGAAAAGGCGGTAGCCAGGGTTGAATCTTTGTCACGTTTGGCCAGAGAAGCAGCCGGGAAATCTACCAAAACCGCTTTCGACGCGGCGCGTCGCGCCGAGGAGATCGGCAGGGAAGCCAAAACGGCTGCCGAAGAAGCCGCTAAAGCCGCCCAGGACGCCATTGACCGGGCGGAAAAAATAAACCGGGAAACTAAAGAAGCCATGGCGGCAATCTTGAAAGCCGCTAATGAGGCTATCAAGAAGGCAGAAGAAGTAGCCAAAAGGCCCCAGGAAACCACGGAATCTATGACCAGGGCTTTCCAGGAAGCTATCAGCCGGGCAGAAAAAATCAGCCAGGAGGCGATGCAGTCCGCCGAGTCTGCATTAATGCTGTCACAGAGCGGATTAACCCGTATCGATGAGATAAGCCGCGAAGCCAAGAAAACGGCGGAATCCGCCAAAGAAATATCACAGGAAGCTTTGAGCATAGCAGAGGCATCGGTAAAATCAGCCAGAGAAGCCTCCGACGAGTCGATTAAAGCCGCTAAAGAAGCAACTTCACGCGCCGACCGGATGGCTAAAGAAGCCAGAGATGCCGCCGAAACTACTAATAAAGTCGCCAAAGAGACCAGTTTAAAAGCCGAGAAAATGAGTAAATCCACCCGGGAAGTGGCTGAAGTGGCTGCCAGGGCGTCGGAAGAAGCAGCCAAGCGGGCGGAGACTATCAGCACCGTTGCCAGGGAAGTTGCCGAATCTTCACAGCGTTCTTCGCAGGAAACAATGAGTCGGGTCGAGGCTATCAGCAAAGAAACCAGGCAGGCTGTCGAAGCGGCGCAGAGAGTTGCCCAGGAAACGGTTCGTAAAGTTGAAGAGGTTGCTCAAGAGACACGCACAGCCACGGAAGCCGCGATTAAAGCCGCGCGAGAAGCCTCGGCCACTTCGATTCAGGCTTCGCAGGAAGCCGTCGCCCGGGCGGAAACTATCGGCCAGGAAGCTAGGGATAACGCGGCCAAGGCTGCTGGGGAGTTCCAGGAAGCTATCACCAGAGCCGAACAGGCCAGCAGCGATGCTGCTACGGCAGCGAATGAATCGGTAAAAACAGTACAGGAAGCGGTTGCGCAAGCCCAGGCAGAAGGCAGGAAAGCCATAGCCGCAGTAGAAGCAGCAACGCAAAAAGCCCGTGAAGAATCGGAAACAAACCTAAAATCCGTCAGAGACGCCGCACAGGCGGCTATCAAGGCGGCGCAAGAAGCCTCGGAAAAATCAATCGCAGAATCTACGGCAGCCGTTTCCCGGGCGGAAGAGATGGGCAAAGAAGCCTCGGAGAAAGCAGAAGCATCAGCCGCAGAGTTCCGGGAGACCGACAGCAGAATCGAGGCAGCTATCGAAGCTTCCCGGGTATCCGCAGAAGAATCCGCCAGGACTGCTCGTGAAGCTTTAGAGACTTTAAAAGCAGAATCTGAAAAAGCGATAGCGACCGCTAATGAAATCAGCGGCTCTGCCCGTGAGACATCTGAAGAAGCGTTGAATGCCGTCCACGAGGCTATGGATAATACTATCGCATCCGTCAGGGAAATGGGCGAAGTAACAGAAAGGGAAATACAAGAGGCTATCGCCCGGGCGCAACAGATAAGCCGCGAAACCAAGGAAGCGGCAGAGGCGGCAGTGAAAACAGCCCGCGAGATAACAGACGCGCTAATCAGAGCCGCCAGGGAGTCGGCGGAGAGGACGGTAAAAGCCGTCAAGGAGGCTACCGAGGCATCTACCAAAGCTGCCAGAGACACCACCGGCGAATCTACAAAGCCCTATCAGGAATCCCTGAAAAAGGGCCGCAAGAAAGAGCCGGAGCCCGAACCCGAAGCCCCGGAGAAAAAGCCGGCCGATGAAGCGAAAAAGGGCCCTGAAGAGGATAGCGAAGACGTTGTTGAAGGCGCCAAGGCTGTAATCGACACTCTTAAGGAAACGATGGAGAAATTAGATAAAACGGGTAAAGCTGGAAAGACAAAGGAAGAAAAAAGAGATGAGCTGCCCAAAGAGCTGACCAGAGAAAGGAAGAGCAAGGTAGCGGAGCGCCTGGAGATGCTCTCCAAGATGTATGAAGAAAAAAAATTACAACAGTCTCAAAAAGATTCCGAAGATAAAAACCGTAAAGATAAAAGCTGAACAGTTAATCGGCGTTGATTTGCCGGTGAATAATATGTAAAAGAGGTACAAAAGTACCCCGCGATAATGTAGATAATCAGCTTGACTTTTTATATAGTGCGCAATATACTTGGCACTAAGTAGAACCTGAATAACATAAAAAAGATAATATAAGATTATTGAAGGAGGTGCCTGGTGCCTACCCAGAAGAAGAAAGCCCAACCAGTCAAAGAAACTCCCGCAGAGGTTGAGGAACCCAAAGAGGAAGAACGCTCTACCAATCCTCTTGACGAAGTAATGAGTCAAGCCGAAAGGGCTTATGCCGCTTACATGGACGCCGAGCGGCAGGTCGCCAAGGCTTACCATGAAAATGAAACGCAGGTTGCAAAAGCCTATCGGCGTGCGGAACAGCAGGCTGCTCGCGCTTACGCCTCCGCCTTAGCCAAGGCAATGAAAGAGCGAGAGGAAGCGATAGCTAAAGCCGCCGAATCTCGTGATGCGTCTGTCCGGCAGGCCGAAGAAGACTATAAGAGCGCCGAACAGTCGGCCAACAGCGCCTGTGACGCGGCTATCGCCGATGCCGCCAGCAGTCGTGACGGCACAGTCGAGAGAGCCTGGCAGGTCCGCGACGAGACCATCGAACAGGCCTGGCAGATATATTCCAAGATAGCCAGGTAATTACTGCAATCCGACTGTCGGTTTGACTTGAATAGTTATTAGAGTCGCGGTAAAAAATGGCAGAAAATATCGCGATTATTACGGGATAAATTATTACCGGGGACTTTTAAGTCTTTCAGGATTATAGGTCAATTTAGCAATTGAATAATTAGCTATAACAGCGAGGGAATGTCTTTTATCGAAACGTCAATCCCTCGCTGTGTGCTTACGATGCCTTCCTGGCGTTTCTTGAGTTCAGCGATGAGATTGATGGCTTTGGTGAAATAACTCCTAACTTTTTCCACGTCGCTCATTTCCGAGAGGATTAAGGTGACATCGAGGTTGCCTTTTTCCCTGGGGTAATCGCCGCTCCTGATAACGGCTTCCGGCGCCATATTTTTTATATAGGTGCCGAGTTCTTTTATCAGGTCCACATTAATTTCCTTGGCAGGGGCGGAAATAAGGTATAATGCCCGCTTGGAGTCCACCGGATTGCATTTGATAGACAGGCTGCTGATGGCTTCATCCAGGGCATGGATGCCCCGCTGTGTTTCGGTGGCTTTGTCCCGGAAATCGCGCGCCCCTTTTAAGAGGGTTTTAAAGATTGAAGTTTGCGATTGCCCGTATCCCAGGGTCGTCCAGCCTACCAGCGTCTGGATAATGTCGCCGGCATCAAGTATCTTGGCGCCGATATACTGGGTTTTTTTCTCTTCACCGGCGCAGAGGAGATTGAAAAACGGCTGCACGATTATCTGGTTTATCTTGTGGAGGTTGTGCGTCAGTGATGCGTCTTTCATGACATATCTCTGGTTATCTACCAGAAAGATGGCATCCGCCACCAGGTAGCTGGACTTGAGGCAGGTAGCCACGTTATAGACCGTTCTTTCCTCGGTAACGACCTCGTGCTCGAAGGGGAGGACGATGAGGTTATAGACCGGCTTATCCACGTAGCGTTCTTTTATCTGTTGCGTCATCACGGCAATAGCGCCGGAACCCGTGCCCCCCGCGGCGCCGGCGACGAGCAAAAAAGCGTCCGTTTCCGCGAAATGCTCGGTGCTCCTGATGGTCTCGATGACCTTGTCGGCATCTTCATGGGCGATTTCCGCGCCAAGCTCGTTGATTTTCCCGACGCCGTGTCCTTGGGTCTTTTTATTACCGATGAGAATACGGTGATTGTAGTCCGACTTAATGGTGGTCAGACCGCTCATATCAGCGACATCGGTATTGACGGCATAGGCGCCGGTGATTACATTAAGACCACGCAACCCCCGGGCTCTTTTATTTAGACGGGCAAACTCGTCGGCGATTCTACCACCGCACTGCCCGAAACCAACAACAACTAATTTCATTACTCACCTTTGTATAAGGTTCGTTGCTATATTTTAAGCAATAAATAAACATAATGTCAATCGTTTATAACGTACAATGTCATTATATCATAGTATTCGTTGAAGGCAGGGAAAGTATCGATTAATTCACACACTAGAGTCCCTTAGAAGCCAGATAGACCACTAGGTCTCCCAGGCGGCAACTGTAGCCCCACTCGTTATCGTACCAGGCGAGGATTTTAACCATGTTCCCGCCGATAACCATCGTGGCTGGTTCGTCGATAATAGAGCTATGGTCGTTGCCTCTGAAGTCCATGCTGACCAGTTTTTCCTCGCAGAACTCCAGGATACCCTTGAGTTTTCCCGCGGCGGCTTTCTTGAACGCCTCGTTGACCTGGTCGACAGTGACATCTTTTTGCGTATTGCAGACAAAGTCAATGACGGACACGGTGGGCGTGGGCACGCGCAAGGCGAGGCCGTGAATCTTGCCCTCCAGACCTTCGACCAGCCTGCCTACCAGTTTGGCGGCGCCGGTGGAAGTGGGTATCATGTTCAATGCAGCAGCACGTGCCCGGCGGATATCCTTATGGACGATATCCAGGATTACCTGGTCGTTAGTGTAGGAGTGGACGGTAGTCATCAGCCCCTTGGTCACTCCGAAGCTTTCATGGAGCACCTTGACCGCCGGCGCGATGCCGTTGGTGGTACAGGAAGCGTTGGAGATAACCTGGTGTTTCTTCGGGTCATAAGTAGTTTCATTCACGCCAAGGACAATAGTGGCGTCTTCTTTCTCGGCGGGGGCGGAGATAATGACTTTTTTAACGCCGCCTTTAGTGTGCTCCCTGGCTTTATCGGCATCGGTGAATTTGCCGGTGGACTCGATGACGATATCGACGCCGTAGTTTTTCCAGGGAATAGCACCGGGGTCGCGTTCCGATAGCACCTGGATTTCTTGTCTGTCGACTGTTATCGATTTTTCTTTGGCGGACACTTCGCCCGGATAGCGCCCGTACACGCTGTCCCATTTAAACAGGTGGGCATTGGTCTTGGTATCGGCGAGGTCATTCACAGCAACAACTTCGATTTTGTTCTTGTGGCGTTGGAGCATTGTTCTCAAGGTAAGTCTCCCGATGCGCCCGAATCCATTAATGCCAACTCTGGTTTTCAATTCAGCCTCCTAACTAAATAAATCAACAGGGCTAATTATATGCCTATTTTACACCTTTGAAAAATATTTTTCTCTCTATCATGTCTAAAAAAGCCTCGATGCGGGTCTTGACATGCCCATTCAGGAAGAAGTCGGCGTTGCCTTCCAGTGTCAGCACCGGCGGGTCGATAGCGCTGCGCATCACGATATCCCCGATGCCGCGGTGGCAGAACGCCTGCACGTAATGAATAACGCCATCGATACGACGTTTCTCAAGCTCTGTTTTAATATCCGCCAGCCTCTCGTTGATAGAATAGGGGTAGGTGTAATTGGTATACTGCTCGGCTAAAGAAGCTCCGGCGTCCGGCATGGCGAACTGGCGTTGCACTTCGTTATAGACCACCCGCGCGCCGTGCTTTTCAATATAGGGATAAAGCTCTTTAGCAAACACCGACGGCACCCCGATATAACCCACCCGGATTTCTTTGGCAGGGTAGGGCTGGCGTTTTTCGTAGTCATCCAACAAAGATTGCAATTCCTGTTGATATTGGTGATAGTCCCCGTTAAAATCCGATGTTGAAATAAGCCAGATGTGGTTCTCCCAGCCGCTGACTTTATTATCTTTCCAAGTATACTTATCAAGCTTTAAAGCGAAGGCACGTGCCGACTGCAGTTCTTGCCGGATTTTTTCGGCAGCTTTTAGGGTTGTGCCCAGCGCTGAAGACAACTTTTCCAGTGTCTTTTGCATTTGTGCTTTATCCGGTCGTTCCGGGTAGGCGAAAGGCATAGCGGTTTTGCCCTTGAGCTTCAAGACTTCCATCAGCATGATGGTATTGGAGCAGTCGCCACTGGTGACGCACAGCACGTCATCGATACCACTGTCCAGGCAAACGCCGTAGATGCCTTTAATCCAGGCGCAGCAGTTGAGCGGAAAGCCGGCCCTCTCGGCGATAGTGATGAACCGCGTGGGGTCGGGAGCGCTTACGAGGACGTTATTGAGGTCGATAGGCTGATAGCCGGCAGCGAGGAGGACTTCCACCGGGACGGTGGTGGTGATGCCTATTTTTTTCATTTACGGTCTATTATATCATTTCTTCACGTAGGAAGTGACACCCTTGCACGATAGCTTATTAACACGACTTTCCACAGCCATCATCTCTAAATGTGCCAATGTCTCGAAGACCGCCATCCTCTTGTGGAAAGGCGGAAGATCGTTCCAGCCGCTGTTTTCGCCCCAGGTTATTTCTTGAGCTATCTGGTATGCCGTCTTCGCCCGTAAATCTATCGCTGCCAGTATTTCTGAATTCCTCAAGCCGTGATGATATATTATCTCGTCGATGCGCTGTTTGAGGTTTTTAAAGGGCTGGTCGTGTCCCGGCAAGGTGAGTTCTACGTCCAGCTTTCTTATCTCCTTCAGCGACGCTATATACCTGCCGAGTGGGTTTTCTATAGACTGCGGGTGTACGCTGATATTGGGCGTAATTTTAGGCAGGATGTGGTCGCCGGAAAGCAGGATTTTTTTGGCGGGCTCATACAGACAGATATGCCCGGAGGAATGACCGGGCGACCATATTACGCGGAAGGTGAAAGCGCCGAGGTCAATTATGTCGCTGTCATCAAGAATTATATCGGGAGGGACAGGGGAAACATAGTGTTCCAGGCCTACGGTGGCATCTCTCAATTGGACCATTTCCTCGTGGGGCAAGCCGTTCGCTACCAGCAGGCGGTCCGTCTGCTGCAGCAGTTCCTCCATGGCAACGTACCTCGGTCCGATGGAGTCTATTTCGATGCGGTGCATGGCAATTGTCGCCCCGGAGATCTTTTTTATCCGCCCTGCCATGCCGTAATGGTCTGGGTGGACGTGGGTAACGAGTATTTGGGAGATGTCTTTTATAGCCGCCCCGATTTCTTCCAGCCCTTTTTGTAGGGCGATAAACGACTCCTCGGTGTTCCAGCCGGAATCGACGAGGAGGTAGCCTTTTTCACCCCGCACGAGATAGGCATTTATGTGTTTCGGGCCGTTGCCGTCCATGATACTGGGCAGTTTGAGCCAGTAGATGCCGGTAAAAACTTCAGTCATTTATTCTTCCTTAATGTGAATCGAAATACTTAATCCAGCAATTGGGAGTAAATATCTTTCTAAAACCCAGCGCTCGATAGAATGGTTGAACAGAACCAACGTAGGCTACTTGCGCGCCTGATTCTCCACACCGTCGGATGCCTTCCAGCACCGCGGTTTTGCCAAGCCCCATACGCCGGTAATCAGGGTCGGTACACACGGGTTCAATATAGGCATACTTGTTCTTTGCTTCAAACCATGTCCCGGCGTAGGCAACATAATTGCCATCGGGCGCTACGATGATTATATTCAGGTCTTTGCGGAAATTCGGCACTGACTGCTGCTTTTTACGCCCTTCGTAGTCAGTTGTAGGAGGTTCGTCCCCATGATTGAATCCCCGGCAAATAACGCGGTCTAGCTTTGTCAGGTCATTATCTTCCGCAAGACTCTTTAAACGAAACCCATCTGGCAGGGGAACAACAGGACGGAAAGGATGTGTTATCGTCAGCTGAGACATAGGGCGGGAATGAATATCATCTTTTTCATAACCGCGTGACTTCACTATCGCCTCAAGTTCGATATCAAAGTCGTTAATAAATGCCTTTAAATACTTTCGCCCCTCCGGCGTTTTACCGTAAAGATACTTTTCAGCATACTCCAGCATTTCTGGTTTCAAATGAGTGTATTGCGGGTGGATTTCAAAGAACGCTTCGCCTAATATACTTTCATAGTGGACTACCCCCACAATCCTTCCGGAATCTTCCCAGATGCCTATATTATCGAGTGATTTTTCATCAAGCCAGGGGTGACCGTGCATGTATTCCCAGGCAGGTTGAGGGAAATTTCCATCTTTGTTATCGGTCTGGTGGTGTTCGATAAGGAAGTCTCCGACCCGTTTGAAGTCTTTTAATACGTCGTATTTTCGGAATTTTATATTCATATCTTGATATTATCATTTGCATTTTATTATTTAGTGTTTGATGTTGTAAAAAGCATTCATCCCCGCATAATCGGCGGCGTTGCCAAGCTCCTCCTCGATGCGAAGGAGTCGATTGTACTTAGCGGTGCGCTCGGAGCGGGCAGGCGCGCCGGTCTTTATCTGCCCCGTGTTCAGCCCCACGGCAAGGTCGGCGATAGTCGTATCCTCCGTCTCACCGGAGCGGTGACTGACGATAGCCGTCCAGCCGGCTTTCTTAGCTATCCTGACAGCGTCCAGGGTCTCCGTCAGCGTGCCTATCTGGTTAAGCTTAATGAGAACGGCATTGGAGGCTTTAAGCTCGATGCCTTTGGCGATACGGGAAACATTGGTGACGTAAAGGTCATCGCCGACGAGCTGGATTTTATTGCTCAATTTTTGCGTGAGCAGCTGCCAGCCCTCCCAGTCGTCCTCCGCCATGCCGTCCTCTATCGATATAATAGGGTAATCGGCACACAACTTGACATAATAGTCGACCATCTCCGCCGAGGTTAAAGTCCGACCCTCTTTAGCGAGGACATATTTGCCATTCTCGTAGAACTCGCTGGCGGCGGGGTCCAAAGCGATATAGCATTGCTTACCGGGCTTGTAGCCGGCAGTTTCAATTGCTGCCATGATAGCTTCCACCGCGTCTTTATTCGAGGGGAGGGATGGGGCAAAGCCACCCTCGTCACCGACGTTGGTGTTCAGTCCTTTGTCCTTGAGCACTTTTTTCAAAGCGTGGTAGACTTCGGCGCCTATTTGCAGTGCTTGAGAAAAACTTTTCGCTCCTACCGGCATGACCATGAATTCCTGCAAATCGGTGGAATTTTCCGCGTGCCTACCACCGTTCAGGATATTCATCATCGGCACGGGCAGGGCATAAGCGCCATCGCCGCCGAGGTAAATATAAAGGGGTACGCCCTTGAAAGCGGCCGCGGCATGGGCTACCGCCAGCGATGTCCCCAGGATAGCGTTGGCGCCGAGGTTCGATTTATCCGGCGTGCCGTCGAGTTTTATTAAAGCATTATCTATCGCTGACTGGTCGGTGATGGACATACCGGCAATAGCTTTGGCGATGGTCTTGTTGACATTATTTACCGCCTTGAGGACGCCCTTGCCGTTGAAGCGGGACTTATCGCCGTCGCGCAGTTCCACGGCTTCATACTTGCCGGTGCTGGCGCCGGAGGGTACGGCCGCCGCGCCCAGCGTGCCGTCCTTAAGCTCGACCTCCACCTCCAGGGTGGGATTGCCCCGCGAGTCTAAAATCTCTCTGGCTTTGACCGTTTTTATCGTCGACATTTTTCTCTCCACACAGGAATTAATCGGTATTTATCAGAGACATCGCCTTGTCCACGGCTTCCTTTGGGTTCTCCGCAAGAATGATATTCTTATCCGCTTTGCCGTCAATCGAAAGCGACCATGTTTTTAAGCCGATGACGGGGATGCCGCTCTGGAGGGCGTACCCGATTTCCGTCAGCGTGCCATAGCTGCCATCAATGGCAATAACCGCCTGTGCCGATTTCACTACCGCCACGTTCCGTGCGTAGCCTACCCCGCTAACGATGGGTATTTGCACGTAAGGATTAGCCTCCCGTCGGTTATCCCCTGGCAGTATGCCGATGGTCAGTCCCCCCGCCTCGCCGGCGCCTTTGCAGGCGGCTGCCATAACGCCGCCCATCCCCCCGCACAGCAACGTTACGCCCCGACGCGCTATCTCCCGCCCCAC
>MGMT01000038.1:0-4493 GCA_001796525.1 Chloroflexi bacterium RBG_13_51_52 | reverse complement strand
TAAAAAGAGGTCAGTAACAGTGCCGTTGGGGTCGCCGTATTTCCTGGCAAGACCAGTGAAGGGGCATTTCCCACTATTAAGCAGTAGCACCAGACCTTCCACACAGATAGCCGCCAGGGCGAAAAGTAGCGTCCAGTCATACCTCCGGACAATGGCGCAGTAGAGGATATATGCCAGGCATGCCACCATGAAAAAGAATATTATTGAATGTACCAGCTTGATGATGAAAATCTTCTTATTCATGTGGGCTAGTTATATCTGTTCATGGCGGCGGTCAAGCCTTCGGCCAGCAGGTTGCCGATAGCATCGCTGACCTGCGGGATGATCTCATCGATGATTTTTTTCTCTTCGGAAGTGAAATCGCTAAGGACATAGTCGATAACAGCTTTTTCTTTGGCAGCGTCCGAACTTTCACTGTCGTCTAGTCGCCCGATGCCGACTCTTATACGGTAAAAGTCCCGCGTGCCGATGCGCGCGATAATAGAGTCGATACCCTTATGTCCACCGGAACTGCCTCCCAGGCGGAGACGAATTTTACCCACCGGCAGGTCGAGGTCGTCATGGATAACGATAAGGTCGGACGGCTTGACATTGAGCCTTTTCAGCAGGGCGTTGACGGATTCCCCGCTGGCGTTCATGTAGGTCTGGGGGCGGGCTACAACCGCTTTATAGCGCCCGATATTGCCGATGCCCGTACGGGCGTGCCCCTGCTTTCTGTCGAAGGGGATATTATGCTTCTTTGCCAGGTAGCTGACACACATAAATCCGATATTGTGCCGATTGCGGGAGTATAAATATCCCGGATTGCCCAGTCCGACGATTAATTTCACAAATTACATCATCTCATATTTACGGTACTATTACCAGATAAGATAATATTGGGTAACGGTATCGTTATAAGTGGTTACGGGAGGGTTGTGGGGAATGACACATTCCGACCAGTAATGCCAGCCGACCTGAAGATTCACCTCTCTATCGAGCTGGGGCTCGATATAGATAATGCCTTTATCGGTGGTATTAAAGGCGATGATAGAATGCCTTATACCGGCGAAAATAAGGTAGACGTAAGCGCAGCGGATTTTCTGCTGCATTGCATGTAATCTAACATCGAAAGAGAAGTCTTCACAGACATAGGTTGCCGTATTATATTCATTTAAATCAGAGGTATCAGCCTTGAGAAAGTCTTTAAGCTCCTCGTAGGTGGGGTCGCGGAACACGTAGCTGTAGCCCGAGGTTGTGCTATTGTAATCGGACTGGATATCAACAAGGTCGATGTTCAATGCTGCGTTGCTATTTTTTTCGTCATCAAGCTGTGCATTTGCCTTATAGATGGTATCTTGGGTTTTATCAATTTCAGAACCTATAGAATCGATTTTTTGATATATGTACTGCATTTCAGACAGGGTCTTGGATAGCTTATCTTGATCGTTCCAGAGGTCGCTCTGTATGAGCGATAACTCCGCGTCGGTTGACGCCAGGGTATTCCCGGTATTTAAAATGTCGGATTGCGTGCTGGCGAGCTCGTTTTGCGTGGATGCCAGCGTATCTTGAGTATTATTCAGCCGGGTAATCTGAATACCGGTAAAGGCAACAGCACCGATAAAGCAGATGGCTATAAATGAAAAGAGGACTATTTTCTTTACCATGACACTCCTTTTAATATCATATCCGACCTCTTTCCTGCGACATTCACCACGTCGTATTGAACCTTTCAACGATGTCATTATAAGACGGGCTGATGTAATAGGTGCCTGGACTGGGGATAATGCACTGTGTCCAGAAATGCCCGCCGACCTGTAAATTTACCTCTTCATCGGACGGCGGATAGATGTAGATGATACCTCTATCGGTCGTTTCAAAAACAACGAGGACAATATTTCCCCCGCCCCCGAGACGCACGCTGACATAGCCGCAGCGGATTTTTTGCTTTATGGCGTTGATTTTAACATCCATGGCAAAGTTGACGCCCTCATAGACTCCTTCAACCCACTCACGCTTATCGGTTTGGTCGGTCGCGATGAAGGTTTTACACGTTTGATACGTTTGATTTCTCATCATATAACCATAACCGGTGGCTAAAAAACTGATATTTATATTGAGGTTATCAATATCGTTTTGCAGTGTCAGAGCCAGCGCTTCTTCGGCGGCTAGCGCTGCTGATGCCGTTTCATAGTCTTTCTGCGCTCGGTCTAGTTGTTCAAAACTGGTCTCTAGTTTCAAATTAAGAGAATCTAGCTCATTCAGGCTGTCGGCTAAATCGGTTTGAATAGTGACAAGCTCGGACCGGGACTTCGATAACGCCGCCTCTTCTTCTGCCAGGGCATTCTTGATTTTGGTAAGGCCGACTTGAGTATCGGCGAGTTCATTTTGCGTGGCTGCCAGCGTTGTCTGGACATCGGTCAGTTGATTTGTCTGGACTACGCCGAAGGCGACAATAACGAGGATGATAACCGCAGTAATTGAGTAGAAAATCCTTTTCTTTACCATGGTGCTCCTTTTGGTTTCACGGGTACTTTCCTTCCTGGGGAAAATTTCCTTTTAATATATCAGCAAATTCCTTCTCGTTAATAACCTTGATACCCAGTTCCTTTGCCCGCGCCAGCTTGGAGCCGGGGTCGGCGCCGTAAACAACATAGTCGGTCTTGCGGGTGACATTATCCTTGGTGGCGCCGCCGAGTTCTTTTATTTTAGCCTCCGCCTGCTGCCGGGAAAAGGCTTCCAGCCGGCCGGTAACGACGAATTCCTTTCCGGAAAGGGGCAGGTCTTGCGCTCTGGCAGCCGCTTCTGCAAGTTTGACGCCGGACTCTTTTAAATCCAGGATTATTTTCTTGTTATCTTCCTCCCGGAAGAAGGCGATAATGCTATCCGCAATCTTGGGCCCGATGGCGCTGACCTCCATCAGTCTTTCCCGCGGTGCCTCTGCCAGCGCGTCTATGCTGTGAAATTCCGCCGCCAGCGTTGCCGCCATTTCCTCCCCTACATGCCTGATGCCCAGCGCGAATATCAGTCTTGCCAGCGGCCTTTCCTTGCTGTTCTCGATGGCTTTAAGCATGTTTTCCACGCTCTTTTCGCCCATCTTTTCTATTTCTACAAGTTCGTCCTTTTTATCCTTGAGCTTATAGAGTTCGGTGGCGTTTTTCACCAGTCCCTTTTCAAAAAGCATGGCGCTGATATTTTCGCCGATGCCGCGGATATCCATCGCGCCCCGGGAAGCAAAGTGCTCGATGCGCTGCTGCGCCTGGGCGGGACAGGCGGCGTTGGAGCAGTAGTACATTACCTCGCCTTCCGGCTTGACGACCTCACCGCCGCACTCCGGACAGGCGGGGCGTTTTTTTTCTTTATTAAAAATCTTTTCCAGGAGACTGAACTCCTTTTCCTTGCCGGTTCGCTTGCCAGCTATAGGCCCCACAACCTCCGGGATAACATCGCCGGCGCGCTGGATAATCACCGTATCACCGATGCGGATGTCCTTGCGCCGGATATCGTCTTCATTATGCAGGGCGGCATTCCTTATAGTAACGCCACCCACCGCTACTGGCTCTAAAATGGCGTAGGGATTGAGCGTGCCGGTGCGTCCCACGTTGACACCGATGTCGATAAGCCTGGTGGTGGCTTGCATCGCCGGGAACTTATAGGCTATCGCCCAGCGCGGTTCGCGGCCGATATCGCCGAGTTCTTCGTGCAGGTTCAGCTGGTTTATCTTGACCACGATGCCGTCGGCTTCGTAAGGGAGGCTTTCCCGCCGCTTTTCCAGGCTGCGGTAGTATTCCGTAACCCCTTCGATACTATCAAGACGGCGGTTGTCGGGGTTTATCTTGAATCCCAACGACTTCAGCCATTCCATCGTTTCCCAGTGCGTTGGCGGGACGGTTTTGCCCTCCGCATAGCCCAGCATGTAGATGAATATATCCAGCGGGCGCCTGGCGGTGATACGGGAATCGAGCTGCCGCACTGAACCGGCCGCGGCATTGCGTGGGTTGGCAAAGAGAGGCAGCCCTTCCGCCCCCCGCTCCCGGTTGAGCTTATGGAAACCGCTCCTGGGGAGGTAGACTTCCCCCCTTACCTCGAAGCGGGGCGGGGCGTCTTTAGGCACGGACAAGGGGATGCTGCGGATAGTCCTCAAATTCTGGGTGATATTCTCGCCCCTTAAACCGTCGCCGCGGGTAGCGCCGGTAGTCAGCTGCCCGTTGACATAAGTTAAAGCTACGGCAAGTCCGTCTATCTTGTACTCGCCTACGAAGTCGAAAGGCCTATTGCCAACCAGTTTTAGCGTGCGTTTGTACCATGCCATGAGTTCGTCGTCGGAAAATGCATTGGCAAGTGATAGGAGTGGCATGGGATGCTCCACTACACCGAATGCTTCTAGGGGTGCCGCGCCGACGCGCTGGGTGGGGGAGTCCGGAGAAAGAAATTGCGGGTTCTCTTCCTCTAGGCGTATCAGTTCCCGCATCAGACCGTCGTATTCAGCGTCGCTGATTTCCGGGTTGTCCAGC
>MGMT01000037.1 GCA_001796525.1 Chloroflexi bacterium RBG_13_51_52 | reverse complement strand
TGAGGACGACGCCGGAGTCTCTTAGTCCCTGGCATAGTTCTATCATTTTTTCCAGTATCGGTGTCCCTGCCCTGGGGAAGACGCTCATCCTGCCTTCCTCGCGCAGCTTGGTCATTACCTTCCACCAGATTTTACTGTCCGGCAGGCTTTTCTGGTATGCTACTGCTTCTTCGAAATCGACTTCTTTGCCGGTCGGCCACTTGTTCAGCTCCTCCCGTCGCCTCTTCATCAGCAAATCGTCGTCGACGCGTTTGTTGCGGATTTTGAATGCTTTCATCGTTTCCTCCAGGGTTTGAAGTTATAGACTGCCTGACTTTACTCGCGTGGCGCCGATAAAAACGTTGCCGCATGGGATAAAAGCGGCTGCCCGCCGGCTACATAAATAACCTGTCCCGTAATGTAATCGGACATGCCGGATGCCAGGAACAGAGCCGGTCCGGCAATATCTTCCGGTTTGCCCATTCTCCCCAGCGGCACTTCCTTTTGCGCCAGAGCTTTAAAAAAGGCGTCTCTTTGCGGTCCCGGCGGTTGCAGGGAATCCCAGAAGGGTGTCTCGATGGGTCCGGGTACGATGGCGTTTACGTAAATGTTAAAAGGGGCGAGTTCAAAAGCCAGGTTTGTAGTCAGGCCCAGCACGCCCGCTTTCGCCGCATGATAGTGCAGTACGGAAACCGCCGGATTTACCGCCCCCATCGATGACAGGTTGATGATTTTGCCGTATTTTTGCTTTTTCATGCCGGGGATTACCGCCATGCAGCACAGGAAAGCGCCCTTGAGGTTCACGCTCAATACCTTGTCCCAATCCGCTTCGGTAGCCGTGCTGCTGTCGCCGCCCTTCACCCCGCTGACGCCTCCGGCGTTATTGACTAAAATGTCTATTTTCCCGAATTTCTTTATTGTCTGGGCTGCCATGTCGTTAACCTCGGCGCTTTTTGAAATATCGGCTTTTATCGCCATGGACTTGCGTCCCAGGGCTTTAATCTCCTCCGCCACTTTTTCCGCCCCGTCGAGGTGCAGGGCATTAACTACGACGTCGCAGCCTTCCTCGGCGAATTTAAGGGCGATGCCCCTCCCCATTCCCTTAGCGCCCCCGGTAACGATTGCCACTTTATTTTTGAGCAACATCACGTTCCTCCTGACGGTATAAAATATGGTATCATTTATAGCTTACAATGTGCAGGATTGATACCCTTTTTGCTATTATATACCAAATGGACTGTTATTGTACCAGAGTCCTGTAATTGATTTGTTTTGAAGTAATTATATAATTATAATGTATAAAAAGTAAACTACATTGACGATGGAGAAAAGGAGACGTAACATGGCTAAGAAATTCGACGGCCGGGTGGCTTTGGTGACCGGTGGAGCTTCGGGAATCGGCAGGGTTACCGCGCAGGTATTCGCCCGCGAGGGCGCTAAGGTAATCGTGGCTACCGACTCTAATATCAAGGGCGGCGAGGAGACGGTAAAAATGATAAAGAAGGCCGGCGGTGAAGCTGCCTTTGTCAGGTGTGATGTCTCTAAAGCCTCCGATGTCGAGGCAATGGTCGCCGAATGCGTTAGTCTTTACGGTCGGCTGGACTACGCTTTTAATAACGCCGGCATCGGCCCCGACGGCAAGCGTGTCCCCGTCGTTAATATCGTGGACTGCCCGGAAGAAATCTGGGACCGCACCATCGATATCAATCTAAAAGGCGTTTTTCTCTGCATGAAATATGAAATGAAACAGATGCTCAAACAAAAATACGGCGTCATCGTCAACACCTCTTCGGTCGGCGCGCTCAAACCTGTGCCCGGCTTCTGTGCTTACAATGCCAGCAAAAGCGGTCTTCTGGGTCTGACTAAAACCGCTGCGCTGGAGGGCGCCGCTTCCGGTATCCGTGTTAATACCGTATTGCCGGGTCCTACTGACAGGACTCTCTTGCTGGAATACCTCACCGGCGCCAACCCGGGGATAAAACAGGAAATGATGAATATGATTCCTTTAAAGCGGGTCGCCCAGCCGGAGGATATTGCCGAAGCCGTAATATGGCTTTGCTCTGATGCCGCGTCGTTTATCACCGGTCACGTCATGCCCGTCGACGGTGGCATGACTTCCTCGTAATTGAGTATCTTTGAGTCTGGTACTGCAGGCGCAAGCAGGCAAAAGAAAAGATAATTATGTATCGCTAGATGCTTTATGGTAAAATCATTTTTGTTAACGTTTTTTCCTGTGTGGAAAGGTTGAGGACGATATGCCTAAAAAGAAATCCCCGGCTTTAAAAAGTAAAACTTCTCGTGGTAGTAAGGCTGACTCCGCCAAGTCAGAAGGGGCGATTTTCTGGCGCTGCGTTACTTTTGCCGATACGGTGAAAAGGTATTGTGAAATAACCATGAAAAAAGACGAGGTCAGCCCGCTGCATTCGATTGCCATGTTTAATCTTGTGTTCAGCGGAGTAGTTACGACTCCTACCAGGCTTGCGGACGTGATGTTCCGTTCCAAGCACAGCGTGACCAAGATTGTAGATAACCTTGAAAAAGAAGGCTTTATCGCCCGCGATTTTTCCAGCAAGGACCGACGGGTTACCCGCTTAAAGGTAACCGAGGCTGGACGCCAGTACGTGCAGAATAACCTTAATATGGCAGACAAGAGAGCCAAGCATGTGATGGATTGTTTGAGTATGGAAGAACAGAAAACCATGATAGCACTGACCGGGAAAATGTGCCACCGCATGACCGACCTTCTCGAAAAGCTTGGTTAATTGCCTTTATTGAAATCCCTTATTTTTCCAGGCATTCCAGTCTACAATCGTTCTCTTTTCTTCAGGCAGTAGCTCCGGAAAAAACTTTTCAGTGTGCTCAAGTTCCTGATTAACCTCTAGAAACAGGAACGGCTTATTAATCTTTAAAGGTTTCCAGGGGGCATGCACGACCATCGGCGGTATGAAAATAACCGTCGTTCTGGTAATCACGTGCCTTTCCATTTCCTCGCCCATGTGAAACTCAATTTCTGCGCCGAGGTCCATCGGGTCTTTCGGGTTCGTACCGATGTGGAATAGGAGTTCGGCGGCTTTATGTATGTGTGGCGGGTGCCCTACCTTGAATCCGTCCGCGTTTAAATCTGTTTCAGGCGTTACCCAGTGAAGGAAATAGAAAAGGCTGCCTTTGACAGTAGTATTGTCGAAACGTGCCAGAATCTTGCCCAGAGGAAAATTCTGCTCTCCCTCGTATGTCAGAAAATATTTCCCGTATTTCGTTTTAGCCATATCAGTCTTCCTCCTTTTGTGCTATGCCCAGAATTGTATATATATCATATTCAGGATTAAGGTCCGCCACCCGGCATTGCCTGCGCCGGCCATAATTCCTCTGCTATGTCGTTGAGCCCCAGTTCCAATAGCTTTTGTCGGCTCGGCTTGGCGGTAACCCTGTCCCAGTCCAGCGCGCCGAGGTTCCAGTATACCTGTTCTTTAATATCCGCCGTTACGCCTGCCAGGGGTCCTTCCTGCTGCGGCGGTTCCCCGGTAATTCGCCCGTGTACCTTTCGGTTAATCGGATTATCGCCTTCGCGCAGGGTAAAGACGTGCCGCATTATGCCGATTCTCTCGCCGCATTTGAGGATTTCCTCGCGCGGGCGCTGCCAGCCGGTCACGGCGGCGAGGAATTCCGTGGCGTACTTTAAACCGTCGACCACGGTATTCACGTGCAGGCACAGGCCGGTGGCGTTGACAATCAGCCAGGCAAAGTGGGTGGGGCCAAAGCCTCCGGTATGGCGTCCCGGCGCGGCGTCCATCATGTACTTGGCGGCGGTGGGCGTTCCGGCGAAAGCCGGGAAATCGAACTTCGGGTCGTGCAGCCCCAGTTCCTGCCCCCCGATGTGCACCGCGAATTTTTCGGCGCCCTTGCCGATTCTCTCGGCGGCTTTCTTAACGCCGTCCGCCAGCACCCCGCCGAAGCCCTCGCGTTTCGCCAGTTTCTCAATCATGGCGACCATCGCCCGGTGGTCGCCCCACTTAAGCTCGATGCCGTCGGTGTCCTTTTTCGTGATGATGCCGTGCTCGTAACATTCCATCGCAAAGGCGATAATCGTGCCGGTGGAAATCGTGTCTATCCCGTAGTAGTTGCAGATATGGTTCGCCATGGCGATTGCCTCGGCGTTGGTATTAGCGCACATTCCCCCGAATGCGGCGGCGGTCTCGTATTCCGGTCTTTTCGTCCCGGCCGGATATTTATATTCTCCCGGTCCTTCTTTCAGGCTGCCCCGGCAGGCAATCGGACAGCGCCAGCAACCGCCCCGCTTTTCCACGTTGGCGTTAATCAGCTCCTTGCTCAAGCCGGATACGTCCGGTATATCTCTAATCCCCACTCCTCCCCAGTTTTTAACCGGTGTATCCCCGCTGTGCACAGAGCTGTCCGTATGTATCGCCGTGCCCCACTGGTGAAGTCCCCCGGTGATGGGACTCTTGAAGGCTGCCAGGTATTCTTTTCTTAGTTTATCGACCGTTTCACTATCCGCTACGGTTACTTTTCCATCGCCCAGTACCACCACCGCTTTAAGCTTTTTAGAACCCATTACCGCCCCCAGCCCCGAGCGCCCCGCCACCGACCCCTTTTGGGTGACGATAGAGGCGATGAGTGAGAGTTTTTCCCCCGCCGTGCCGATGCTGATTACTTTGGCGTTTTTACCGTGTTCAGCCTGTAAAATATCCTCGGTTTCAAAGGTGCTTTTGCCCCACAGGCGGGTGGCGTCTTTCAATTCCGCTTTGCCGTTGTTAATGAGAAGATAGACCGGCTTTGTAGCAATACCTGTGAAAAACACGCCGTCATATCCGGCGAATTTCAAATGCGGCCCGAAGTCTGCCCCGCAATTGGCGTCTCCCCACGCTCCCGTCAGTGGCGATTTTCCCACCACCACGTAGCGGCATCCCATCGGAGTCGGTGTGCCTGTTAGCGGGCCGGTCATTATGCCCAGCGTATTATCCGGACCTAACGGGTCTACTCCGCCCTTTTGCCGGCTGTACAGCAATCTTCCTCCTACCCCGTATCCCCCGATAAAGTCACGTAATAAATTTTCTTCCGGCGTTTCCTCTTTTATCGTTCCGGTAGACAGGTTCACAAAAAGCAGCTTCCCGATGTATCCTCCGGCCATTTTCACTCCTTTTAGCGGCT
>MGMT01000036.1 GCA_001796525.1 Chloroflexi bacterium RBG_13_51_52 | reverse complement strand
CAGCCGATGTTCGTCCTGCTGATGGCAGTTATAGCCAACCTTGCCCACCTGATGCTCGATTTCAGCCTGAATCTGGTCGCCTCCAAACCTAGAATCACCGGACCCACCCTGCGCAAGCGCATGGTACTGGCCGTCAGCGCCATGCTGGCGTTCTTCATCGCTTTTTCAATATACGGCTATTTTTCGCCTATCTCGCCCGTTTTCGGCAAGGTCTATTTTAAAGGCGATACAACGGAAAAAGTGGTCGCCCTTACCTTTGACGATGGACCCAACGGCATATACACCACGCAAATACTGGATATTCTCGATGAGTACGATATCAAAGCGACATTCTTCGTCATCGGCATGAATGTAGAGATTTACCCTGATATAGCCAAGCGAATAGTCGCCGAAGGGCATGTAATCGGCAATCATTCCAATACCCACGATGCCAACCATGCCTTGAGCGCGCAAGGCTCCAACGATTTAGAAGACGCGCAGGAAGTCATCCTCAAAGTCACCGGCGTTCTGCCCCACCTTTACCGTCCGCCCCACGGCCGAAAGACACCCTGGGAACTCGATTGTGTGAAGAAAAACTCCCTGATAGAAATAACCTGGAGCGTCTCCTCCAGTGACCAGCCCGGACCGGATGTCGATATGGAAACAGCGATAGATGCATACATTGGTAAAATCATCAAAAAAATCCACCCGGGGGGCATTATCCTGATGCATGACGGCTACGGAATCGAGCACAATAATCAGGACTCCGATAGAACCTTTTCCGTCAAGGCATTACGTCTGATTATCGAGCAGCTCCTGGCTCAAGGATACGAATTCGTCACGGTCCCGGCGCTGTTGGATATCCCGGCCTACAATGAGGCCAGGTAATGGACCTTGAAGCATTTCTACAAGGTATCGTTGATTTTACCGCCACTTTAGACCCCCGGATGGCTCTGCTGCTTTTCGTTATCTGCTGCCTCGGTGAAATCGGCATATCCATTCTCTTTCTGCTGGAGTTTCTCTGGGTAAATGTTGGTATTAATTTAGGCACCGGCAAAATGCCACCCTGGCAATTGATGGGACTATGGGCATCAGCCCAGGTCGGGCGGCAGCTGGGGGCGATAATACTCTATCGTATAGCCAGGTTCGGCATGCCGGCTTTAACCAGGTTTTACCATAAGATACATCTTGACCGATTTTTCAACTTTCTGATGTCGAAGTCCGGCGCGATCGGCCGCTTCAACATCACTTCACCTTTTTCCGTAGCCGGTGCGAGGCTAATCGGGATGAGGCTGCCGATGGTGCTCGTGCTGGCAGCTAAAAAACGACCGGCCATGCTGGCGCTGGGTGTCCTACTTTCCAGTATCATCTTTGACGGCTTGTATGTCTCCGTCGGCGCTATCTTCGGGATGACAATCGAGGATGTAAAACAATTCAATCCCATTTATACCGTGCTGATTACGCTGGGGATACTGGTAGTTATTTACCTGATTACGTTTCTCATCAGATTTATTATCAAGCGCCGCCGGCAGCTTCATCAGCCGTCTACCGATTTGCCTACGACACCACCCCAGGATAAAGTGGTTTAAACATAGACTTTATCAGTATTTATCCGATAGTTTAGCTTTTCTAAACATGAAGCAATCATTCATGATTTCCTCTTCACGTTGACAAACTCACCAGTAATAAAGGATAATATAAGAAATAAATATTGCGTTTGCGAAAGGGGTATCCCTATTGTTTCATTCAGCCCGATGGAAAGCCTATCTGCAAAACCTTCAGGATAATGTTGAGGGGGATGTAGAAAATATAAACTCTTTAGACAATATATATAGCATATTCCATTCACAGAAGGTCTGGTTTGCCATTGAGAAAAAGAACGACCACCAGAAAGTCGCCGAAGAACACTTAAAGCGAAGCGATGCCCTGATAAATGACTGTACCAAAAAAGTGAATGCCCTTGAGGAGATTTTAGCCAATACGCCAAAGCCCAGCGAAATGCTTGACTGGAATAACGTCACTCTACAAGATTTAGCCTAAGACAGGTCCCTTGAAGTCTATTTATCAAACGTGATTTCTCTTTCTAAACCTTGATATCGCCTGGTATCAACGAGTGCATTACGCCGTCATGTACTTTATCACGAATGGTAAGTCGGTTCCTTAAAATACCCTCGCGTTTTGCCCCCACTTTTTCCGCCACCCGCAGGCTGCGCGCGTTGCCGGTTGCCACCAGTATCTCAATTCTGGTTAATTTCAATGTTTCAAAGCCCCACTTTGCCAGAAGCAATGTCGCTGACGCAGCTACCCCCTGTCCTGTCTGGCTTGTCCTTACCCAGTAGCCGAGGTTGGCTTGCCGGTTCTCACGGCCGATATCATTAAAACCGCACCCGCCAATTATAGCCCCGTCTTTAGCGTTAAAAATACAAAAGTCGTATGTAGTTCCTTTTTTCCATTCTTTAGGTCGTTTCTTTATCCAGTCGCGACTTTCTTTAATAGAATAATCTTTGTGGGCAAACGGCAGCCACACGGACATTTCCTTTACAGATTCGCGGACAGCTTGATACAGATTATTAACATCGCTTTTTCTGTATGGCCGCAGTACAATATTCCCATCGGTTAGTTCTGTCTTGTTTCGATCCGGATTAATGTCGCTCATAATGTCCAGTATACTACACATAGCTATAATTCCTGTCAATATTCAAAGCAGATATTCAACCGCATAAAACCTTGAATTGTCATCAATTTAATGCTAAAGTTTAATAAATGCGGAAAAAGCTGCAATTAAAGCTAGAACCGGGAGGTAGCTATCCTTTTCAAATGAAGGGTAGCTTTTTTAATGCCTATGGCCGATAAAATCAAGCTGACAATCGACGGGACCGAGATTGAAATCGAAAGAGGCGCCACGGTGCTGCAGGCAGCGCAGAGCGCCGGTATTTATATACCCACCCTCTGCTATCATCCCAATCTCCAGTCCTATGGCGGCTGCCGACTCTGCATCGTAGAGATTGAAAACATGCGCGGTCTGCCTACCGCCTGTACCACACCCGCCACGGAAGGCATGAAAGTAACCACATCCAGCGCCCAATTGCAGGAATTAAGGCGAGCGTTTTTACAGCTAATCCTGACCGAGCATCCCAATGCCTGTCTGACCTGCCACGGCCGGGAACGCTGCGAGCCTTATGATATCTGCCTACGCCAGGTTGCCGTCAACGAACGGTGCGTCTCCTGTCCTAATAATCGCCAGTGCGAACTACAGAACCTGGTGGACTACATAGGAGTCCCGGAGATAACACTCCCTTATCAATACAAGAACCTACCCGTTGATTTTATACGGGAACCCCTCATCCAGCGCGACTACAATTTATGCATCCTCTGCGGACGCTGCGTGCAGATGTGCGCGGACGTGCGTGGCATCGGGGCTGTCGGCTTCAATAAACGAGGCTTCGATACAGTCGTCGGCACGGCTTTCGATAAGCCCCTGCAGGACTCGGGGTGCCGTTTCTGCGGCGCCTGCGTCGAGGTATGCCCTACCGGCGCTTTAATGGATACAGAGGCCGTTTACAAGCCGGACAAGGGCTGGGAAGAGGTGGCGGTGCCCTGTAAGCACGCCTGCCCTGCCGGCATCAATGTGCCGCTCTATGTTTATCTCATCGGCGAGGGGAAGTTCCAGGAGGCGCTGGCGGTTATCAGGGAAAAGGTGCCCTTCCCGGGGGCACTGGGGCGGGTATGTATCCACCCCTGCGAGGAAGCCTGCCGCCGCAGCGCCTTGAACGACCCCATTTCCATCAAGTTTTTAAAGCGTTTTGTGGCCGACCGCGACTACGGCTTCTGGAAGCATTATTCCAAAAAGCTCCCCCCGACCGGCAGGAAAGTGGCCATCGTCGGGTCGGGACCGGCGGGGCTGACCGCGGGCTATTACCTGGTTAAAGCCGGTCATACCGTGACCGTTTTCGAACAGTTCTCCAAAGCCGGTGGCATGATGCGCGTCGGCATTCCAGACTACCGCCTTCCGCCCGAAGTGCTCGATGGGGAAATCGATGTTATCAAGGAAGCCGGGGTTGAAATAAAGCTTAATACAAAGGTGGAATCGGTAGACGACCTGTTCAACCAGGGTTTCGAAGCCGTATTCCTGGCACCGGGGGCGCACCGGGGACAAAGCCTCGGCGTAGAAGGCGATAACCTGCCCGGCGTTTTCGACGGCGCTTCGTTTTTAAGAGACGTTAATCTTGGTAAAAAGGTGGACGTGGGGAAAAGGGTGGCGGTTATAGGGGGCGGCAACGTGGCTATCGACGGCGCCCGGGTGGCTTTGCGCCTCGGCGCCAAGCACGTGCATATAATATACCGCAGGACGCGCGCCGAGATGCCAGCCAGTCCCGAAGAGGTTGAAGCAGCGCTGGAAGAAAAGATTCATATAGACTTTCTCACCGGACACGTGAAAGTAAGCCAGAAAAACGGTCGACTCATCCTTACATGTATTCGCATGGAACTCGGCGAACCGGACTCCAGCGGCCGACGGCGCCCGATGCCGATAAAGGGCAGCGAGTTCGACGAGGAATTCGATGTCATCATCGGCGCCATCGGGCAATCACCGGAGATACCTGCCGGATTTAGTGTGAAGACCGGCCGGGGCAATACCATCCAAGCCAATCTCGAGACAATGGCTACCAGTCGCAAGGGAGTCTGGGCGGGGGGCGATGCCGTGACCGGTCCGGACTCGGTTATCCGGGCGATTGCTGCCGGCAGGACAGCCGCCGGCTCTATCGATAAATACCTCGGGGGCAGCGGCAACATTGAAGAAGAACTGACCACCGAGAGGAAAATCGGCATCTGCGCCGGGATTACCGCCGAGGACTTCCCCGTTCAGCCGAGAGTCAAGATGCCCTGTCTGCCAGCCAAAGAGGTCGTTGACAGCTTTATCGAGGTGGAAACGGGACTGCTTTCCGACCCTGCCATAGCCGAGGGCAAACGCTGCTTCCAGTGCGGTTTCCGCAACCAAATAATGCCGGCGCCGCGGCCGGCTAACACCGAAGCCTGTGAGACTATAGAATCAGAGCAAATAAAGTCGAAGATTTAATTATCTGATTATTCCCTTGGCTTATTCTTCTGTACGCTATTCTCCATCTGAAACGGGGTAATATTCGATATGACCAGCCAAGCCGGCACCGGGATTAATAAGTACATCATACTCGTAATTTCCACGACAACATCTTTTATCATGCCGTTTCTCGTGGCCTCCGTAAACATAGCCATCCCTACCATAAGCCGTGAATTTGCCCTGGAAGCGTGGATAGCGGCATGGGTGGGCACGGTATATTTCCTGTCAATCGCCATGGTCCAAGTCCCTTTCGGGCGGCTGGCTGATATCTACGGACGGAAGAAACTCTTCATATTCGGACTACTGCTGACTATCTTAGCCTCTATCCTGGGAGCATTGGCTAACTCAATTGTCCAGCTGTTCATCAGCCTGGCTCTGGTGGGGATGGGTTCCGGAATAATATTCAACAACAGCATATCCATACTTACTTCGGTCTTTCCCGCCGAACAGCGGGGACGCGCCCTGGGAATAAGCACGGCCGGGACTTATACCGGGCTCTCGATGGGGCCATTTATCGGCGGTGTCCTCACCAGGACATTCGGCTGGCAGAGTATCTTTATACTTAGCGGACTTCTTTCCGTCGTGCTGCTGGCACTCGTTTTTTACGCTTTAAAGGGCGAATGGCGGGAGGCTGCCGGTGAACGGTTCGATATTATTGGTTCTATCACTTACGCTATCTCCATTGCCCTCTTCATTTACGGATTTTCCTCGCTGCCTTCCGTGCTCGGTATTATCATCTTTATACTCGGCGTTGTGGGGTTAACATTATTTGCACGCTGGGAATCCAGGACGGAAAGCCCCATTTTTAACGTAAAGCTTTTCAAAACGAACAGGGTCTTTCTCTTTTCTAACCTGGCGGTATTCATATCCTATATCGCCACTTTCGCCGTCAGTTTTCTGTTGAGTCTTTACCTGCAGTATATTAAAGATTTGACCCCGGATGCGGCCGGGCTCATTCTCATTACCGCCTCGATTCTGATGGCTATCTTCACCCCGATTTCCGGGTGGATTTCAGATAGAATAGAGCCAAGATTAGTAGCCTCGGTTGGGATGTCATTGAATTGCGTGGCGCTGTTTTTGCTGATTTTTGTTGGTGTTGATACATCGTTGTGGTTTATCATCTTCGCCCTGGCCATTAACGGCCTCGGTATCGGTATTTTCGCCTCCCCAAACACTAACGCCATCATGGGGGCGGTGGAGAAAAAATCCCTCGGGGTGGCTGCCGGCACCCTGGGGACAATGCGCACGGCCGGGATGATGGTCAGCATGGGTATTATGATGATACTATTCTCACTTTATATCGGCCAGACCGAGATTACCACGGCATATTATCCGCAGTTTCTATCAAGCGTCAGGACAGGCTTCATCATCTTTACGGTTTTCAGTGTCTTCGGATTGTTTTGCCAGATGGTTGCCAGAAGCGCCGATAAATCATTCAAGTCCAGGTAAAACTTTATTGCCTTCGTATCAAAATACTTGATTCGTAAAATAAAATCCCCTGTTATCCGTACGTTTTTACACGAATACATGTTAAAATAACACAGATACTTCCGACGATACAGGAGTAGATTGTGGAAGGTCTGGACATAGGACTCGACCTGCTTATCGTCCTGGTGACGGCAATCGCCGGCGGCATGCTGGCACGCTGTCTGCGCCTCCCGGTTATCCTCGGATATTTAGTCGGCGGTATTATCGTAGGACCCTTCGGGCTGGGGCTGGTGAACGACAGCCAGACAATCGAAACGCTGGCAAACATCGGCGTGGTGCTGCTTTTATTCGCCATCGGGCTGGAATTATCCCTTAAAGAACTTTTAAAGCTGGGTAAAATATCCATCCTGGGCGGTATCGGTCAGATAGTACTTACCGCGGCAGCCGGCTTTGGACTCGGAATAGCAATCAATCTTAGCGTCACCGGTTCGATATTCTTCGGCTTTATCATAGCTTTAAGCAGCACGATGGTGGTATTGAAGCTCCTCATGGAAAGGGGTGAAACCGATACCGCGCACGGTCGAATTATGCTGGGCATCCTGCTGGTGCAGGATATCAGCGTGGTGCCGATGATGGTGGCGATTCCGGCAGTGGCGGGAGAACTGGGGGGACTATGGGCTTCCCTGGGGATCGCTTTCGGGAAGGCAGTGGGTTTCATCGCCGGAATGATCGTGCTGGGCTACTGGTTCATGCCGTGGCTGCTGAAAAGGGTGGCCGGGCAACGCTCGCGGGAGCTTTTCCTGCTGACCGTAATCGTTCTCTGCCTGGCAGCGGCTTTCGGCACATACTACGTGGGGCTGTCAGCGGCTTTCGGGGCTTTCGCCGCCGGCCTCCTGATAAGCCAGTCCGGCTACGCGCGGCAGGCTTTTGCGGATATCCTCCCCCTGCGTGATACGTTTGCCGCCCTGTTCTTCGTCGCCCTGGGGCTGGTTGCCGACCGGCAATACGTACTGAACCATTTAAGCACTATCGCCCTCGTGGCGGTAGCGGTAATACTGATAAAATTCGTTATCTGCTCGGCGATTACACGGCTTTTCGGATACGGTCACAAGACCGTGCTGATGGTGGGGACAGGCCTGATAAATATCGGCGAGTTCAGCTTTATCCTGGCGATGATGGGCCAGCAGGCAGGCATATTTTCTAACGATTTCTATCATTTAATCGTAGCTTCGGCCATTGTTACGATGTTTTTAACACCCTTTGCCATGAATTTAAACTCTTTTCTCTATCGTTGGGTAAGCCAGAAACCGTGGTTTGCGCGGCAGTTGACCGGCCGCATCGACCCTGATTTACACATCCAGGAACTGGAGCTATCGCGCCATGCGGTTATTTGCGGCTATGGCGATGTCGGCAAACGTATTGCCGACGTGCTGGAAAAACAGAAATTTACCTATCTCGTCATCGACCTCGACCCCACAATTATTTCCGAGCTGCGGGGGCGCGGCATTCCCTGTATTTACGGGGATGCCAGC
This sequence comes from Chloroflexi bacterium RBG_13_51_52, assembly GCA_001796525.1. GTDB lineage: Bacteria > Chloroflexota > Dehalococcoidia > Dehalococcoidales > RBG-16-60-22 > RBG-13-51-18. The sequence continues at coordinate 1,521 of MGMT01000036.1, read as the reverse complement.
AATCCGGAGATACTCGCCCACGCCTCTCTGGACAAAGCACGCGTCCTCCTCTGCACTATTCCCGATTACGTAGCGGAGGAACTCACCGCCCGCAACGCCTTGAGTATCAATCCCAGGCTGGATATCGTGGCGCGCGTCCACCGGGACCGTGACGTAGAATTATTAAAGGGCTTGGGCGTTACGGAGCTTGTCCTGCCTTTCTTCGAAGGAAGCCTGGAGATGATACGGCATGCATTGCACCGCTTCGGGATGGGCAGCACGGAGATACAGTATATCCTCAATAACCTGCGGCACGGGCAGGTGGGTGAGAAAAAAGAGGAAGAGGAAAGGTAGAGTTTTTCCACATCCTTTACCCCCCCCACATGAACTACTGTCGACATCGGAGGCTTTTATGAAAACAGGTTTTATCGGCATCGGGCAAATGGGAAAGCATATGTCCAGGCGAATATTGGATGCCGGCTATGATTTAACCGTTCATGATTTGCAAAAAGAAGCTGCTGCTCCATTATTAAAAAAAGGCGCCGGATGGGGCGATACCCCTAAGGAAGTAGCCGAATCATGCGAAATATTCTTTTCCAGTCTGCCAACGCCCAAAAGTATCGAGGAAGTGGTTTACGGTGAAAACGGCCTTAGCAAAGGGTGGAAAAAGGGAGATATCTATGTGGACATGAGCACCAATTCTCCTTCTCTGATAAGGAAAATAGCCGGAGACGCCAGAAAAGCGGGAGTTTCGGTACTGGACGCCCCGGTGAGTGGCGGGACGAAAGGGGCGGAGGCTGGCACCTTAACTATCATGGTCGGGGGCGACCCGGCGGCTATAAAAAAGATACGCGAGGTCCTGCTGACGATGGGACAGAAGATATTCCATGTCGGCGACGCGGGCTGCGGCAACGTGGCGAAACTCGTTAATAACATGATTTCGCTGGCCTGCAATTCAATTTCGGCGGAAGGCTTCGTTCTCGGGGTAAAGGGCGGCATCGACCCGCAGACGCTATGGGAAATAATATCGACCAGCACCGGCAATAACTGGTGCATGCAGCAGTACCCGCGCACAACTTTTAAAGGTGATTTCGAGCCGGGTTTCAGGGTCGGGCTGGCTTATAAGGACATCGGGCTGGCGCTCGACCTGGGTAAGGAATATGGAATACCACTCCCGGTTGGAGAAGCTGTAAAAGAAGACCTTCATGATACTATTGTGGCCGGTTTTGCAGATAAGGGGGTCGATGCCGTTATCCTGCCTTTAGAAAAAGAATGCGGCGTTAAAGTACGCCTGCCTTAGAAGGATATTAATTAACGGGAGGAAATATGATAGTTGTTAATAGCAAGGACGTGAAAGCCGTCCAGACACAGGATGAAATTGTTAATAAGGGCCCGGTCCACCGGAAGGAATTAATCAGCGCTAAAGACACAGGGGGATTCAGCGTTTTGCTGGTGACCTTCGGGGCAGGAGCCAGACTTAATTTCCACACCCATACTTACGAACAGATTCTTTACGTGACGGAAGGCAAAGGCATTGTAGCC
>MGMT01000035.1 GCA_001796525.1 Chloroflexi bacterium RBG_13_51_52 | reverse complement strand
ATGCTTAGTAGGTGAGTGGGATTAAATAGCTTTACATAAATACTGGCGACCCCGGGGGGATTTGAACCCCCGATCTCCACCGTGACAGGGTGGCATGTTAGACCGCTACACCACGGGGCCGTATATTGAGAGGACTTGTTCTTTTAGAGTCTATCAACTCTATCATAGCGTGTCAAGGCATATTAACTAAGGTACTATTTCATATTATCTGCTAATTTCTACCATACCCCTTCATACCCATCACCGCCAAACTATATTTCATGGATTATCGGCATTATCAAGGGTCAGAGAGAGCGCAGGAAAGAGGGATGGGAGGTAAATATACCTTCAAACATAACCAAACTAAACATGATTGTGCTATTGTGGAATTGTTGTCTACATTACTGGTATATGGTATAATTACCTGAAATTCGTAAAGGAATCGGAAGTGGCAAGAAAGAAAGTAGAAACAAAGGTAGAAGATACTAAATCACAGGAATATGAACTGGTATACATTCTAAACCCGGAGATGACGGATGAGGTTTTAGAAACCAGGATAAACAATATCAACCAGTTTATCACCGGCAGGGAAGGCATTGTTGATGCTGTTGATAAATGGGGCAAGAAAAAGCTGGCTTATCCTATCAAACATTTCCTGGAAGGTAATTACGTATTAACAAAATTCAAGATGAGTCCGGCGCGGTGCAAAGAACTCGAAGCTAACCTGCGCATATCTGAAGATGTCGTCAGGCATCTTTTGATTAAAGTCGGCAATTAAATTAAAATTATCAAGCTTAAGAGTTTTGCCGGAGAGGTGATGAGGCGATGCCGAGTTTGAATAAGGTAACCATAATAGGGAATGTTGGCAATGAACCGGAAATGCGTTTTACACCCAACGGAAAACCGGTTACGTCTTTTTCGGTAGCTACGAATTGGGTTTATACTACTCCTGAAGGAGAACGCCGTCAGGAAACCGAATGGTTCAATGTCGTTGCCTGGAACAGGCTCGCCGAGCAATGTAATCAATTCCTGGCGAAAGGTAAACTGGTCTACGCTGAAGGCAGGATACATACCAGAAACTGGGAAGGGCAGGATGGGCAGCCGCACTCTAAGATGGAAGTTATCGCCAACAGGGTAATCTTCCTCGATAGAAAAGGCACCGGCTCTCTGACCGAAGAAAAAGCGGAAGACACTGCCGTAGCTGAAATAGAACCGGAAGACCTGCCGTTTTAATGCTAAAGTAAAATCTTAAACTGTAAATAGAGGAAAAAATGACACAATCAAGAGACAACAGGCCTCGTAGACCGTCCCGGGGAAAATATATCCCCAAACGTAAAGTCTGTTTCTTCTGTCGCGATAAAGTCGAATATATCGACTATAAAGACCCGGCGAAACTCCGGCCCTACATATCGGATAGGGGCAAGATTACACCACGCCGTAAAAGTGGTACCTGTGCCAGACATCAGCGCACCCTCGCTAACGCAATAAAAAGAGCGCGCCATCTCGCCTTATTGCCTTTCGTCTCTTCCCATATACATAGGACGGGCACGAACGCCTAGGTGTTGGATGGCGCTGAAGATTTTAATGTAACATAAATTTGTCCCCCATTGATTATTGGAATATAATAGGGAGTTGAAGTGCCGAAAAGAACCTATCAGCCGAAAAGTATACCGAGAAAGCGTGAACACGGTTTCTTAAAAAGAATGAGTACGCGCGCCGGACGTGATGTGCTTAAAGCCAGGAGATTAAAAGGGCGCAAGAAATTAACGGTCGTCTAACGGTTCGTTTGATTGGACCGCGCGGGGTAGCCGTGAGGGGAGAGCATTATCTAAGCAAAAGCACACAGTTCAGTCTGGTTCATGATGAAGGCAGGTCCTGGACAACTAAGGAAATCGTGCTTAAAGCCCTGCCCAACGGACTGGGTTCCTCGAGATTCGGCTTCGTGGTCAGCCGTCGTGTGGGGAAAGCCGTAGTAAGAAATCTCGTCAAGCGGCGCCTTCGTGAAATAACCAGGCAAACGCCGGTACAGCCGGGTTGGGATATTATCTTCATCGCTCGTATCCCCGCCGCAAAAGTAAAATATAATAATTTGGATAAATCGGTCAGGAAGCTTTTAGCAAGGGCCGGATTAATAGTAGGAGAAAATGAAGGCAATCGCCCTGATATTGATTAAAATATATCAGCATACCATATCGCGGATTATGCCACCCTCCTGTCGCTTCGCGCCCACTTGCTCCGAGTATACCTACGAAGCTATTACAAAATTCGGCATTTTCAAAGGAATCGGTCTGGGCATCCGGCGAATTACCCGCTGCCATCCTTTAAATCCTGGTGGCTATGATCCCGTCCCATGAATTTTAGATTTGTTTTATTAACATACGATAATTTTAAGTGGAGAACACTGTGAAATTAAAGAAATATAGGATAGCCGGCTTGATAGCCCTTTTGGTGGCTGCCGTTCTGGCTATTGCCTTATTCGGTTTTAGCTGTGTCAGTGGCTTAACCCCCATTGGATGGTCCGGTGGTACGGTATCCGACGGCGTTTTATATGTCGGATCTCTTGAAGGCCGTCTGGCGACCATTAATCTAGCTGACCAGAGTAAAATCTGGGCTGAACCTCTCAAGGTGGAAGCGCAATCAGGAATCTTTGGCTGTTCTGCTTCGACCGGTTGCGCCGGCGGAACTGCCAGGGTCTCTATCTATGGCACGCCTGTTGTCTCTGATAACCTTGTCTATGTCGCCGGGTATAACGGTAAAATTTATGCCTACAATACCGGCAACCTGGCCGCAAGATGGGTTTTCCCTCGGGAGGGATATCTTAATCCCTTCGTTGGCGGCATTGTTGTCGATAACAACAAGCTGTTCATTGGTTGCTCTGATGGCTGGATATACGCTCTCGATGCTTCTACCGGCGACTTGCTCTATGAATATAAGACGGGAGATAAAATCTGGGGAACTCCGACCGTTGCCGATAATACATTATATATAGGTTCGTTCGATAAAAAGCTTTATGCCTTGAACGCTGATGACCTGACTCTCAAATGGTCTTTTATCACCGAGGGTTCCATCATCGCCAAGCCCCTGGTGTATAACGGCGTTGTTTACATCGGCTCTTTTGACAGGTACCTGTATGCCCTTAATGCTTCTGACGGCTCTCTGAAATGGAAATTCATGGCGGAAAACTGGTTCTGGACGCAGCCCGTTATCATCGGTGATAATATTTACGCTGGCTGTCTCGACGGTGTTGTTTACGTCCTGAAAGCTGATACCGGCGCACTGGTGACCGAATTACCCCTTGATAGCCAGGTGGCTGCGCAGCCGGTTGTTTTTGAGAATTACATTTTCTTCGCCACGCATAAGGGCTTCATCTATAAAATCGATATTAATAGTTATGCTTATACACAGATTATTGCCATTGAATTCAACATTGACGGGCCGCTTACGGAATATGAAGGAATTATCTATATTCAAACGCCGGATTATTCCCTTCAGCGTATTGATGCTTCTACCGGCGCCTTGTTGCCTTCGATCTCATTAATAAGTGGATAATCGGGGTATTTTAATTTGAACGTTTGGGAATTAATAATACAGCAGCCTTTAACGAATGTCCTTATCGTGATATCTAGCGTTTTTGGGGGCAATTTCGGTATCGCTATCATCTTACTCACCTTACTCGTCAATGCTGCCTTGATACCTCTCACTTTAAGCCAGATACGGTCCTCCAAGAAAATGCAGGACTTGCAGCCCAAGCTGGCGGAAATCCAGAAAAAATACGGCAAGGACCGCCAGAAACTCGCCCAGGAACAGATGAAGCTTTATAAGGAGTCTGGTGTCAAGCCTGCCGGTTGTGCCTTGACGATGATAATCCAGATGCCGGTTTGGTTCGCCCTTTACCAGTCGATTATGCTGGCTCTGGCTGCCGTGCCGGAAGGCTTGCTTAACCTTTCCCGGTATCTTTATCCCTGGCCCGTAGTTTACTCGTCGTTGCCTTTGAATCCTTACTTTTTAGGCATGAATCTGGCGCAGCAGAATATTATCATGGCTATTCTGGTCGGCGTCACCATGTGGATTCAGCAGAAGATGTCTGCCACTCCCTCGAGCGACCCGCGTGCTGCATCGCAAAGCACGATGATGGTCTGGATGATGCCCCTGATATTTACTTTCTTTGCCATGTCTTTCCCCAGCGGATTGGCTCTTTACTGGGTTTCTTCCAGTATTTTCCGCATCGTCCTGCAATATCGTACCAGTGGTTGGGGTAGCCTTCGTAAATCAGCTATTACCGGCATCGAACCCGGCAAGAAATACGTCAAGTTTGATTCACCGGAACCCAGGAAACCTGCTGAAAAACCGAGGGATGAAGTTATCATTACTGATAAAGAATCTTTGAAGAAGAGCCGCAAGTCGTCTTCCAGGTTCAGCAAGTTCTTCAAGGGTGAAGATGAAGATATGTCGGACCGGAATCGATAAAAGCTTTATTTGGAAAAGGTATTAATATGATAGACACGCCTGAAAACAAAAACGACCTTTTTAATAAAGCCAGGCAGGTGCTTGAAGAGCTCCTCTCCTTGATGGACTTGACTGCTACTGTCTTGCCTTCTGATGAATTTACGGTCACTGATGAAAACGGCGAATTATCCTCGGTCGGTCTTAATATTGAGGGTGAAGACCTCGGTATATTAATCGGCCGTCGCGGCCAGACGATAGTCTCTTTACAGTATATCGTTAGGCTCATTATGTCCCACAAAACGCCGGTGCAGATTCCCATTGTCCTTGATGTGGAAGGCTATAAACAACGCCGCTGTGAAGGACTGCGCATACTGGCAAGCCGGTTGGCTGACCAGGTCAAAAACAGGAAGACTCCTTTCACCATGGAGCCGATGTCTGCCTTCGAACGGCGTATTATCCACCTTACTTTAGCCGACCACCCCGATGTTATCACCGAAAGCACTGGCGTCGGCGAAGCCAGGAAAGTGGTCATTACCCCCAAGACCCTCCCCCAGAATTAGTATTGAATACTTCCTTTATCCCAAACGTCTCTCTTTTTTTCTTTTTATCTGTGTTTTTGGCTTTTGATTTTTGATATTTGAGTTTCATTTGGTTATTGTCCCGATTCCTTTACTCATACGGGATGCCGCATGAAATCGGCATATCTTGTTTATTCCACTATTCACCTATTGATTTCCCTCACCACTTATGTTAATCTTTATTTGTAAAAAGCTTTGACGGAGAAGAGTAGGGGCGTTATTGGGTATCCAGCGAGTCTGGTATGG
>MGMT01000034.1:40358-41668 GCA_001796525.1 Chloroflexi bacterium RBG_13_51_52 | reverse complement strand
ATAAAGCCAAAGAGCAGGCGTTCGGCATGGCGGGCATTACTCTAAAAGATATAGACGTGGCGGAAATATATGACGCTTTCACCATTTTCCTGTTGTCCCAGCTGGAGTCCTATGGTATCTGTAAAACAGGGGAGGCGGGGGCATTTGTCGGGGAAGGGAACATTAAGCTGGACGGCAAATTCCCCAGCAACACCTCGGGCACCGGCCTTTCTTGGGGTTACCTGATGGGCTTTACGCAGTTGACGGAGGGGATCAGACAGATGCGGGGTGAAGGCGGCGCCTGCCAGGTTAAAAACGCTGAGATTTGCCTGGTTACGGGACTGGGCGGCATGGTGGATAACGGCAGCGCCGCCACTTGCTGTATTTTGAGGAGATAGCATGCCGGAAATAAAAAAGCAGCTTCCGCTTATTACAGCGTCCGATAAAGCTTTCTGGGATGCGGCTAAAAAACATGAACTGGTGATGTACAAGTGCTTGAACTGCGGCAATCTCTATTCGCAGGCGAACGATTGTGTTGCCTGTGGCAATCCCCAAATGGAATGGGTAAAGGTCAGCGGAAAGGGGGAGGTATTTACGTACTGTATATACCACCAGCCATTTCATCCCGCCTGGAAGGACGATATTCCCTATAACGTTGCCTATGTAAAGTTGGCAGAAGGACCGCTGCTGATGACCAATATCGTCGACTGCGATAATAAAGATATCTATATCGGCATGTCGGTTGAGGTGGTTTTTGAGGACGTGACAGAAGAAGTGACCCTGCCGAAATTCAAGCCGGTAAAAAACACTTAGGGGAACAATAATGGCTGAAAAGACAAGCTTTCTTGATGATTTTGAACGCGACTTTAAAAAAGGTATCGGGATAGAGGTAGATTTAACCCCGCAGCGCTTCGTGGTTGAAGCTTCCAAAGATAACATCAAGAACTTCGCCGACGCTGTCGGGGACGCCAATCCTTTATGGATTAATGAAGAGTACGCCCGGAAGAGTTGCTTTAGAGGTATTACCGCCCCGCCCACGTTCCTGTATAACGTGAACCACGGTACAGGACCGGCTTTAGCCCCACCCGGAAAATCTCCCCCAAGAGATTCGGCTCTCCTGTATGCCGGGGCGGAGCTTGAATTCTTCCGTCCCATCCGACTGGGGGATGAGTTTACGGTGAAGGGAAAGAGCGTTGATATATACGGGAAGCAGAGTAAAACGCTGGGGCCGATGCTTTTCGCTTCCGGAGAAGCCCGCTATTATAACCAGAAGAAGGAATCCATTGGTGTTATCCGGACCACCATCTGCCACTTTAAGCCGCCGGAAAAAC
>MGMT01000034.1:0-40259 GCA_001796525.1 Chloroflexi bacterium RBG_13_51_52 | reverse complement strand
TTCCGCCGCGGTATTTGGTAATCCCCAAACCGACCGGGTAGGAAATCATGAAAAATATCTGTTTCTGGATGTTGCGAACAATTAGCGGACCGCATTTAACATCCGGAGGGATATAAGCTCCGAAACTCTTGGTGATGATGTGCTTTTCACCGCCAATCCATAGTTCAGCCTCGGCGCGGAGGTCGGTAATATCATCGTAGTTCATAGCGTTAAGGACGATGGATGTACCGTGAGAAACTGTATGCTGTTTCATCATCTCATAACCGGTCTTGGATTTATCGCCTGGAAGAAGCCACAGAGTCTCACAACCGAACTCACACCCCGGTACAACAGTATCGTCGACTAAAGCCATAGGTTTCACGTACTTGGTGTCGTAGGGCAACATATAGTATTTCCGGCTCTGGTTCGGATTTGTTCCATAGACGAAGTACTTGGCGTTTTTAAGCTCGCCCTGCGCAGGCGCCTTTGGGGCAGAGAAAGGTTTTTGTGGTTTTACCTCTTTTTCCTCATGGTCTTTTTCTCTGGTATACACGCCGGGTCCGGATGTCCAGTGACAAACAGGTCGGCTGGTTCTTTTACCGCCGCCGCCCATCGTGGGCATGTGTAACATGCCGGCCGGGATATAAGCCACCCAGCTTTTATCCAGGGGGATAGTCTCGTCCCCCATAATCATTCCCATAGAGCCAGTATCTTCAGGGTGATCCGGGTCGGTGCCCCACCATGAAAGCAACTCGGGAAAGTCATGGGCATGGGGGAACATCGGCTTGTCGTTGGTGGGCAGCTTCATCTGCTCCTCCCGGGTTATCTGCCCCGGGTAGGACGAAGGCCAGATAAAGGTGGTCTCTCCGTAATAAGCGCCGGGAATTACCTCATTGTCAACCCAGAGGATATGCTCCATGCTGATACGCTTACCTGTTGCCGCGAGCTTGTCTCTTTCTTCCGGGGTAGGGCCCGGCAGCATATGCCTTTTTTGAAGTGTCGTGCAGATATATTTATCGTATTGCCCCATTTTTTCTCCTGTTCTCCAATTTCGATGGTTATCTTTTTAAACGCTGTATTTTACTATACAATATAGCTTTAGCTTTTGTAAATTGAGAATTGGGGCGGAAGATAATAATATAATTTATCAAAACCATGTATCTACAGTAATTATTATGCCACGATTTATCCGGAAGAAAGGTCTTTTCCCACAGCTTCGCGGATGGCGAGCAAGTTAGCTTCGGGTGTTTCCGGCGTGAAGGTGCAGCCGGCACCCAGCATCCAGCCCTTCTTGCCCATACTCGCCCTGAGACCAAGTACTTCTCCTGTCAACTGCTGCGGTGTAGCTTCAACCAGGTCTTTTCCGCGCTCCAGACCTCCGATGACTATCTTTCCCTCGACCATTCGACTGCCTTCGACGAGAGAAAGATTGCCTGCCTCTCTCGCGTCCCAGTTGAAAGCATGCACCGTGTAATCATGCAGCAGACTAAGGAAATTATGTTGTTTGCAAACATGGAGGATGTTAAACTCGGCTGGGGGCAACGCTTGTAGCAGCTTCAGGTCGTACGGACGGGCAAAAGTGCGGTATTCCTCTGCGGTCATCCGGTCCGAGGTTGCCCAGGTAGTAGTTGCATAGAATAACCCGTTAGCCCCACGGTCGAAGCACGCTCGGGAAAACCGAATGAACGTCTCCGTGACCACCTCCAGGGCATGTCGGACCTTGTCAGGGTGTTCCCGTAAGTGCCGCAGGAAAATTTCCTCGGAGGGAGCCAAGTCGGCAGCGATAGAAAGCGGCGTAAACACCGTCATCAGGAAAGGCACTTCTCCCTTGAGACCTTGAGCAATTAATTCCAGTGCCTCGAGATGTTCTCGTAACACGCCCCGGTCGAGGGGTAGCGTTTTCAACTTTAACCAGTCATCTGGTTCTCTGATTGGTGTTTGAGTTACCACAGGTTCATAGTCGCCGTCATATTTTACGCCCAGTCCCCAGCCTTCCGCGTGATAGGATGCACGGGGGTTGACTTTCATGAAATCCCAGTCGAACCGTTTTTGAAAAGCGAGCATAGCTTCAGCCAGTGACCGGGAAGAAGTCTCACTCCCATAAAAATGACGCCACATGCTGACGGCGACGCGGTCGGGTTCCCTTCCTTGTAATGTAGCCTGGACACGTTCCCGATGGGTCATCTTATCCGGCATGACGCGTAATACCTCCTAATATATAGATATATAGGACTTTTTTATTTATTTATAATTGTACCACTTCAAACATATTGCAGGTAAGCCGGGGGCTGGTTTCTACCGGGACTATTCATATAATAAATGGACAAATGTGTAATGCGAGGAACTGGCTACTCTATATACCCCCCGACAAATCAATTCAGCTACTTAACATATTATCTTTTATTGACAAAATCACAGGTTTAGAGTAATGTCGTTATGTATAAAAAACGCCATTTGTCACGAGTAACCCGGCAAATGGTAGCAGGGATCCTTAGCAAGGTAAAAGTTAAGATATCGCTTGTTTTCCGTAGCCCTTGTTATACGGGACTAAAATTTGACATGCTGCTTTTCTCCGTAGTGTTCCTGTGCCTATTCTAAAAGGGGAGAACCAAGTATGAAAACTAGAGACCCTGCAGGACAAAGCGAAGATACTGTTCAGAAGCAATGGCAAGCGGTTATTGATTTATTACATACCGTGCATCATGATTACCAGCAGGCTAAAAAGCAGATGGAGGAAGTCTGCTTATTATTCAGTGGCAGGGAAAACGCCGTTGAACGGCAATTGCAGGATGTTTTAGAAATCACTCTTTCTACAGTCAACAAACGCGATTCATCCAAGGATATCTCCTGCCTGCAGGTCAACTGCCTCGGTAATTTTGAGGTTTTTGTCGGTTGTCACCGGATCGAACAGTGGTATAGCCTTAAAGCCAAGGCTGTATTTAAATACATTATCGTCCAGCGTCAGCATCTGATTTCCAAGGATATGTTGATGGAAGCCCTGTGGCAGGACTGCCCACCTGACCTGGCGAACAGTAATTTAAAAACTGCGATTCACTCCCTGAGGAAGACTCTCGGCTCCGTTTCTCCGGAGAGGAGCGGTTTCATGTACATTCATTTTATTGAAGGTCACTATTTAATCAATCCGAACATGACTTTGCTGGTTGACGACGAGGAATTTGAAAAGCAATGGCTCAACGGGCAGCGTCATGAAAGTGAAGGTAATTTCCCCGGGGCGATAGCCGCTTATCTGGCTGCGGAGAGCTATTACAAGGGCGATTACCTCGAAGAAGACCTCTACGAAGACTGGACATTGATGAGACGGGAGGCTTTAAAAGACACTTACCTGAACATTTTAATAAAGCTTGCCACGTATTCTGCGCAGGCAGCCGATTATGAGAACTGTATTGGATTCTGCCGTAAAATTTTAGCCAAAGACCCATGCTGCGAGGAAGGCTACCGTCACTTGATGCGGTGTTACAGTCGCCTCGGCCAACGTAACCGAGCCATACAATGGTATAAAGTCTGTGACAAAACGGTCACAACCGAATTGGGAATTAAACCTGAGCCCCTCACTATCTCTCTTCACCAACGCTTAATAAATGATGAAACTATTTGAGTTTTTTCCTGAATATTAGTTTCTAAAGATTATTTATCATATCTGATTCAGTCCGGAAAGTATTACGGATATTTTTTTTGCATCCCTCCATTCCACTTTTCAACTCATTTTTAACCATCGATTGATTTTTTTTTAACCGCCGTGTGTTATCTTTGTCTAGCCTTTGATATAAATACTGCGCGTATATTTTTAACCGGAAAGACCTTGTGTAAAAACATGGGACAATACAATTCTTTCGTGGTAAAAATCTGGACAAACGAAGCGACGGCAAAATTTAGAGGACATATCCAGCATGTGGGGTCACAGGACGCAACATATTTCATCACTATGGAAAAGATGGTGGAATTCATAAAGAGTCATCTCGGCCCGCATCCCGGCTACTCTGATAAAGGTCGAAAGGACTATTTTCGTGCTTCTCAAGCTGACGATGAAAAAGGATAAATAACTGCCGAGATAAAGTCGCGCTGAAGGAATGTCGAAATGTTTGGCGATCTGGATAAAAGTCTGGAAAATTTACTAAAGCAGAACCTGGCACCGGATTTGGTAAAATCGGTGGCTATCAGTTTTGACCCGCCGGACAGCAAATTTCCCCCGGCATGGATAAAGCTTCCAGCTATCAATCTTTTTCTTTATACTGCGTTAGAAAATCTGGAACTCCGCAATACGGAATGGATGTGGGAAAAAGGAAAAGCTGATACCGGTAGTGTAAAAAAGCCTCAGGTCCAGATTGAATGCTCCTATATCATAACAGCCTGGACCAGCGATAGCTCGCCAAATCATATGCTGGAGGAGCACCGTCTGCTTGGTCAGGCTATGAAATCCCTGCTTAAAGGGCGTACCTTCCCCCGGGATAGTCTCTACGGAAGTCTGAAAGACGGGACTGCCACAATAATCAGGGCGGTAGCACTGCAGCCGGAACATTTCAGTATGGGACCTTTCTGGCAGGCTATGGGTGTAAAACCCAGAGTCGCTGTCAATTACCAGATAACGTTAAGTGTCGATATTCATACGCCTGAAAAGACTAAGGAGGTGAGAGAAAGAGAATTAAAATTAGTCAATTCCCGTGGGTCCGAGAATATCGGAGAGAGAATCAGATTCGATTCTTCCGTTCAACCGGACGGGTAGAGCTGATATCTCTCAAAGGTAAGACGCACCTCGAGTAGTAACGATATATAGGAGGAAAAAGACTCTATGGCAACTTACAAGACACCAGGAGTATATACGGAAGAAATATCGCTTCTTCCGCCATCGGTAGCTGAAGTGGCTACCGCAATTCCGGCTTTCATTGGTTACACGGAATACGCCAAGTTCGGTGATGAAAGTCTATTGAACAAACCCACCCGCATTAGCAGTCTCCTTGATTATCATTCCATGTTCGGAGGCCCCCCGGTCAGCAATTTTAAAGTGCAGCTGACTACGGATGACCATGGTAACCGCGAGATAGATTCTATCAAGATATCCGATGTAATCAACCCACCGTTTTTACTTTATTACAGCCTAAGCCTCTATTTCAAGAACGGCGGCGGGCCCTGTTACATCGTCTCCGTGGGAAACTACACCGAGCCCTTAAAAAAAGACCGTTTCAAGAATGATGATGGGACCGGTGGTCTTGATGTGCTAAGAAAAGAAGATGAGCCCACTTTAATCTTGCTAACGGATGCAGTCAATCTGGCCGCTGCCGATTACTACGAGTTGTGTCAGTCTTCACTACAGCAATGCAGCGATTTACATGACCGCTTCGCCATTTTCGATGTGCTGGCGGATGATAATGACGGCCGGGGGAAAATCGGGGCGGCTTTCCGTGATAACATCCTGGGCGACCTTAAATATGCCGCAGCCTATTATCCCTACCTCCAGACATCTATCAATCTGTCCTATACCGACGAGAGTGTCGCTATTCTGGGCTTTGTAGACAGAAACGGCGAACTGATCACTGGGAGTCTGCGTATCGGTTATACCGGCCAGGCTGCCATCCCGCCCAACGCGCAAATAGTCATCGGTGATGTCACCGAGCCTACCTTTGCCCTAGACCAGGTTACCAATACACTCACGATTACACTCAAGAGCGGTGGCGATACCGTTGATGATATTGTTGCGGCATGGACGGCGAAAGGAATACCAGGCAACTTCCATCTGCATAGGACCACATTTATTTCAGCCGGCAGCGGCGGTGTTAAACCTGCCCCTCTCGAAATTTCCGATATGAGGATAACCTATCGCGGTAAAGCTACCCCTGCTGCTCAAGTGGAGGTCAAGATGAGCGGCAAAGTCATCGCTTTCACCGTCGATAGTGCCACCAATACCTTAACGATTACTATCCCCGAGGATGGAAGAATCGTGGAAGACATTGTAGAAGCCTGGAATAACTGGAGTGGTGATAAAGGCAAGTTCAATGTCCAGCAATTCGATTCACATCCGGTAATATCGGCGGCTATGGATTCTACCCCGCTCGTATACTACCAGGCACAGGATGATACTTTTTATCTTGGCCACACCGCCATCAGGTTAGAGTCAACGGCATTGTACAACAAGATTAAAGCCGGATTAGCCAAGCAGCGGGTCATCCTTCCGCCGAGTCCGGGTATTGCCGGCATATATGCCCGCGTCGACCGTACCAGGGGTGTATGGAACGCTCCGGCTAATGAAGGTGTATCGGCCGTTATCAAACCCATGGTAAAAATCACCAGCGCCGACCAGGAAAATCTCAATATCGATACGACAGCTGGAAAGTCTATCAACGCCATCCGCGCGTTCGCGGGACAGGGCGTTTTAGTCTGGGGTTCACGGACGCTGGCCGGCAACGATAATGAATGGCGATATATCCCCGTCCGCCGGCTTTTTATCATGATTGAGCAATCCGTGAAGAAATCCACGGCGTGGGCAGTCTTCGGGCCAAACGACGCGATGGCCTGGCTGAAAGTCAAGGCAATGATTGAGAGCTACCTGGAGGGGCTATGGCGACAGGGAGCGCTGGTGGGTTCGAAGGCGGAACAGGCATTCTTTGTACGGGTCGGTCTCGGTGTCACGATGACCGAGCAGGATATTCTGGAAGGCCGCATGATTATCGAGGTCGGCATTGCGGCGGTCCGCCCGGCAGAGTTCATTATCCTTAGATTCTCGCACAAGATGCAGGAAGCTTAGCCTATACCACGTGATGGAAGGAGATTATAACAATGGCAACTACTGTAAGTGATATTAAAACCAAGTATCCGCTGCCCGTTTACTACTACAGCGTCAAGATTGACGGACTCGACCCCATCGCCTTTAAAGAAGTTTCAGGCCTTACCATCGGGTATGAAGACCCGATAACCTATAAAGACGGCTTGAGTCACAAGGAAGGCGCCAAGTACATGCCCGGTCAACGCTCGCCGGTAGATATAACCATGAAGAAGGGTATCGTAAGGGGTGACAAGAAGCTCTTCGATTGGATAAATACCATTAATCTGAATACCGTGGTGAAGAAAGACGTCACCATATCCCTCATGGACGAGGGCGATGCCCCGGTGGTGTCATGGAAAGTCACCAACGCTTTCCCCAAGAAGATGGAAGCTCCGACATTCGATGCCACCAGCAATGATGTCGCCATCGAGAGCCTGGATTTAAGAGCGGATAGCCTTTCCATTGAGTACCACTAATCTCGCAGATCGCTGGGATTGTATAACGACCGGCTACGCTGTCAGCAGTAAAAGACAAGAGCAGGCAGCGTAGTCGGCCGCAACCGGGCAACTGGGGGAAATACTAAAGAAGGACATGATTATGGTAGGCAGTCTGGCATTACCGGAGCTCTCTCTCACCAAGAATCCGCCGGTGGGGTATTACTTTCAGGTGACTTTTTTTGCCGGGGGAGTTATACCGAATCCGCTGGATATTAGATTTCAGAAAGTCTCTGGAATAACAGCCACCGTGGATACAGAAACGTTGAACGAAGGCGGTGAAAATCTTTGTACGTATCATCTGCCGAAAGGAATAACCTACGAAAATCTGAAACTGGAAAGGGGCATGGTTATCGGCTCTCCTTTGAATATCGAATTCAACGCTGCGATGAGCCTTTTTCAGTTCGCGCCCAGCAACGTCATGGTAAGCCTGTTGAGTGAAAAAAGTCTCCCCATCGCTAACTGGCTTTTTCTGAAAGCATTTCCGGTCAAGTGGGCCGTATCCGACCTCGATGCAACAGCTAATGCAATTGTAGTAGATACAATGGAACTTGCCTTTACGCGTTTTCAAATTTTAAGGATTTAATGATGCCTATTGAAATTCGTGAATTAATCATCAGGGCAACCATTACCGGCGGAGCTGGGACAACTGAAGAAAGCTCTCAGGAAGACGGTGATACCACTGATGAAAAGGAAATTATCGCTGAGTGCGTCGAGCAGGTCTTAAAAATAATCGAGAGACAAAAGGAAAGGTAGTCTGACAAAGACAGGACAATACCTTGGTTACGATTAAACTGCAAAAATTGAAAATTTCAGCGTATTCGAGTGAAGGGCGGAGCGGCACGCCGCAGGGCGTTTTTGAGGCGATGTTCAATCCGCAGTCTTATTCGCTTAATTACGCAAATGTATATCAGAAGTTCCAGGGCATCGATACGGACGGGCGGGAAGCCCGCTATTCCTTAAGTAAACCGCAGAAGCTGTCGGTTACCCTGATCCTGGATAATACAGGAGCCATCAATTACGGCGTTGAACTTCTCGGCGGTGGCAAGGATATTTATAAGCAAGTGCAGCAGTTCCTGGAAATGACCTGCTACATGGATGAGGCGCTCCACCAGCCTAAGTATCTGAAGGTGGAGTGGGGAGACCTGAACTTCGATTGCCGGCTGGCATCGGTAGAAATTAAGTACACTCTTTTTAATCGCAGCGGCCAGCCGTTGCGCGCCGAACTGAATACGGAGTTCGAAGGCGATATACAGCCTTCCAAGCGCGTCCGAAAGGAGTCTGCCGACCTGACGCATATCAGGATGGTTTGCGGCAGCGACACCCTGCCGTTGCTGGCTGCCAGGGTTTATAACAATCCTTCCTATTACATCCAGATTGCCCTTACCAATAGGCTTAATAATTTTAGAAGACTGGAACCGGGGAAGACACTTACCTTTCCCCCTGTGGAGAAGTAAATAATGGGTGGAGTAATAACAGCCACGATATTGAGCGGCGGAACAAAGATGAGCACGGATTACGATCTCATCTCGATGGATATTATCAAGACAGTAAACAAAATTCCTTCCGCCAAACTGGTCTTGCTTGACGGAGATGCTACCAAAAAGAAATTCGAGATAAGCGATACCGGGTTTTTCGAACCGGGGAAAGAAATAGAAGTCAAATTGAGGTACGAGGGGGCACAGGGAAAAGCGGGACAGGACGCTACTGTTTTTAAGGGTATCGCCATCCGGCACGGCGTTCGGGCGAGTACGGACTCTTCGTTTCTTACAGTCGAACTGCGGGACGCCGCCATCAAGCTCACCGTCAGCCGTAAGAGCGCCGTTTTCAAGGACATGAAAGATGATGCCATCATTAAAAAGCTGATATCCGATGGTGGTCTGACAGCAGGGACTATCGCTGATACGACTTGCCAGCACAAAGAAATGATTCAATATTACTGCACTGATTGGGACTTCCTTTTGTCACGCGCCGATGTGAACGGGCAAATCGTCGTGGTAGATGACGGTAAAGTGAATTCCATGTCCCCGGAGGCCAGCGGACAGCCGACCACGACTTTCGAATATGGCGTTAGCGAGATCGGTGAATTCGAGATGGAAGCCGATATCCACAACCAGGTCAAAGCGGTCGAGAGCATCTGGTGGGATATAGCGGAGCAAAAGATAGCCGACCCCAAAGAGGCGGCATCGGTATCGCTAATCCAGGGCAACCTGGACGGGGGAAAGATGGCGGGTACCATCGCTGCTTTAAAAGATACACTTGTTCATCCTGTAGATGCCAATCCCGACGAGATGAAAGCATGGGCTGATGCCGGTATGGTGAAAAGCCGTGCATCGCTGCTGCGGGGTAGGATAAAAATCCCTGGAGATGCTTCCTTCAAACCGGGTGATGTTATTGAGATTAAAGGCATTGGCGAGTGTTTCAACGGCAAAACACTGGTAACCGGGGTACGCCACCAGGTGGGTACATCAGGCTGGCAGACCGATATACAGTTCGGCGTTTCCGCCGACTGGTTTTCACAGAATAATAACATTATTGATCCCCCCTCCGCCGGATTGCTGCCCGCTATTAACGGTCTGCATATCGGCGTGGTTGATACTTTTGAAAAAGACCCGGACGATAAATTGCGGGTAAAAGTGAAAGTCCCGGCTATCAACACGGCCGAGAACGCCGTCTGGGCGAGGCTGGCGACTCCTGACGGGGGTAATGCCCGGGGCATTTTTTTCCGTCCGGAACCAGGCGATGAGGTCGTTCTCGGCTTTTTTAATGATGACCCCCGGCAGCCTGTCATTCTCGGTTCGCTCTTCAGCCAGAAGAATGTTCTGCCGACCGGTTTCGAGATAACGGAGGATAATTTCCTCAAAGGACTGCTGACAAAGGAATCGCTGAAATTGTTGTTCGATGATGAAAACAAAATCATTGAAATCCAAACACCAGCCGGCAGTCTATTGCGGATATCAGATAAGGATAAAGGCATCCACCTTGAAGATGAAAACGGAAATAAAGTGACGACTGATGACAAGGGAATAAACACCGAGGACAAGAACGGTAATAAAGTTGTGAACGATGATAAGGGTATTACCTTAGAGGACAAGAACGGAAACAAAGTACTGATGAGCAGTAGTGGTATATCTCTCCAGGACAAGAATGGCAACAAGATAACCGGCGATAGCACCGGAATTACACTCCAGGCAGGGCAGAATATCAACATCAAGGGAGCGAATATAAAAATTGAAGGCTCACAGGTAGATATCAATTAAGAATGACGGCATATCCAGAATGAAAAAGGAGGAACCGATGCAAGGTGAGAGCGCTTATATAGGGACGGGTTGGAGTTTTCCTCCGGAATTCGGTGGCTCTGGCGAAGGTGTCGTTATGGTATCCGGGATCGAAAATATCACCCAGTCGATAATGTTGATACTATCGACCCGTCCCGGTGAACGACTCATGCACCCCGATTTCGGCTGCGACCTGAACCGGTTCGTTTTCGGGGAGATGAACGAGAGTCTGATATCCGGCGTGCGGTCAGCAGTCTCCGATGCCCTGCTGAAACACGAGCCGAGGATAAAAGTGAACGATGTGCTGGTTACCGAATCGGAAGACCGACCCGGCGTGCTGCTAGTGCATATTGACTATACCATCAGGACTACCAATTCTAGATTCAACATGGTATACCCGTTCTATGTTAATGAGGCTACCTCCCCTGATTTAAGTGCCGCCCGGGTATTATAGTGCTGCTATCGGTAAATATCGAGGATGATAATAGCGATGAACGAAAAAGGACAAATAGTGGCACGAGATGGTACAGGACAACACAGCAGGATGATGCCGGCATTAGAGCCGCAGTATGTATCTGTGGAGGAACGTTCGGATGAAGACCTGTTGAAATATGTCTGTGCTTATGCAAAAAAAATACGTTTCTTTAATGAAAAGAACGAGCCGGAAGGGAACTGGTCGTCACTCTTTAATGTATCCGGCGGAGCTGTCACTGACCCAAGTGAAGAAATACGCCTGATAACTCGATACATGAATGATTCAGGTTTTGTCGAAAAAAACTCCACACTTGCAAGAAACCTGGGCAAGCCCCATCTGGTATTATTACTCGCTTTTCTTCATCTGTTGCGTCACCCCCGTCAGCAGTTCCGTGATATTACGCGCCGGCACCTGGAGTATTACTATCGGGATGTTTTACATCTGGTGGCGAAAGCGATGGTTCCGGACAGTCTGTACGCAGTGTTTGAACTGGCAAAGGGTTATGATTCTTGCCATATCGGCAAAGGCACACTGCTCGATGCCGGTAAAGACAGCAGGGGTATCGATATCCGTTATGCTACCGATGAAGATATAGTCATTAACCGGGCGCGGTTAGCCAGTATCAAGACTATTTATGCCGGGAAATACCGAGGTCATGTCCACACTATCCACGCTGCATCTATTGCCGATGCAGAAAAAGGGAGGTTGGCAATTCCGCCCGGAACCAGGACGTTCGTCAATATGACAGGTGGAAACCAATTGAATACCGGTTTTGCAGTGACGAGTCCGCTCCTTTCGCTAAAAGAAGGTGAGAGGACGATAATAGTTACCCTGGCGGGAGGAGATGGAAGCCAGCTTCCCGAGCAATTCGCTGGGCTTGTACATGATTCTGCCTGCCCGTTCGAAATCAGTGTCAGTACAGGCAAAGACTGGCTGAAAGTCAATCGGCCGCGATTGGCAGCCGGTAACTTTATAAGAGGTAATACCGGCGATACCTATAATGAAAAAGAGTTACGGATTATTGCCGAATCGGGGAAGGACTCACCTGTGCAGTACATTGTGAACTGGCATGACTTTAATAACAGCCAAACGGGACGCTGTATTGTAGCTGACAACGGGACAGTCTATAAGATAACGGGCATTACCGGAGAAAAAGACCTCTGGGAAGTGACGCTGGTCCATATCGGCAGGGTAGAAAAAGCATCCAATTTTAAATGTTGTACTCTGCTTCAGAACACCTTGAGGTTCACGCTGCACCTTTACGTTTCCGCTCCGGCTATTACCGCCCCCGAATCTGACGGCTCATTCCACGACATAGCAAGCGCTTTTCCGTTTATCCGGTTTTTACTGAAGAATTCCACTCCGGAGACCTCATCGTCCAGTTACTATGAACAGTTCAGCAGGTTTGTACCTGAAAAAGCATTCATAGAGGTTGACGTCAAAGGAATACAGGACGTATTGCTGCGGAATGAGACTTTGGTGCTAAATACAAAAAAGCCCTTTGAACCATTCGGTAGCACCCCAAAAGTAGGAACAGGATTCTATATTGCTCATCGCGAACTGGCTGTAAAACGCCTTGATTCATTCGACTTGCATATAGAGTGGGCAAATCTACCGGCGGACTTCGAGGAATATTACAAGCCATATTTTCAATACGGTTCTACGCCTGCCCCAATCACCAATGACAGCTTTAACGCTCAATTAAAAATACTGCTCAATCAGGTATGGGTGCCCGTCGGGGAGGCCCAACAGTTATTCGGGGCATTGCTGGGGAAACCAGTATCCCTGCAATATAGTCGATTTGATTTAAAAGAATATTCAGCTATTCCCGCCGTAGAAATACCTATAAGCCAAGACCCGCTGGAAATGTCCCGCTGTTTTAAGCTGGAACTCGGCGAGCCGGATTTTCAGCAAAGCGCCTATCCGAAGGTTATTAACGAGGCGGCAACCATACAAGCCCGGAAAATCGTCGCCCTCACTTCAGTCAAACTCGACCAGGCACTGAAGCTGATGAAGTCTCCTCTAATTACCAAGGAGATAGGCGGACTTTTAATGCAGTTTTTTAGTGTAGTCAAGGCTACCGTTAAAAAAATAGGCGCTCTACTGAAAGTAGTCGAAAAAGAAGAAAAGGCAATCGCCAAAAAACTCAAGGACGCCAAAAAACAACTCGATAAACTCTCAAAGGAGGCAGGTGTCACTTTCAAGAAAAAGGAAGGTACCGATGTAGAAACAGAAATATCGGAAACTATTCCGCTGCCATATGTGCCGGTGATAAAGACGATATCGGCTGATTACACGTCTTCAGTCGAAATTGATATTTCCAATAGAGCCGGTATCGATGCATCGACCGAAATGACAGGTCGTTTGTTCCAACTCCATCCATTCGGGTATTTAGACCTGGATAATGTCGCTCAACCGGAACGTTGCCTGCTGCCCCGCTACGATGATGAAGGGTGCCTATACCTTGGTCTTTCGGAACTGAAACCACCCGCAAATATCTCCCTGCTTTACCGACCGGAGCAGGGAAAGATTGTCCACGAGTTAAAACCGGTAGATATCAGATGGAGCTACCTCTCCCGGAACCAATGGCTGGATTTCAAAAAACCCTCTATCCTGATAGACACGACGGATACTCTCCTTGCTACAGGTATTATTAGTTTCAGTGTGCCGGAGGAAACGAGCACAGAAAATACGATAATGCCTCCCGGATTGCACTGGCTACGTGCCGCAGCCAAGGAGAACCCGGGTGTTGTACCGGATATAATTGGAATCGAAACACAGGCGGCGATGGCCACGTTTCAAGATTTGGGTAATGCCCCGGACCACCTGGCCAAGCCCCTGGAAGCATTAGCTGTCAAAGGCCTGGTGCAGAAAAATCCGGCTATAAAATCGGTGACCCAGCCGTTCGATTCTTTCAACGGAAGGATGAAAGAAACCGGACAATCTTTCATGACTCGTGTTGCGGAACGGCTGCGCCACAAGCAGCGGGCACTTGCAGGTTGGGACTACGAACGTATTATCCTGGAAAATTTCCCCTCGGTGCAAAAAACTAAATGCCTCAATAAGGCGGAAATCATGCAACTGGAACCTAAACAGCGACCGGTTTCAGGGGGAGTAGTTATTGTAGTCGTGCCGGATATCAGGGCAGGACTGCCATCGTCTTCTCTCGAACCCGGTGTTCCCCTGCGTACGTTGAAAGAAATCACGGATTATTTAAAATCTTGTGCGCCTCCATTTGTACAACCGGAGGTACGCAATCCGAGGTATCGCCGGTTGCAGTACCGGATGACCATCGGGTTGGGGCTGGGGTATGATCCCGGCTATTATCTTGGCAGGTTGAACCAAGAACTGCGGGAGTTCCTATCTCCATGGGCTTACGGCAAGAGTGACGAAATATGCTTTTACACCGGTCGACAGGACTCTGCTTTGCTACGCTTTATCGAGACTAGAGAATACGTGGATTTTGTTGCTGATTTGAAGGTCGTAGAGCCGTTTGAAATGCAGCGAGATTCCAATTACTACCCCGGACCGGATGTTATCCTCGTCTCAGCGCCGGAGCATATCATCGACCGGGTACCCCCCGCGGGATACCGGGAAGAGGAATACACGGGTCTCGGCTATATGATTATCGGTACGGATTTTGATGTCAACCGACCGCAACGTCCGCAGGATAGCATCGGGAGGATGAGATTGGGTAAAGACTTTACCGTGAGAAAAACCCGGGAGCAGCAATCGGATGATTCCAGACAAGATCATGAAAAGGAGCATTGAAAATGGCAAAGAAAAAGACAAGAGACCAGCTTATGGAAAGGTTCCGCGAGGGTTCCCGACCCAGCGGAAATGACTTCGCCGATTTTATCGAGTCGGTGGTTAATTGCACCGATGACGGCATCGAAAAACCAGGCCCGCACGAACCTGTCAAGATTGCCGCTCGTGATAAGGATAGAAATATCCTGGACTTAGCTGACGTTGATGACAGTCTGGCATGGCGGCTTAGAATGGCCGGCGATACGGGCAATCCAGGATTGAACCTTGCCGATGCTTCCGGTAAAAGCCGGGTGTTTATCGAACAGGAGACGGGGAATTTTGGTATCGGCACAACAAGTCCTCAGGCAACACTGGATGTGCAAGGCACGGTAAAGGGAATCCCGGTAGTGGATTTTCAGAAGGTATCATGGTCTTTCACAAAACAAAAAGAGTCCACTAGAGAAATACACATCACCGTAAACTTTCCCGGTAGAGTCCTGAAAGCGGAAGCCATGCTTGGGAGCTGGCGGATGCAATACGAAAGGCGGGAACGCATCAACGCCATCGGAGTTGAAATCGCGTCCTGTAATATAACCGGAAGCAGTGTGGAACTGGTCGTGCGATGCACACTAAAAAATGCAGCCTGGTTTTTCACTGATTATTACCAGGGAAGCGGTGATGTTGTTGTTGTGGCGACCCTGGAGCGGGCGTTTCATGATGAGCCCGTGAATGCGGAAATTTCTCAAAAAACGGAGGATGAAAGATGATGGAAGCTCCGGTTATTTCCAATCGACCTCCAGACCAGCCGGGGATGGATTACGCGCTGCTCCGCCGGGAGGCAATCGATTTCATTGAAAAATTTAGTGGCGATTACTGGACAGATTACAATAACCATGATCCAGGCATTACCGTCCTGGAAACGCTCTGCTATGCCATCACGGACTTGAGCTATCGTCTCAACTTTAATATCAGTGATATCCTGGCGGAACCACCCGATGGTAAAAACAATGGTCAGCGTCAGTTTTTTACTGCCCGCGAGATACTGACTGTCAACTCGGTTACAATCGAGGATTTCCGCAAGCTGATTATCGATATCGATGGTGTTAGAAACGCCTGGCTAGAAATAGTGGAAGGACCATCGGGTACGAAAGGCTATTATGGCGTTTATATCGAACCGGAATACGGGACGGCGAACGATAATTCGGTTCTCGTGAAAAAGGTCAGGGCGAAGCTTCTCGCTCATCGCGATCTCTGCGAGGACTTCCTGGCGATTAGCGTTTTACCCCCGGAAAATATTAGGGTTAGAGCAGATGTATCAATTGAAAACGATGCTGATGCTACCGCTGTGCTCGCAGAAATTTACGCGCGATTGGCTGATTTTATCTCGCCGGTAGTACAGTTTCTTGATCGTAATGAGATGTTCACCCGCGGCTATGGCGCTGCAGAAATTTTTGATGGCCCGCCCCTGGAACATGGTTTTATAGATGTAAAAAATCTTCAAGAAGCGGAGAGGAAGACCCAGCTTCATGCTTCGGACCTTATACGCCTTCTTCAGGATATCCCCAAAGTCAAGACTGTGGAAAATCTTAATATGTCCGGGGCAACCGGGAAATGGCATGACTGGGTGCTGGATATCATACCCGGATATACTCCGCGGTGGGAAAAAGGCAACCTTATCAAGATTTTTAAGGGGAATATGTCCTGCTATATAGATGAGAAGAGGCTTGAACAAAATCAGTTATCTGCCGGCACGCAAATCATTAAAACTGTCGTAAAACAGGAGCTGGATTTTTTTCCACCTTCAGGGAACTACCGCAGCCTCGATGATTACGAGGCCATCCAGAATGAACTCCCGTTGAATTACGGTGTAGGCCATTTCGGGTTGCCGGAAGACGCGTCGCAACGGCGTAAAGCACAGGCTAACCAGCTAAGAGGTTACCTGATGCTGTTCGACCAGGTCTTGGCTAATTATCTGTCCCAGCTTGAGCACGTTAAAGACCTGTTTGCGCTGAATGATTATCCAGAAGCTTCGTACTTCTCTAATATGTTACCGGAAGATGTCGAGTCCAGGACAATCAGGAAATCCGGTTTTAATTCTAAAGAGGAAACGTTTATCGTCAAGTTGTTGAAGGAAAACAGCGAGGAAATCAATGATGCACTGGAACCTCTCGCCGGAGCGCGAAAGCGACATGAGAGCCTGGGTGGGGAATTACAGGAAATAATCGAGGAGCCTTATATTGCCTTGAATCGGAGTAATAGGTTCATCAATCACCAGTTAGCGCGATTCTCCGAGGAATTAGCCGATGTTTCTATACTTTATCGCGAAAGCGATGTATCAGGAAAATATCTTTCCGCCAAGCAGGAATTCCTCCAAAAATATCCGCTGGTAAGTACCGGTCGCTCCAGAGCGTTTGATTATTCTGATAAAAGCTCGGTCTGGGACTCTGATAATGTGTCCGGACTAGAACAACGTATCGCATTAAAACTCGGCATCAAAGATTTCAAGAGGAGGCGTCTTGCCGCGATAGAACAGGAGGGTTTTCATTTTATCGAGCATATTCTGCTTCTTGCAGTCAATAGAATAAGGGATGAAACAGCAACAGAAGAAGGTTCCGGTGATGCTGCTGGCTACCAGGACGATTATTCCTTTCAAGTAAGCTTTGTATTTCCGGACTGGATTGGTCGTTTTCGGGATGAAGCGTTCCGGCGGTTCGTAGAAGAAACGATATGGGCAGAAATCCCCGCTCATATCCATGCCAGCGTTCACTGGCGGAATATGGCGTATATCAAAGAATTTGAAAAATGGTACGAAATCTGGCAGCAGCAAAAAGCCGGTGAGTCATCAGAAGCCCCGGAAGCTGCCGAAAAGCTAATTGAGTTGCTGGGTATCGGCAGGGCGGAAAAATCATGAAAGATTAAACTAATGATGGAAACAGCAGAGATAGTAAACCGAAAAGCAAACACTAATAAGCAGCAAGAGACTATGGCGGGTGCCTTGGCACAGTATCCGGGTATTTCCCAATCTGCCGATATATTTGTTGATAACAGGGCTGATACGGTTTTGCAAATCGTTCTGCAACGGATGATTGACAGTGGTTCTCGTATGAATACTCAAGAGGCACTCCTCATGGAAACTGCAAATAATAGCAATCTCGCTGGAAGAAATAGTGTTATCCTTCAGCCTAAACAAATAGAAAACACCGGAAGCTTTCAATTAAAAAATGATAAAGAGCTTATTTCATATCAGTCTGCTACGCCGCCGGTCTTACAGCGTATTAAATGGGGGACGATAAGGCAGAAACGCTGGACCTATTTCTCTGATTCTGGTATGGATGCTTACGGCACCCACTGGACTTATCGCCTGGTAGATACGGACGCGGACAATCCCATAACAGTAATGAAACCTGATGATAATACGACGTTTTTCTGCCACGGCTTTACCTTCGGGGGCTATCGCGTGGAGGGTGGTCCGTATTCTATGGACGGAGCGTATGTTACCCGTGTATTAAGTGATGAGTATACAGAAGTCGATGTTCCGCAGGCAGGTAACGTAGTCGCTTTTTATGATAAAGAAGGCGTGAGTCACACCGGTATCGTCCACGGCATCGACATAGGGCAATCCGACCCGCGAGATGCCGTATCAATCATATCGAAGCTGGGAAGTAAAAGCTTGAGTGTTTTGCCGTTAAAAGAATTATTAAAAAAATATCCCGGCACCGTGAAGTATTACGGCAAAACGGGTGGCGGTGGAGAAGCCTGGCTGGAGGAATTAATGCCCCACCCGCTTCGTGGTGAGGATATAGAGAGGCGGCACCAGGGGATTAAAGAGATTGAAAGAGGCCTTAGCGAAGTCGATTTCCTCTTCAGGCTTTTTACCAAACTACTGGCCGGTATCAAACCGAGCTCGGAGGAAATGGAATTATATTATTCGATACGAGGCAGCAGGCTATAGAATAAGGAGATAGTAATGGCGTTGGATTACATAATAACCACTGGTAACTTCCTCCAAATAACTATGAACCCTCCGGAAACTTACCCGACCCTCACGGCTCCTATCCCTTTGGTGGGTTCAAGTTCCGATACTAAAGTAATGGCAATGGCGATATGCCTTGAAGGCGATGAAACACCAATCCTGCTGCTGGCACCCCAGCCGTATATCTCCCCAACCTATTACACTACGCCGGGCATGGGCACGGTAACGGTAAAGATACAGGACTCCAACAAGACAACCAAGACCAAGAACAGTGGGAAAGCCATTTTACTCAAGGGGCAGACCTTCCAGATAGATTTTGATGTCACCGTGCCGGCTATATACGTAAATGAAGCAACCGGTGTGCCGGTTCCGGATAGCGTTATGAAAAAAAGCGGCACCGCGCAATTCATCACCACCAATATGACTGTCAAGGCAGAATGAGGGAGATATTATATGAATACAGTAGAGGTATCAAATAAACCAAATCAGAGTGACGCAGTTGCCGATATAGTTTCTCTACAGAATAGCCACGGGCAAGGAATATTTGATTTTGTGGATAATCGTACCGGGGCAGTAGCACAAAGGAAACTTGATGCAATGATAAACAACAGCCCCCGGGTGGCTGCTCAACACATGCAAATAAATAACAATATCCCCGCGGATATGGCAGTAATCCAAAGGTTAACGGATATACGGTATGGCAATACACAGAATTTCCATTATGATTCACCCAACGCCGTTTTGCCGGGTAATAGAATGCTTTCACAAACGGCGTTTGCGACGTCTATGGAGTCTGATCTGGATGTAAATCAGCCGGTACGTGGGTCTGGACCAACAGAGGCAGTCGCCCCAACCCAGGCGAGGGCAGACACCGAACAGAAATATGGAGGAGCCTGGGTTTTGGGTCACCTGTTAAACGATGATTTGGGCGGTTTAGGCATACCGGCTAACCTGGCACCGATAACGAATGAAGCAAACATGGAACATTATCACGTTGTGGAAAGAAGAGTAAAAAACTTGCTGTACAGACAGCCAGGGGGTGGTAATTTCGACTTGCGAGGTGAAGGCTATCTTCAGTACCAGGTTAATGTGGATATAGTAAATCCTCCCTGGAATTCGGTACGCCCTGATGTTAATTACAGATGCCGTGTAAGGATACAGAATGATCAAGGACCGGGAATGGCTATGGCGCCAGATTGGGGTCCCTGGCAAGATTATACCGTCGAGTCCAGACATGATGATGCTGTAAATGTTCCTCCCGTGTGGGTAAGTGTCGGTCAATCTCTGCGACCAGGGGCACTTATTCGCGTACAACGAGTTTTAGTTGGGGATTATCCAGACGCAATGGTATTAGCAGCGGGTGCGCCCGGCTGGCGTGCAGGCGCTCAAGCCGCTCTGATACAGAATGCCGGAGCTGCTAATGCGCAGGTAATCGGATGGCAATTTTAAAATAATCCTAGGAAAAGCACGATTTAACCGGATATGGAGGCGGTCTATGAATACGGTAATGGATATATCAAGTAAACAGAATCAGAGCGATGTCATAGCTAATATCGTTTCTCGACAGAGAGGTAACAGGCAAGGAACACTGGAGTTCGTGGATAACCGCCAGGAAACTGTAGCCCAACGCAAATTGCAGGATATTTTGAACGAATACTACTATCCTGATAGGATTGTTCAGCCGGAAAATCCGCGGGGGTTATTATCTCTAAGCTCTGCTGTGGCGCAGCGTAAGGTAGAAAATTTTAACTCAACAGGTGATGATCTACTAGGGCCTTACAATTCGCTTTATGAAGGGCTGTGGAGACATAAAGCTGACCTTGCTATAAGCAAAAAAACGGATATTAAAAAATATTTGGCTTTATCTGGCCTTACCTATCATCGAAATAATGTGCAAAGAACGGAGGAGGTAACGGCCGATAAAATAAATACCAGCCGCCCCAACGGGAAGCCAGAAAGAACCAGCAAAGAAACCGGATTGATAGGGGGTTTTGCCAGAGACTCTCTGTTTTTAAACCGTGAATTTATAGAGAAGTTTGAAGGGGGACACCTGATAGCACATGCTCTCTGGGATAAAAACGACCCAAAAGTTGATTTAGCGGATAGTGCATTAAATGTCGTTGGCATGTCCAGGACGATGAACATCGGGATATATAAAGCAATAGAAAACGTGTTAATGAAGGATAGAGACGTAGAGGGTGTCAAGATAAAGGTGACTTACGGCCCGGACTTTAAAAAAACGGTTGATGCATGGGCCGAAGCTCTGGGGATTCCTGTTAACCCTTTTGGTGGAAAAGAAGAAGCTAACACAGTGACAGTGAATAACTGGGTACCGGAAAAAGTAGAACTAACCAACGCAATCATAAATTTGAGCCCAATATCACCAATATTAACTGAAGAGCCAGCCCGGTTTCAGCCTTTTTCTGATTTTATTAGTACCCCTCATGAGCTAAAAACCGTTTTAGAATCTCATGGTATATGGAACTGGATGGACCCAGATTTACAATTAAAAATATTGCTGCTTTCTTTCAGCAGTCCTCAACCAATATTTACCATAGGTACACGGTCATCTATGGGCGGGACGAGAAAAAGAAAAAGTAGGCCCACGAATCCACAGAAACGTCTCTGATAAAAACACCATCGGGAAAGGACATGCCTATGCTGGAAAACATTCAAAACGCTATAGAACTGGAAAATGAGCTTGCCTGGTTCCGCTATGTCCTGGAGGAGAGAATACGCATATATTTCAATCCGGACAGTACGGAAACGGTAATAGAAGTGCCCATGCCCTCTATTGATAACGGTACATGGTACGGTCGGTTTATCGACCGCTATAATTTTTCGCCGCCGGAACGCCTGGTATTGATGCTGGCGCTTGCTCCTGAAATCAAGCCCCAGTTGCTGGATATCTTCTTCACCCGTAATAAGCTGTTCGACCGCGGCTTTACCGAGTTCGGCGGTATCCAGGGCCAACGTCACGGCGGCTTTATCCCCACGGTACAGACCGCCCTGTTCATCCTCGCCGGTGAAGAAATAGAACCCTATCTTTCGTGCAGCCGGTTTTTCGAGCACGCACATCCTTTCAGTCGTGACGGCATCCTCGAACTCGATTCCACGAAGGATAACGAACCATTTACCAGCGTGCCGCTGCGTCTAAGTCGAGATACGTTCAGCCTGATCACACGTGGTCGCAACAGCGAGCCTGAATATAGCGAAAATTTCCCGGCGAAGAAACTGGAGACGCTAATGGACTGGGAAGACCTTGTCCTGCCGAAACAAATTATGGATGAGCTGTCAGAATTAATCGTCTGGATGAAACACGGCGAAGCGATACGGCATGATTGGAACCTGGAAAAGCGTATCAGGCCGGGATATACGGCACTGTTCTATGGTCCGCCGGGCACCGGAAAGACGTTGAGTGCCACCCTGCTGGGGAAGCAGGCGCAGCGTGCCGTTTACCGTATCGACCTTTCACAATTGGTATCCTCGCCAGTAATATGCGCGCTAACCTTGATGATGCCTTTATACGGAGATTCCAGTCCATCATCTACTTCCCTGTGCCGGAAAAGGAAGAGCGTTTGAAACTCTGGCAGAAAGCTTTCGGTCCTGTTGCGCGTCTGGAAGGAGAGATAAATATCCAGGAGATAGCTGAAAAATACGAACTCGCCGGAGGCGCTATCGTTAACGTCGTTAGATATTGCTCGCTAATGGCGGTTAACGAAGGAACCCAGATGATAAATAACCGTCATCTGGTTGCCGGTGTGAGGCGGGAATACAGCAAAGAAGGGAGGTTCCTCTAAAGAGGGATTGGAATGATGCAATATTTAGCCCATGATATTTCCAGGAATGGACAGAGTGAGGTTAGTGCCTCCGCCCGAGCATCCGGGAAGACCGCTAATACGGCTCGCTCCGGTATCGATGTCAGCCAGCGTATTGCCGAACAAAAAAAACGGCAGCGTAATGCCTTCGGTCCGGCGGTGCAGCGGAAAAGCAATATCGACGAAGCAACCAGGTATCGGACTGGTCAGTCAGCTTATACCAACCGGACTGGTTTGCCGGATGAAGTAAAAACTAATATGGAGGCTGGCTTTAAAACCGATTTTTCCGATGTCCGTATTCACACAAATTCACAAAGCGCCCTCAAAGTAAATGCCCGGGCTTTTACCCAGGGTAGCCACATACATTTTGCCCCCGGCCATTTCGACCCTGCGACTGGTCAGGGACGGCAAATTATCGGGCATGAGCTGGCGCATGTCATCCAACAGCAGCAGGGTCGCGTTCGCCCAACAGGTGCTGTAGCCGGAATACCGGTGAATGAAGACGCAGCATTGGAGAAGGAGGCGGACGTTATGGGGACAAAGTTGCATGTTAAAGGGAAGTAATAAACACGGAGGTCTCTGATATGGAAACCTTTGCGGGAAAATCTGGAAAACTAAGTAGCGACCAGGCTATTGCCGGTGCGGTCACTCAAAAGAAGGACAACAAGCAGGAGACTGCGGAATTTAAAGACAATCGGGCGGTCTCTTCCCAGGCAGGGTTGCAGTTTATGATTGGTGATAGTCCACGGGTGGCTGGTCAACGAAAAAGCACCCATCAAATAAAGGAGAACCAGATTCAAAGCAGGGAAAATGAAACGCGTATGGAATCTACTCAACTGGTTCAGCGGAAAAATAATGTCTCGAAACACATTATTCAGAGGTCGCCCCTCCCGGGCGGACACCCGGATTTTGATTATTTATATAGAAACCTCCGGTTCATATTGGCAGAAATTATGGATATTAGGGAGAACGGTGAACCGGCCAGCAAGAGAGGGGAATTGTTTTTAGGTATGAACTATAAAAGAAGAGCTGAAATGGTGTTTAGAGATATTTGGGCGGAAGCTGATGATTTCAGGCAGCTGGGTGGATGGTTGTTAGGAGAAATGGAGAGGATTGTCGGCAACGATGAAAAGCGTGAAGGGTACTTCAGGACTCGTATACATAGCCTGGTGACCCGCGGTGAAAAAGCAGCGATGAAAGGAATTGGGACTTCCTCTCTTGAAGAAAGTGGATTGGAATCTATGGAATTAGGACTGCCTGTCTTTAAAAGAAGGAGTGGGAAAGAACCGCTTGAATTAGGGGAGAAAGAGGAAGAGGAAGTCAAGACAGGAGTACAGATACCCCCGTGGATATTTAGTTTAGAAGATAAAGCGGTGCGGGCAGCTAGGATTGGGGGGTCGGGCGCTTGCGCATACTATTTATGCGATTTTCTACCGGAAAGACATGAAGCAAGGTTGGCTGTTGGAGCAGAACAGTTATTGTATCATTCCAGGTATTTCAATACAACTACTTGGGAAGGTAGGGTGAGGCGTATTAGTGAATTGATAGCCATGGCGGCTCAAAATACCGGAGCGACCGAGGTTCAAATTGTAGATAAAGTCCACGGTGCCATGTCCATTGAAGAGGGAGATGTCGCGGTTGTAAAAGGTCTGGGAAGGAAAACACCGGTTAAAACTATGTCAATGTCCACTTTTACAACGGCGCGTGAAGTCTATACCTTCATCATGAAGTATATCGGATATTAAGCATGCTCAAGCTTAATTCATACAAAAAGGGGGAGAATAACCCATAACTGGATAAAGAAAGCACCTTAACGCTTTTATTGCCGGATTACTTTAAACCCCCTGCTGTCGACTGTATCTCTATCGGGTGCGCTATAAAAGCGTAGGGTTCTCAAGAATATCATGACCACACCAAGGCACATCATCAAAAACCAGGTTTTAGAGCTGGTACTGCCGTCTCCGGCGACTGCCCACCGGGTACAGGATACAGTCAGCAGGATTTATCGGGAAAGTGTCGTCCCGGTCATCGAGTCGTGCTGCAACGAGGTCGGAAGCCCCAACGTCGTCCATCGGTTTGATTCTTTGTGTATTGATGTTGGCTCTATTCTCCTCGGCGAATTGGAAACGGAACTGCCCGCCAGGACGGAATCTAGGCTAATGGATTTATTGAAGGCAGAGACAGGATGCATGGAAAGCGAAGATATATCCGCAGGAATATGTGTGAAAGGCTTCCACGCAATACCCGAGCATGTCTCGCGGCTGAAACTATTCGAATATTTTATTGATACCGGTACTCTACCCTGGTGGGCGGACAAGATGGACTCCGGGGAAATCGAGGGCAATCTCAAGCGACTGGTGGCAGAATCGCCGGATGATTTAGCGGATATCGTTATTCGGTTGGTTTCCGATGCGGCCAAGCTTAAACGGCTGGTCTACCAGTTCCCTAACCGTGTCCTCCTGTCAGTAGCCGGGGCTATACTCCGGAAATTTCACCCCGTTTTTCGCCGGTTTCTTCCGGCTTTTATCGAAGCCTTTTTACTTGCTGATGTTGGGGTGAAATACTCGAGAAGTGAAAGCAGACTGGCGTTTTGGAGTGAAGTTTTCCCTTTTATCGTTGGTACGCCGCAGGAGCAGTCGGATTTAATCCGCTTTAGTGGTGAACTACTGATACGTCTCTCCCGGAGGTTCGGGGTAGCGTACAAAGAACTTACATGGGCCGTCAGACAAGCTGCCGAAAAATTCGGCGAAAACGGACTTCATATAAGTAAAGTGCTAGCAACTCTAGTATCCGATAATTCTTTCAATAGGCAAGTTCAGGGAGATATGTTACCAGAACTTCAGGCTGCAGCACAATCACCTGAAGGGCTTTCAAATAAAGTAAAAAACACAATACAGACACGTGAACAGCAAGAGTTAATCCGAAAACTGGAGTTTTTACTGGCTAAGACAAGAAAGAAACTGCGTGCGCGATGGAACAATCAAGAAGACGGATTGAAAGAAACCATGGATTCGCTTGAAAGGGCGATTAAATCATTTTTAAAGCTGATAAAGGCAGGAGATTTTATTGCCCGCCCGGCGAAGCAATCCGTCCGCAAATCAGAATCGCCTATTACCGAAAATAATCGGGTGCCTGCCACTCCTAAACGTGTTGCCCGAGAATCGACTGCAAAACATTCGCTTTTAGTGAATCAGCACCTTCAAAAACTGGAAAATATTACCAAAATATTATCCAGAAACGGGGATTCCTCTGAATACAAGGTCTGGTTTGAGGAGTTGATTAAAGGACTACGCTCGGTAGAACGCAGAATATTACCCGCTGAAAATATAAAAATATTGGAACGCCTGGAAGTACTGGTTCACAATCTGACGCAGAAGAAAAATTTTACCAAATCTGAAAAACACAGTGTCAAGAATAAAATTAAAGGAGAATCATTGGCGACGCCGGTTGAGATTTCCGGTGTAATGCCTGAAGATGGAAGCCTGTCACGAAATCTAAAATCATCGGGGAATGAACTGCTAATTAAAAATAGTGTTTCCAATTCAAAAATATACCCTGAAAAGAATGAACTTCAAAAGAAATATTCGACTGTACCAGGTAGGATGATCGGCACAAGCGCTGAAAGTGAAAACTTGCTCCGGCGAGCAGAATCAATAATTGCGGCACTTCAGCAGGATATTAACTCTAACTATCCTTATATACGGCAAGAAAAAACAACGTCGAATAACAGAAGGACTAAATCACGCAAGACACTGCTTCCTGGAGATAGGAGAAAAACAGAGTTATATACAAAATATGAAGAAATCCTAGGATTACTGGAGCAGTTTATATCATTACCATATCTCGAAAAAGAAGTGGCTTCACGGCTTGAAAGCGTAATCCGGGCTGTTTTTGAAAAAGAAATATTATCAGAAACTAAAAATCAAATCCGGGAATTACAGCATGAATTGAACGCAGCACTCCGATTAGCCCATCAAAATATCAGGATGAAAAAAGCTGTAAAGGTACGAAGTCAGGAATCGGAAAAGGCAATACCAGACTATACACCAACAATGAAACAATCGACCAGAAAAAACTCAAAGAAACAGGCCAAGCCATTAGAAAAAAACCTTATAGATGCCGATTTGCCGAATAGCGAACGCCGGGCCGAATTCACAAAAGTAAATAAAGGGGTAGCGATAAAAGGGATGGGAGCGAGGGTAAAAACGACAAACAATCTCACCGATTCCGATTTACATCGGACTGAATTAGAAAAAAATATCCAAGGAAGTAATAAATATAAAGTCACTACTATTAAGAAACGGAAATATCAGCCGGAACATCAATCGGATTCATCTAAAAAGTATATGTTAAATGACATGATTTCTGGCGTACCGGCGAATTCAGCGATGAAGTCAATACCTCGTGCAGCGGGTGATTTTGAAGGTGAAACACAAGGAATCACATCTCACGAAGTAGAGAAGGTGGGTGGATTTATTAAGGCGATGTATCATAGCAATATCGGGACAAGAGATGTGGAGCGGCGGTATTCTATTTCAAGCCGAAACGAATCGGTCGATGATTCCAAGGAGATTTATATCCAAAACACAGGATTGGTTATATTATGGCCTTTTCTAAACCGGTTTTTTGAAAGTGTCAACTTGGTGAAGGAAGGATTTTTTGTTAACTCCGAGGCAAGCGAAAGGGCAGTCCATCTGCTGCAATATATTGTCGATGGTTCTCTAGAAGCTCCCGAACATGAGTTGCCGCTTAATAAAGTCCTCTGCGGCAGGAGTCTGGCAGAGCCTGTCGCGCGTGATTTTGAAATATCTAAGAAAGAATCGCTGGAATCAGATAACCTTATCCAATCGGTTATCCAAAACTGGCCAGCATTGGGAAATATCTCCACCGAGGGTTTCCGTGTTGCGTTCCTCCAGCGCCGGGGATTATTAATACTCCGTAATGGTGATTGGCTGGTACAGGTGGAACGTCAGACGCATGATATTCTGCTTGATAAATTAGACTGGACAATTAATGTTATCAGGTTGCCGTGGCTGGATAATATCATTTTTACAGAATGGTGACTGGTAATAAAGCAGTTTTAAGCTATTCGATACCGATATTACCGGAACAGGTGACTATCGAAAAAGAAGGAGTTCTACCTACTGTACACTATGGTGGGCGGTAGAGGACTTGAACCACTGACCTCCGCGATGTCAACGCGGCGCTCTAACCAACTGAGCTAACCGCCCATAATACAATGTAATTCTACTAAATACACTTTTTACAGTCAATATTTGATATCAACTGGATGTAATTTGACGTCGGATATGATAAAATCTATGCACAGTATTGTAATTTATCGAATAAACTCGGTGTAACGTATGTGACTGTGACCAATATTTCCTGGAGAGCTATGGGAAAGTACAGGTGCAACGGATGGGAATTTTAAGAAGTATTGCCACGAGCTTTTTAAGCTTTATCCTTTTCCTAACGCTGACCATTTTCAGCGTTGCGTTTATGCTTCAAGGTACTGTCCTCAACTCAGATTTCGTTTCAGATCAAGTGGACAAAGTGCCTATATCCGATATCGCCCGGGATTTTGGTGATGAACTAATCAGCTCCGAGTTACCTCAAGATATGCCTTTTATGAAAGATGTTGCCTTAAATGTCGTTGAGAAACAGGAGCCATGGATAAAAGAACAATTGAAAGATGCTATCGACACCGGGTATGACTATCTACTGGGTGATACGGAAACGTTGAGAATCACCATTCCTCTATCGGAATTGAAAGAAAACCTTGGAGATAGTCTATGGGATGAAACACAAGCTTATCTACAGAAGGAGTTGGCCACTAAGTCTGAATCAGAAATATCGCGATATTTACAGGACATTATCCGGCAAATTCCTAAAGACATTTTACCCACAGATCTGGCAATTCTTCCTTCCGACTTGCGTAATCTTGCTATAGAACAATATTTAAGAGACTTTGCCGGGCAAAAACCTGTTTTCGGTCTCCCCCCTGAAATAACCGCCCCGGTTCAGGAAAGCGCCAGGGAGTATTTCGATCAGTACCTGAATGATTTCATCAAAGATATTCCCGATACTTATACTATTGACGAGGATACACTCGGTCACCAGACCATGGACGCATTATCTACTGCCAGGACGGTTGTTGACTATTTTCAAACATATTACCCTTGGATGATTGTCTTGATATTAGTCCTGGCGGCTTTGATTTTCGTGGCTAATATGAATATTAGAGCCACTGCCCGCGCTCTGGGAACCAACTTATGTATTTTCGGAGGTCTGGACCTGATAGGAATTATTGTAGTAAAAGTGATTTCGCCGTTTCACTTCTTAGTGGATGTTTTCGATATTCCCAGTACTCTATCCAACTGGATGGAAGGCGCGGCAAATGATGTTACTTCAGTAGCTTTGCCGTTGGCCATCGGTTTACTGGTGGTAGGCGTAGCTCTACTGGTAGTCTCTTTCATTATCAAACCGAGGGAGGCTTGATAAAATCCATGAATTTAAAAATAACTGTTTTCATTTTAATTCTACTCATAGTGATGGTCTCCGGCTGCTCTTTCTTGCAAACAACGGAAGGGGCTACCAGGAAGGCGGAACTAGCGGTATTGAACCAGGAATTAACAAAAGACCAAGAAGGCAATACAGTTGTTATAGTAACCGTCAAGAATATAAGTCAAATAACGATTGAACTTGCCCAGGTCAAGGTCAGTTTTTATGACTCGCAAAAGAATTTTATAGATAGCTCTACAGATAGTGTGCTGAACCTTAAGCCGGATGACTCCTGGGACTTTTCCATCCGTTGCTGGGGGTCATGCCAGGACGTCAAGAGCTATGAAATAGAGGTCATGGCGGGGACGAGTTCAGGAGGCCTTTAGTTCAGGAGAACAGGCAAAGTAAAATAGTGCTACTATCTTTTTTCGTCCCTATATTTCCTCTTTAACCACCACCCCACCCCTCCCAACATAAGCGCCATTAACGCCGTTCCCCCCGCGCAGAAGAGCGCGGCATCAAACCAGAAGCCCTGCGGGAAAAGCATAATGAGGTAGTCCGTCGCCGGGTTCAATTGCCAGAAATCGTTGGCGAAGCTAAAAAGATGGAATTGTAGAAAAAACTGGTCGAAGTCCCAAATAATCATGATGCCCACCGCCGCCATCAGCACTAGCGTTATCCCCCCTCCGCCCAGTAGTCCCCACCCCAGCCGCCGCTTATCCCGCCACCAGAAAAGGGCAACACCGGCATAAATCAAAACATAAGCCCCTGTCCCTATCAGGAGCTTGTAAACCAGCTGGAATATTGCTTTTACGTCTTTAAGATGCGCCACCTCACGCTGGTTGAAAACGGTAAAAGGGTGTCCATCCTTTATAACGGTGATATTGAAAGTCTCATCGCCGGAGTTCCAGTAGCCGATTAGTCCGCGCGCCACCTTCTCCATCTCCACCGGCGCGAGTCCCGTCACCTGGCTGACATCGTATTTATTAAAGCCGTACTCGTAAAGCCAGATACAGTTGGCGGCCGCGCTGACACTGGCGGTAAATAGCATCACCGGCAGACACAGGCTGAAAAGCCATCGAGCGGTAATTTTTACGATTTTCATTTTAAAATCATAGTCGAATATGTTAGCCTTAAGTCTCTTAATAATACTCCAAAAAACCCGCCCTGTGCTATAATAATTAATAATTTAAACCTTTCTCTAGGGGTATCATGTTTACTCATCTCCACGTTCATACCGAATATAGCCTGCTTGATGGGATGTGCTCTATTCCCAAGCTGGTCGCCCGCGCTAAAGAACTCGGCATGGATTGCCTGGCGATAACCGACCACGGTGTAATGCACGGTGCTATCGAGTTCTACCAGACAGCCAAAGAAGCCGGCATCAAGCCGATTATCGGCTGTGAAATTTATATAGCCCCGGGCAGTCGCTTCAGCAAAAATACCGGTGATAGGAACAACTATCACCTTGTTCTCCTTGCTAAAAACCAGACCGGTTATCAAAATCTGATTCAGCTCACCACCAAGGCACATCTGGAAGGATTTTACTATAGACCCAGGGTGGATAAAGAGCTTCTGGAGCAGTATCATGAAGGACTTATTGCCCTTAGTGCTTGCAACTCCGGTGAGCTTAGCCAGTTGATACTGAATGGACGTTACGCCGAAGCGAAACAAGTTGCCTTATGGTATCAACAGACTTTCGGGGATTTTTACCTGGAAATCATGAGGCACCCCATTCCGGAGCTGGAAGCCGCAAATAAGTATCTGGTTGAGATGGGTAAAGAGCTAAATATACCTATCGTTGCTACCAACGATACCCATTACGTAAAAAAGGAAGACGCCTCCGCACACGCTATTTTGCTCTGCATCGGCACGAACACGACTATCCACGATGAAAAACGCATGAAAATGGCGGGTGATTTTTTCTACCTTAAAAGCCCGGAAGAAATGGCGGAGCTTTACAAAGATATTCCGCAGGCGTTGGAAAATACCGAGCGTATCGCGGCAATGTGCGACCTGGAGATGGAGTTCGGGCGGCTGCACCTGCCGGAAATCGGTATCCCCGAGGGCAAGACCGCCGATAAGTTCCTGTCCGACCTCTGTTACGAAAATTTACAGCAATATTACCCCGACCCCACCCCGGAAATTAAAAAACGCCTCGAATATGAACTTGATGTCATACGGACGACCAATTTCGCCAACTATATTCTGGTTGTATGGGATATCATTTCTTTCGCCAAGAGGCGGAATATTCTTTTCGGGGTGCGGGGCAGCGCCGCTTCCAGTATCGTTTTACACTGTCTCGGCATAACTCCTCTAGACCCTCTGGAACACGGCATGATATTCGAACGCTTCCTTAACATCGAACGCAAAGAAATGCCGGACGTCGATATGGACTTTCAGGACGACCGCCGTGATGAGGTTATCGGCTATGTCACGCAGAAGTATGGCCAGGACCACGTCGCTCAGATTATTACCTTCGGTACGCTTGGAGCCAGGGCGGCTATCCGCGATGTCGGCAGGGCTTTGGGCATGCCCTACGGTGATGTCGACCGGGTGGCGCGACTGGTGCCCGGTATGCCCGGCATGACCCTAACAAGAGCGATGGACGAGAACCATGAGCTTAAAAGTATTTATCAGGAAGACGAAATCGTCCGTAATCTGGTTAATACAGCGCGACGGGTAGAGGGAGTGTCCCGACATGCCAGTACTCATGCGGCGGGCGTCGTTATCTCCAAGGAACCACTGACAAAATATGTTCCGCTCCAGCGTTCTGCTAAAACGGATAATCAGGAAGCTGTCATGACCCAGTTTTCCATGAATGATATCGCCCGCATCGGGTTGCTCAAGATGGACTTCCTCGGCTTGGCTAATCTGACTATTCTCGGTAAAGCGAGGGACATTATCAAAGAAAAACACGGCATCGATATCGATTTGTATAAGCTGCCGATGGATGACAAAAAGACCTATGATTTGCTGGCATCTGGTGAAACAGCGGGTGTCTTTCAGCTGGAAGGCTCCGGCATGCGGCGCTATATTAAGGAACTCAAACCTTCCGTCTTCAGCGATATCGCCGCTATGGTAGCGCTTTACCGCCCCGGGCCTATGGAGCACATTCCCCGCTTTATCGATGCTAAACACGGCCGCCAGCCGATACGATATCCCCACCCCGCCCTGGAAAATATCCTTAAAGAGACTTACGGCGTTATCGTTTATCAGGAGCAGGTGCTGCTGATTGTCCAGGAGTTCGCCGGCTACAGCCTGGGACAGGCGGATATTTTCCGCAAGGCAATGGGCAAAAAGATTGCTGAAACTATGAAGAAGGAAAAACGTGCCTTTATCAGCGGCGCTAAAAAGAAGGAGTTTACCTCTGAGCTGGCGGAAGAGGTCTTTGCCCTAATTGAGCCTTTTACCGGCTATGCGTTTAATAAGGCACATGCCTGGTGCTATGCCTTGATTGCTTACCAGACGGCATATCTCAAGGCCAATTACACAGCAGAATATATCAATGCCTTTTTAACCATCCATGTCGGGGAACTGGAAAAGACCGCCAGCGCGATATCAGAATGCCGCCGACTTAATATCAATGTTTTGCCTCCGGACATTAACAATAGTCAACTGGATTTTTCCATAGAAGAAAACGGTGCCGAGCAACCATCTATTCGCTTTGGACTCGGCGCTGTCAAAAACGTTGGTCCCGGGGCGATTGAGCCCTTAGTCAACGAACGTAATAAAAACGGAGTATTTAAATCGGTCGAAGACCTTTGCCGTCGCGCCAACCTGCAGGCAGTTAACCGGCGGGTCATGGAAAGCCTGATAAAAGCCGGTGCTCTAGACTGCTTGGGAAATCGGGGGACTCTCCTCAATAGTGTCGCCCGTATTTTAGCCTTGGCACAGCGCGAGCAACGACTCCGCGAAACGGGGCAGACCACGATGTTCGACCTTTTCGGAGAATCGACCCCAGTGCCCCTTCCCGAGTTGGAACTTGCGCCATCGGAAGTTACCGATAGAGAGAAAGCCTTCTGGGAGAAAGAACTGCTGGGTGTCAGCTTCTCGGAAAAACCTTTCAGTCCTGTTTTCAGTAACGCCACCCCCAACACCAAATTCTGTGAAGAAATCAATGTGGAACTCGATGGACAAACTGTGGTGTTAGCCGGCAGAGTCGTTCTGGCGCGGTATCTCCTGACCAAGGACGGGCGTTCTTTTGCTAATGCTATTCTTGAAGATTTCAGCGGGCAGGTAGAGGTAATGGTTTGGCCCAAGGTCTATGCTGATACTGATGAACTCTGGAAGGAAGGCAACGAGCTTATTATCCAGGGCAGGGTAAGGGTACGTGAGGAAAGGGCACAGATAAGCTGTGATAGCGTTCGTCTTTACCAGCCCCCCCAGGAAGGGGAAGAGCCGGTCACCAGGACGGTACCTGTAAAGCAGGATGTCTCGGTGGAGAATCCGGTTGACGCACCTGCTGCCAGACATCTCTTGCACATTAATATCAAGCAGACTGATGACGAAGGAGCAGATATAGCGCTACTGGGTAAAATCGTTTCTATCCTGAAAACTTACATCGGCCATGATGAAGTGCAGTTGAATGTAATCAACGGAAGCGGTGCTGTTCCACTCAAGATGCCCGGTCTGCAGACCGGCTGTTGTCCCGAGCTTGAGCAGCGTCTGGTCGATTTGGTGGGAGAGGCGGGGCTTAAAGTTGAAAGGCTTTAGTGATATACTGGAATTGAATTAGGAATATCACTATGAAAGCATCGTTTAAACTTTTCCGTATTGCCGGGATAACCATCGGCATCCATTATACCTGGATATTTGCGTTAATATTCTTCAGCTGGACGCTGGCTATGGTTTATTTCCCGGTGTCATACCCCGGCTGGAGCACAGCTGCCTACTGGCTAACGGGTATCATCGCAGCGCTGCTCATTTTCGTTTCGGTTTTGTTACACGAACTGGCTCATTCGCTAGTCGCTAATGCTAGGGGTATTCCGGTTCACAGCATTACGCTTTTTCTTCTCGGCGGCGCCAGCAATCTGGAAGAAGAGCCGCAAAAGCCGGCCGCAGAGTTTGCGATGGCTATCGTGGGACCTACGACCAGTCTTGTGATAGCGGTTATTTTCTGGGGACTCTCCAGGCTGCCCGGAGATGCTACCACCCCGCTCGCAGCTATATTGAGTTACATGGCTATCATCAATATGTATCTGGGCATCTTTAATCTATTGCCCGGATTTCCTCTGGATGGAGGACGTGTGCTGCGTTCTATCATCTGGGGCTCGACGGGCAATCTAGCCCGAGCGACCGATATTGCCGGGATGGTGGGGCAAATCTTCGGATGGATTTTTATCGGGCTGGGGCTTTTCCTGATGATATCCGTCAGCTTCGTGAGCGGTCTGTGGATAGCGTTTATCGGATGGTTTCTCAATAGCTCCGCCGATGCCAGTCGCAAGGAAATCACGCTGCGGGAACGATTGAGTCACGTTAAGGTAAGAGAATTGATGAAACCCGATATCAGTACCATATCGCCCGAGGCAACGGTAGGCGAATTGGTCAGGGATATCTTCCGAAAACAACAGGGCAGGGCAGTCCCTGTCTGTCGGGACGGTCAGCTTGTCGGTATTGCTACTATTACCGATGTAAAAAAAATATCGCAGGATAAGTGGACGGTCACTCCCGTAAGTCAGATAATGACCGTCGAACCGCTATACACGGTATCTCCGGAAGATAATTTGCACGCGGCACTGGCGATGATTGCCAAAAACGATATCAACCAGGTGCTTATTATTGACCAGGGAAAATGCGGCGGGCTTTTGAGCCGCGCTGATATCATCCGTCTTATCCAGATGAACCGTGAGTTGGGTTTAAAATAAGGACACAGTTCCCGGAAAGCTTGACGGTTATTTTTTCGGCTCGTCCAGCGCTTCCGTAATATCTTTAGCCATTTTCAAGAACAACTTGCGTAATCGCTTCATGACTTCTTCGGCGGCTTGTTCACCAGCATTTCTAGCGTCTTCGGCAGCTCTCCGGGCGTCTGCGGCAGCGTCTTGTATATCGTCTAGGATCTCTGGGAGTGGTTTGCTAAAAATTGGATTTCTGTCGGTAACCTTATCGGCCATATAGTCTCCTTTT
The DNA here is from genome assembly GCA_001796525.1 of Chloroflexi bacterium RBG_13_51_52. Taxonomy (GTDB): domain Bacteria; phylum Chloroflexota; class Dehalococcoidia; order Dehalococcoidales; family RBG-16-60-22; genus RBG-13-51-18. The sequence continues at coordinate 5,093 of MGMT01000034.1, read as the reverse complement.
ATATAACTTCAATCTGCTTTAATGCTCATTATAACATAAATAATCCTCTGGAAATGTATCATTTTTAATGCTACAATACGGTCGAATATAAAAGAGTAAAAAAATGGAAAAAGCAGAGAGACTGTCACCGGATACCTATCAAGGGCACCGGAAAAGACTGCGAGAAAAATTTCTGAAGTCCGGATTAAGCGGCTTCCACGACTATGAAATCGTGGAACTGCTGTTTAGCCTGGGCACGCCGCGTAAAGACTGCAAGCAGTCAGCCAAGGAAGCTATCAAGAGGTTTCAGACGCTACGCGGCGTTCTGGAAGCCCCGGCTGAAGAACTGCAGCAGATAAAAGGGATTGGCGCCCATAGTACGTTCGGTATCAAGCTGGTGCAAGAGGTTGCCCGCGAGTTCCTGCATTCAAAAATGCTGGAGAAACCTTTTTACCGCTCTTCACAGGAGGTTTTCGATTATCTCTACCATTCCATGCGCGGTCTGAAAAAAGAGGTCTTTAAGGTTATCTACTTAAGCAGCCAGAATCAGATAATTAATACCGTAAACCTTTCGGAAGGGACCATCAATAGCAGTTCTGTATCCTCCCGCGAAATTATCGAGGGAGCTATTAAAAGTAATGCAGCCGCCCTGATTTTCGTTCATAACCATCCCTCGGGAGCTGTTGAACCAAGTTCCAGCGATAAAGGTTTAACCCGTGAACTAGTCTATGCCGGCAGAATTATGCGCCTTAAGGTGCTCGACCATATTATTATCGGGGAGAATAAATATTTTAGCTTTGCCGGAGAAGGCTTAATTGAGGAATACGAGACAGATTTTCTGAACCAGATGTTAAGGGGTACCGCTGAAGCCAGAAAAAGATTCTACAAAACTAACATTTCCGGTGATAAGAAATACTAGGCTGTTATAAAAGCTTATCTAACCCCACATTTTCCAGCACAAGCAGGCGTTTTTTCATTTCCAGCCCCCCGCTAAATCCCCCCAATTTATCATCGCTTTTAAGCACCCGGTGACACGGTATGATTATCGGCAGCGTATTTTTTGCAAGGGCCTGTCCCACCGCTTGGGCCGCACCCGGTTTACCCGAATATTGGGCTACCCAGGCATAGCTTCTTGTCTGTCCGTAGGGGATTTGTCGTGTTGCCTCCCAGACATTGCGTTGAAAATCCGTAGCTTTATTCAAATCAAGTTTATCCGGGAAATTTACGCGGCGACCGGTGAAGTAAAGCTGGAATCGTTGTATCAGGTCTCTAAAATTATTTTTTGAAAGAATCGCTTGGGCGGTATCAATTCCAAGCGAGGCAAGCGCTTGTTTTTGTGATGGATACGGCAGGGTAGTACGTCGCACTCCGCCTGATGACCCCAATATCCCCACCCAGCCCGCTGCTGTATTAAAGATGACATAATATAACTGCTGCCGCATTATTTGAATTCCGGCTCGATGAGTCCGTAATCGCCGTCTTTACGCCGATAAAGAAGACGTATATCACTGGCGTCGGCATCGTAAAACAGGAAAAAGTCGTGACCGAGTTGCTCCATCTGTGAAATGGCTTCTTCCAGTTCCATCGGTTCAATGACGAAACGTTTGGTCTTGACTACCTTCCTCGTAGTCTTTTCTGTTTCCTGCTGATTGAACTTGCCTCGGGCAAGCGGATTACCCCTCCCCCGGTCATAAAGCTTGCCTTTGTGCTTTTCCAGTTGCCGCGTGAGGATAGCAGCTACTTTATCAGTAGCTTTGAACTGGTCTTCGGCTCTTTCTTCAGCGTGAAACAGCGACCTGCCCACACCGCTGTTGACAGTAGCTCTCATCAAGAAGCGTTGGTCTTTCGACTTTGTATCTTCCTCGGATATTTCTATCTTGATGTCTAAAATCTCGGGCAGGTGCTTCTTGAGTTTATTGAATTTACGCTCGATATAGATGTGAGTGTCCGGTTTTATTTCCGTATTGTTCCCGGTAATTTGTAACTCCATCTTGCCACGCTCCTGTAAGTATCCTATTTTCTATGTTTATTCTCTAAATTTCCAGAGCTAACACTAGACCCCAGACACTGGCAGCGCCAGCGGTCTTTAGCACTCCGGCGCAGGTGTTCAGGGTAGCTCCGGAGGTTGAAACATCATCGATTAATATTACCTGTTTGCCTTCCAGCTGCTTGTTGATGCAGGTGAAGGCATCGGCAATATTTTTCCGCCGCTCTGCGGCGCTTGATGTTCTTACCTGTGGCGGTGTATGAGTTTGTCGCTTCAGGCAGTCTTCAATCACAGGCAGTCTACTCATTCGACCCAGTTCACGGGATAATAGTGAAGATTGATTGAAACCACGCTCATTTAGTCGTTTTTTATGTATCGGCACTGGCACCAGTGTATTACCAGGAAGGGGATTATCTTTAAGGTAACTGTAAAGGAAACTGGCTAATAGAGGCGTTATTGCTTTAAGATTACGATATTTAAGCTCATGAATAGCCTTGCGTATCATGCCCTGGAATAAAAACGGTGAACGGATGCCGTCTATCTCTATCGGACCTTCAATACATCCGGGGCACGTATTATCAATAGTCAGCGGGCGTCCGCACTTTAAGCAAATCGGGGGGGAAATCAGCGGCAATTGTTGTTGACAGGAGCTGCAAATATATTTGCCTTCCCTGCCACAGCCGATACACCATGGTGGGAAGAGTAAATCAAGTGCTACCCTCTTCAGCTTGGTTATTGGAGGAAGCACATCTGCCATCCGTAATTATTAATTACTATTGCAACTTGCTTTATTTCAGCGAGCGCGTGAGTTGTGCAGAGTGCCGCTCATTATAGGCTCATCTCTATAGACATCACCGTTCCTGATTTTTAGATTGAAACCGCAATCAGGATTGGTACAAACCCAGGCTTTAAATTGAATGGATGCTCCCTGACTGCCGAAATCGGATAATGGCACGAGGTCACCGGTGCTGCATTTCTGACATTTAGGAAAATTGAACTGTTCCATGGGGTCCTCCTCCCAACCGAAAATATAAAATAGACCTATTAAGTATACCTTGATATCATGCGTTTTAGCAAGTGGCTTTGTTCATTACTGTTGGTAAAAAGAAGGGAAGTGCACTATGCATTACTATTGTCACTTCCCACTAGCTGTTTTAAATATTTGCTTTTATTATTTATGGTGCAATTTTCCGGTTTTATTCTGTAAAATGCTTGGATATGCGTTCGATTGATTTCACTTCGTCTTCCTGCTTTTGCTCTACCTTCTGGACCGCTTCCGTTGTTTTATTCTGGCTTTCAATCAGACCGGAAACACTGCCCCCTAATTTTTCGATATTGGTTCCCAAATTATCGATATTCTGGTTGAGTCCTTTTAAATCCTGGCTAAGTGAGGCTGAATACTGGTTCATATTTCTAATGTCCTGACCGAGGGCGCTTAAACTCAACGTCAGAGATTTTATATCCAGACTCAAGCTTTTCGCGCTGTCACTGAAGACTTTGGTATCTTGTTCCAGAGACTTAAATCCTTTATGAATGCCTCTTAAATAGTACCAGGCAACCACGAGTACCCCGATTAGAACCAAAACTCCTAGTCCGATAATTCCGGCAGTAACATTCTCGACCGTGAAATCCATATTTGCCTCCTTTTAGCTTTGCCTATCGACCAGCCGATTTCATATTCTTTTCGAATATTAGCAGAAATGAAACTGGCAATTAATATATTTTCCCTTTCTGGTATAGTATCACGGAGGCTGACATAAAATCAATAGAATAGGAGTTAAAATTACCGGATCTACTCCTTTTGTTTGCCGTCAGCATTAATAAAAATCATCTTATCCCGCAGTTCTTCAGACACCAGCTTTTTCAGGGCGGTCTCGGTCAGCTTGGGAGCGTACTGGCACTGGATAAAGAGGAAAGGCCGGCGTACTTTAAGTATCCGGAAAGGAGCATGGACGAATTTTGCCGGTACCCATATCATCGTGGATTCGGTGATGATGTGGCTCTCCATCTCCGGCCCCATGCACATTTCCATGTCCGCCCCAAGGTCTCTGGGATTGCTTGGGTCGGTACCGAGGGCTACTAGCAGTTCCGGGTCTTGATGGATATGAGGGCCGTGACCGGGGCCTTTTGTCGCTTCCTCGCCCATGAGCATTACAGAAAAGTATTTGCTGCCCTCGATAATATCGTTATCGGTATAGGCAACCATTGACGGCATCCGCCCGAAGCCCTTTTTCCGTTGTTCCTCTGGTAACTCATGGAGAAAGTATTTACTATATTTCATTTTTGCCATTTACTATATCCTCCTGATGAACAGTAATATTACATGATGGTCCGTATTTAACTAGGGTTATATGATTATGACAAAGGTTGTCTGGAATTCCAACGATTGGTGTTATCCCTTTACGATGGCTTTTGCCGGACACCACCATTCGAAGGAAAAGCACTCGTCGCATTCGGTGCATTTCTTGGGGTTTATCCTCGTTGTGTAGAGTATTAGCCCGTCATCCTCTTTTACCTTTTTATCCACTACGAAAGCTTTTTCAGGGCACCCTTGCGTAACGCAAAGCCCGCATTTTAGACATTTCTTCGTATCAATCTTGTAAGCCACTTTATCCTCCATTACACTATTTATATACCGATGCGTATTAGTCAAATCATTATCTCTGGGTACTTGTCATCCTGCCACATCGACCAGCCCATTCTTTCTCGGGCTTCCTTAGGCAGGATTTGCCGGTAGGACTTTTCCGTATGTACCGGTCCTTGATTGAACTCCATGAATATCCACGGTCGGTGGCAGGTTATAGGTTTCCAGGGGGCGTGGATGAAGTTCGGAGGAATCCAGATGCAGCAGGTGCGGGTAATGTGGTGCTCTTCCAATTCCGGCCCCAGGTACATTACCACCTCCGCTCCCAGGTCCATCGGGTTTTCAGGGTCGGTGCCGATGTGGAAAAGAAGTTCAGCATCTTTATGGATGTGCGGCGGATGCCCGGCATATGGGAATTCCCACTCCGGCTGCTGCCCGAAGCCTGGCATTATCCAGTGTATTAAGTAAAAGTTACTGCCTTTCGCCAGGTTGTTATCCAGATATGCCATCACCGGGCGGCGCTCTTTAGGGAACATCTTGGGG
>MGMT01000033.1 GCA_001796525.1 Chloroflexi bacterium RBG_13_51_52 | reverse complement strand
GTGTCCGTATTTTCCTTTGAAGTACTTGCCCGACCCTGTTGTTTTAGAATCTCGTTGATATGTTCCATCGCTGCGACCTTCTACCGACCAGTTTTCCAGAATCTTGGCGATATATTTAATATTACGCTTGTTGTGTAAAACCGCTTCTTTAATAGCGTCATGAATCCAGTCTTTAGGGTAAAGCTTTTCGGCATCGCGGAGCTCCTCGGCAATCATGGGGGTCAGCATGCCGATGTTCTGCTCATAAAGGGTGTAAATATCCGGCAGCGGCTCGGTAGACACAGGTTCGGGCATCCCGGCCTTTAGTCCCGCTAGCTTAAGCTCACCAGCGTGGATTTTTTCTACCGCCTGCCGACTGGACTCGTCATTGATGAAATAGATATCCTCGGAAACCTTTTCTTTCTCCACGGATACACTTAATAAAGAGCCGCGCTCGACCGCCATTTCCAAAGCGCTGCGCAGCGTTTCCTCCGAGCCTTTAAAACCCTGCATCAGGCTGACGTTCTCCAGTAACTCGCTGTAGCTGACAAAGCGCGGATAGCCTTTCCTGCTGTAAAGTAAAGAAATAATGTGCAGGGTTACTTTCAATTCGTTGATATCCGTTATCTGCGGCAGCAGGGCGCTGAAAAAGACATTAGGTATAGAGGTATAAAGCACCTTGCCCCCGGATGGAAAACCCTGAAATTGCGTCATAGCAGAGTCGGCTCCACGCTTCCCAGACTTTCAAATTTAGCCAAGGTGTGGCGGAAACGCAGCTTGATGCGGCCGGTAGGCCCGTTGCGGTGCTTGGCGATAATAACATCGGCTTCTTCACGGGGGTATTCACGGTCGGGATGAGCCGCTATCCACTCTTCTTCAGTCTTATAATAATACTCATCGCGGTAAATAAAGAGGACGACATCGGCGTCCTGCTCGATGCTACCGCTTTCACGGAGGTCGGAGAGCTGCGGTTCGTGGGAGGCGCGCCATTCGACGGCGCGGCTAAGCTGGGAGACTGCTATGACCGGCGCGTTGATTTCACGGGCTAAAGCCTTGAGCGACCGGGAGATAAAGCTGATTTCCTGGACGCGGTTTTCGCCCCTGCCGCTGCTCTCGCCCTGCATCAGCTGGAGATAATCGAGGATAACTAAATCAATGCCGCGCTCGTAATTAAGGCGGAGTGCTTTGGAGCGCATCTCCGCCATGCGGATCATCGGCGTATCGTCAACATAAATGGGGCACTCCGAAAGGACGCCGGTTGCCTCCATTACTTTCCGCTCTTCGTCCTCGGTCTTATGCTCGCCGAAACGGATGCGCCGGGCGTTGACGCCCGACTCGCTGGAGACCAGGCGCGTTACGAGGGAGTCGCGACTCATTTCCAGGCTGAATAGCGCCACGCAGGCGCGGCGTTCGACGGCGGCGTTACGGGCGATATTCAGCGCCAGGCTGGTCTTGCCCATGCTGGGTCGACCGGCAATGATAATAAGGTCCGACCGCTGGAATCCGTTGAGGAATTCATCCAGACCGGCGAAGCTGGAGAGCACGAAAGGCAACCGCTCGGGGCGCTCTTCAGAAGACGGGGGGGCTACCTCGAAGTACTTGTCCAGCACCTCGCGGATATGGGTCAGGTCGTTTGTGCCTCCGCCGCGGCGTAGCCGGAATAAAATACCCTCGGCTTTAGCCATGCTTTCCTCGACATCGGGGCCGGACTCATAGCCAATGGCCGCAATGCGGTCGCCGGCGGTTATCATCTGGCGCATAACGGAAAGCCGGTAGACGATGCGGGCATAATGCTCGATATCCAGGGAGGTGGGGCAGATAGATATCAGATAGCTTAAGCGAGCGGCGCCGCCGCAGGTTTCCAGCTTGCCGAGTCGCGAAAGCTCCTGCGCCAAGGTAACCTGGTTGATAGCTTCATCGCGCTGGTAAAGGGACATCGAAGCTTCGTAAAGCAGCCGGTTCTGCTCGAAGTAGAAATCGGATGGCTGCAGAAAGTCGGCAATCTGAAAAATAGACGTGCCGTCAATCAGCAGCGAGCCGATAACCGCTTCTTCGGCGTCATTATCGTTAGGCGGGAGCCTGACTTCATTCACCCTCTGCGTGCTCCTTCTTTTCTTCTACCGCTTCTTCCGCTTTTTTGGCTTTAGCCTTTGACTTCTTTTCTTTCTTTTCTTCTTTAGCGGGTTTTTCCGCTTCAGCGACAGGCACGGAGGCCTGTTTTACGAGTTCGGAGGATTTTTCTTCAGCAGCTGGCTTATCTTTTTTAGCGGGTTTTTTAGCTTTTTCCCCTTTGGGTTTCTTTTCTTTAGCCGGTTTTTCCGCTTTTTCATCAGCAGCGGGTTTTTCTTCCCCGGGTTCTTTGGGCGGTTTTTCTTTCTTTGGCTTCTTCTCTTTCTTCTCGGCTTTTTCTTTCTTCTCTTCCTTCTTTTCTCCCGCCGGGACTTCGGCTTCCACCACCCTGACCGGTTTCTCCGCGCCTTCGGCATCGGACATCACGGTAGCAGTAACCATGGCGGTAATATCGTGGGTAAATTTAATCGTTACGTCATAAACGCCCACCATGCGTATCGGCTCCGCGAGGTCGACCTTTCTTTTATCGATTTCACGGCCGATTTCTTTGCTCAACGCCTCGGCGATATCGCTGCCGGTAACCGAGCCGTAGAGTTTATCTTTCTCACCCACCTTAGCTTTAAGTGTGATTTCCGTGCCGTTGATAATCTTCGCCAGTTCGGTCATTTCAGCTTCTTCAATGACACGCTGCTTGACGACCTTTTTAAGATGCGACTCCACAATGGCAGCCGCCTGCGAATTTGCCAGGACCGCCAGTTTGCGGGGAAATAAAAAGTTGCGGGCATAGCCGTTGGCGACCTCCTTAGTCTGACCTGCCATGGCTACGTTGGGGACATCGGCGATAAAAATAACCTTCACGATTTTCTCCTTTTCTTGATGACACTTAAATTTAACCGAAAAAAGGAAACGGGTCAACAGCCGCTACTCACGGCGTCGGGAAAAATTTTTTATAAAAGGCATTATCCGCTGACATATTTACCGGCATTAACAGCGGCTATGGCGCCATCGCCGGCGGCACTGATTACCTGCCGGATAGAGCCACTGCGGATATCGCCCGCGGCAAAGATGCCGGGCACGCTGGTCTCCAGCCTGTCATTGGCAATGATAGCCCCGACGTTATCCAGCTTCAATACTTCTTTCAGATAGCCGGTAGCAGGCTGCGACCCCACGGCAACGAACACGCCGGATACAGGCAGCGTTGATTCTTTCCTAGTTTTAACGTTTTGCAGTCTTATTTTTTCAACCGCTTTGTCTCCCAGTATCTCCAGCACCACCGTATCCCAGGATATCTTTATTTTAGCGTCAGCCTTGATTCTTTCCTGCATGATTTGAGTCGCCCGCAGCTCGTTGCGGCGGTGTATAAGGGTGATTTTTGAGGCAAACTTGGTAAGCTCCAGGGCTTCCGTAACCGCGGCATTGCCCCCGCCCACCACGGCTACCGCTTTATCGCGGAAGAAAGCCCCGTCGCAGGTGGCGCAGTAAGACACGCCTTTGCCGGTAAATTCTTTTTCGCCGGGAACGCCCAGCTTCAGCCGGTCAGCACCGCCGGCAATGATTACCGCTTTTGCTGTAAATTGCCCCTGGGAGGTTTTTACCGTTTTCTGCTTGCCGGATGCCTTGATTCCCGTTACCTCGTCATAAAGCGTTTCCATCCCAAATTTGGTCGCCTGCTGATGCATTGCCTGAGTCAGGTCGATACCGCCGATACCCTGGGGAAACCCGGGGTAGTTTTCCACCATCTCGGAATTGATAATCTGGCCACCGACTCCCCCCTTTTCAATAAGAAGGGTGGAAAATCGGGCGCGGGCAGTATAAATACCGGCGCTCAAGCCGGCCGGCCCCCCGCCGATAATGACGACATCGTATTTTTTTATTGATTCGGCCATATATTTTATCCCGCTGCGAGAGCAGTATCGAGATTCTTTTTAAGTTCAGGCTTGGGGCGGAAGCCGACGATATTGGATACGGGCTGCCCGTTCTTAAAGACAATCAGCGTGGGTATGCTCATCACGCCGTACTGGCTGGCGGTCTTGGGATTATCATCAACATTTACTTTCACGAAGGAGACCTTGCCTTCATACTCATTTGCCAGTTCTTCGACAACCGGCGCCACCATCCGGCACGGCCCGCACCAGGGCGCCCAGAAATCGACTAATACCGGCATCTTTGCCTTTAAGACCGTTTCTTCAAATTTCGCTTCATTAATTTCCACTGGTTTGCTCATATTTCTCCTCTTTCACTTTTTCTGTTATACCGCGCTCTACCGTTTCTTTAGCTAATCCGATAGCGTTTTTTATAGCTCTAGCCTTGCTGCGCCCGTGGGCGATAATGATAACACCGTTGATACCGAGAAGACAGGCTCCGCCATATTCACTGAAATCCAGCTTTTTCGTCCAGGAACCCAGACCGATATCCCGGAGAAGGTCGCGTGTCTTTAAACGGGATACGCTGGAAAACACGTGACCGAGTTCACGCATCGAGCTTAAAAAATTATCGTTCGACCCCTCGATAGTCTTGAGCACGATATTCCCGGTGAAGCCATCGGTTACGACGACATCGGCGGTTTTCCTGGTAATGTCATACCCCTCGATATTACCGATGAAGGTGATATCTTTGGCTTCCTTAAGAAGCTGGAAAGTATCCTGCGTCAGGCGGTTCCCCTTTCCTTCCTCCATGCCGTTGCTGAGAAGCCCGACCCGCGGAAAAGGTATCTTGAGAATGTATTTGCTGTAAAGAGAACCCATGCGGGCAAATTCCAGCAGGTGTTCCGGACGGCAATCGGAGTTGGCTCCGGCATCCACCAGCAAAGCAGGGCGGGACGTTAGAACATCGAGGAAGCAGCCGATAGCCGGACGGCTGATGCCGTTGGCTTTTCCAAGTGTAAGCAGGGATGACGCCACAACGGCGCCGGTATTCCCCGCCGAAACGAAAGCCGAGGCACTGCCGCTCTTCAGGAGGTTGATGCCGATGACGATTGACGAATTCGGCTTGTTTTGAAGCGACCTTATAGGATGTTCATTAAAGTCGATGACCTGCTTAGCGTCGATAACGCTGATGCCGCTTTTTATCGGGGATTTTTCCATGAGTTTACGGAGTACATTTTTCCTGCCCACCAGGACAACTTCCACGCCTAATTCCTGGACGGCTTTGATAGCCCCCTTGACCATCTCATGCGGGGCATAGTCGCCACCGGCGGCATCAAGAGCGATTTTTATAGTTTTCAATTATTCTCCCTTATGCCCGGGGTAGCAGTTTCCCACATATCACACCTGCCTCCCCAGGAAACGATTACATTGTCCTGCTCCGAAATCCTGACTATTTCACAGGTGGTGGGGCAGGAATGGCACTCGAAGGAAGAGGTAGAAAATTCCACTTCGCTGATATCGAAGCCACGGAACCGGCAATCGCTGTGCCTTTGCGCCGCGGCCTCATGCGCCAGCAGCGCGGCGCCGATAGCCCCCATGACCTCATGGTGGGGAGGCACGATTATTTCTGTTTTAAGCTCCTCATGCAGCGCCCTGATAATTCCCTTGTTAAAGGCAACCCCACCCTGGAATACCACGGGCGGCTGTATGTCCTTGCCGGAGCCGACATCGCTCAAGTAATTGCGCGCCAGCGTGCGGCACAGACCGAAAATAATATCGTCGACTTTATACCCCATCTGCTGCTTGTGCACCATGTCCGACTCGGCGAAAACGGTACAGCGACCGGATATATTGACTTTATCTTTGCCGGCCAGCGACCGGCGGGAAAACTCTTCAATGCTCATGCGCAGTCGCCCCGCCTGGTGGTCGAGAAAGCTGCCGGTGCCGGCTGCGCATACCGTGTTCATGGCGAAATCCTCGACCATTCCATCGCGGATGATAATCAACTTGCTGTCCTGCCCTCCGATTTCAATAACCGTCCGCGCGTCCGGTACAGCCTTGACCGCCGCCACCGCCTGGCAGGTAATTTCGTTCTTCACGAGGTCGGCGCCAACAATAGCTCCGGCAAGATAACGCGCGCTGCCGGTGGCAGCCACCCCTTTAATATCAATATCCGGCGATAACCGACGGCCGATTTGACCGAGTCCCTGCTGGACCACGTCTACCGGCTTACCTGCAGCAGGTAAATACAGACTCTCCAGCAGGTCGTCTACCGCGTTGAGCACGGCAAATTTAACGGTGATCGACCCTACATCAATGCCAAGATAGGCTTCCATGATTACCTTTTTTGATTTTTCTTGATTTTCCGGAATTCCACGCGGACTTCAGCGAGAGTTTCAGGACTTGCCAGAATATCGGCAGCCGTCATCGCCATAGCTTTGGCAGCATCGAGAATGATATCCAACGCTCCTTTAGTTGCCGCTATTTTGGCGAATTCCGGTGAATGAATCAGAACATCGTTAGACGCAATACCTACCATCGGCTGTATAGTAGGTACCAGCTGGCTAACATTGCCGACATCGGAGCTAAGAC
>MGMT01000032.1 GCA_001796525.1 Chloroflexi bacterium RBG_13_51_52 | reverse complement strand
GCATATTAGGATATTCCGGCCCGGCATAGACCTTGAGTTTCCTGTTCATCTTGGCTCCTAAACGCGTGTGCGGGAGCATCCCTTTTACGGCATATTCGATAGCCCTGGTAGGGAACTGTTGCATCATTTTCCCCAGGGTGATGCTCTTTAACCCGCCCGGATAGTTGGAATGCCGGTAATACACTTTCTGTTCGGCTTTCTTGCCTGTAACGCGCACTTTCGCTGCGTTGATAACTACCACAAAATCCCCGGTATCCTGGTTTGGTGTATAGATGGGCTTGTGTTTTCCCATCAGTAGTTTGGCTATCTGGATAGAAAGCCTGCCCAGGGTTTTATCGGCGGCGTCAACAACATGAAGCTTCCGCTTGATATCAGCCGGTTTGGCGCTATAAGTTTTCATTATGCATCTCCATTTAAAGGACCGGGATAGTTGACTTTCATCAGGAACAGACCGTTGGCCGGGGCGGTTGGTCCGGCGAGCCCGGGAGTCCTGGATTCAACCATATTTTTAAATTCATCTGCCGTCATTTTACCCTGTCCCACCTTGATTAACGTGCCTATCGTATTGCGTACCTGATGGGGTAGAAAAGAGTTGGCTATAATATCGAAGATTATCATATCCCCATCTTGTGTTATTTCCGCTTTAAATACATCCCGGACCGTTCTTTTCTGCCGGGCGGTCTCGGCGCTGGATACGAACGATGCGAAATCATGTCGCCCGATTAGGGTCTGACATGCCCGGTTCATCGCCGCGATGTCCAGATTGCCGGTAATCCGCCAGAAAAACCGCTGCTTTAGCGGTGAGCGAGTCTGGCTGTTGAGTATATAGTACCTGTATTCCCGACTCACCGCGCGGCGTCTCACGTCGAAGGATTGCTCGCCTTTGTAGGCTTCTTTTACCGCAATATCCTGTGGCAGGTAGTGGTTCAACCCGTCTATGAACGACTTCAAAGGTAGCTTCGCTTTAGTATCGAGGCTGACCACCTGTCCCCAGGCATGGACACCGGCATCGGTCCGGCTGGCTATTTTTATTCTTGTCCTTTCTCCTGTCAGTTTCTTTAAGGCTTTTTCTATCTCTCCCTGTATCGTCGGTGCGTTTACCTGCGATTGGGAGCCGTGATAGTTTGTGCCGTCATATTCAACTGTTATTATAATCCTGGCGCCGGTCTCCAAGTATGCAGCCATACTATCACCGAGCTGCTCCTTCACTGGAAGGGCTATTTGACCAGCTCCAGTTTAACCATCGGCGCATTATCGCCCAGTCTGGGCTCCAGTTTTGTGGACCGGGTGTAGCCTCCGGCCCTTTCCTTGTAGCGTGGACCAAGCACGGAAAATACCTTATCGGTAACCGCTTTATCGGTAATAAATGTCAGCGCCTGTCGGTACGCATGAAGGCCGCTTTTCTTCCCCAGGGTAATCATTTTTTCCGCCATGCTGCGCACTTCCTTGGCTTTAGCCTCGGTAGTAACGATTTTCTCATGTTTCAGCAAAGCGGTGACGAGATTCCGGTACAGGGCTTTCCGATGGCCGGAGTCGCGGTTTAAACTTCTGCCTGCAATATTATGCCTCATCTTAACGGTTCTCCGTGTCTAGGTTATTCCTTGATAAACTGATTATTCTTCGGCAGGCTCTTCTGCCTTCTTCTTTTTGCCTTTCGCTTTGGGATTGGCTTCTTCTTCCTCTTCGTCTTTCTCCTCGGTTTTCGGATTTAATGAAAGCCCTATCGCAGAAAGACGGTCCTCTATCTCCTGGTACGATTTCTGACCGAAATTGCGTAACTTCAGTAGCTCTTTTGTCCCCTTGCCGATAAGCTCACCTACGGTAGTAATGTTGCTGCGTCTTAAGCAGTTCATGGTGCGTACCGATAGGTCCAGTTGTTCCACGGGCATATTGTATTTCTCGTCGGGGATAGAGAGGCGAATAGCCCGTTCCTCGGCTTTCATTTGAGAGATTTTAACGTACTCAAAAAACGGAGTGAACTGCTCAATCAATATTTCGGCGGCGTGGCTTATCGCGTCCACCGGTAGCATCGTTCCGTCTGTCCAGACATCGATAACCAGTCTCTCGCGGCTGGTCTCACGGCCCAGATGCGTCGGCTCCACGACATAATTGACTTTCCGAATCGGGGTGAAGATGGCGTCGACTGGTATGGTGCCTACCGGCATGTTATCCGTGGATTCGGCGGGCCTGAAACCCGACCCTATTTCGACATCCATCTCGATATAGAGCTTGGCTTTAGCACTATTAAGAGTAATCAGGCACAGTTCCGGATTGGTGATTTCAAAATCCGTCGATGGCTTGATATCTGATGCGCAAACGCGGCCTTCGCCTTCTTTTTCCAGGATAAGCATACTGCCGTGGTCGGACAAGGGCTTCAACCTGATTTCTTTAACGTTGAGAAGGAATTCTATAACGTCCTCTTTAGCGTTTGGGATAACCGTAAACTCATGCTGGACACCCTCAATCCTTACTTGAGTTACGGCTGCCCCCGGAAGATATCCAAGCAACACACGGCGTAAGGAATTGCCAAGGGTAATACCAAACCCCTTCTCCAGCGGTTCGGCTACAAAACGCCCGAAATTATCTGACTGTTCGGTACATTCAATTTTAGGGACTAATAGTCCAGCCAATGAATTACCTCCTTTTTGTTCTACTACCGTGAATAGTACTCGATAACTGCCTTGCCATCGAACTTGGCATCGACCTGGTCGGGAGTAGGCAACGTTATTACCTGTCCGACCATGTTTTGCTTGTCCAGGCTCAACCAGCTTAAAATATCCTTGGCTTCGATTGATTCTGCCAGTATTTTATAATACTCGGTTTTCTTGCTGCCTTCACGCCAGCCGATGGTATCGCCTTCTTTAACGAGGCGGGACGGGATGTTGACTTTCTTGCCGCTCAACATGATGTGGCCGTGCAGCACGAGTTGGCGCGCCTGTGAACGTGAATCGGCAAAGCCCAGCCGGTATACTACATTATCCAATCGTCTCTCCAGGAGCACCAGGAGATTATCGCCGGTGATGCCGGCCTGTTTTTCAGCTATCTCGAAGGTTTTCCTGAACTGCCGTTCCAGGATGCCGTAGGTATAGCGTGCTTTTTGCTTTTCACGAAGCTGAAGAGCACGGTCGGAGAACCTGCGTCGCCGTCGTCCGGTTGTTTGTCCCGGCGGTTTTGGTCGTTTATCGATAGCGCATTTAGGCGTAAAGCACCGGGCTCCTTTTAGGAAGAGCTTTTCACCATTACGCCGGCATAAACGGCATATCGCTTCTGTATATCTTGCCATAATATTCCCCTTTTAGACTCTTCTCCGCTTCGGTGGGCGGCATCCGGCATGCGGTATAGGTGTCACGTCTTTAATTCCGGTAATGTACAGCCCCGACCCTTGCAGGGAGCGGATTGCTGCCTCGCGGCCGCTGCCCGGACCGTTGATAAGTACTTCAACCTGTCTCAAACCGTGCACCATCGCCTTGCGCGCCGCATCGCGGGCGGCCATCTGGGCGGCGTAAGGCGTGCCTTTACGCGAACCCTTGAATCCGGCTGTCCCGGAGCTTCCCCAGGCCAGCGCATTCCCCTGCGGGTCGGTAAGAGTGACGATAGTGTTATTAAAACTCGACTGTATATAAGCCTTGCCGGTGGGGACTGCTTTACGTTCCCGCCTTCTGGCTTTTGTTTTCCTTTTCTGTGGCACCCTGTCCTCCTTGTTCCGGTATAATCGTGATTATTTCTTCGTCGCGCCGCGCTTCTGTCCTCGGCCGGCTACTGTCTTACGCTGTCCGCGCTTGGTGCGGGCATTCGTCCGTGTCCGCTGCCCTCTGGCCGGTAGACCGTGACGGTGCCTTAGACCGCGGTAGCTGCCGATTTCGGTAAGACGCTTTATGTTGAAATTAATCTCTTTCCTTAGTTCGCCCTCGACCTGGTACTGCTTATCGATGATTTCCCGGAGTTTATTAACTTCGGCCTCGGTAAGGTCTTTAACCCTGGTCTCCGGGGCAATCCCCGCCAGGGATAATATTTTATAGCTGTTATTCGGGCCGATGCCGTAGATATACTGCAATGAGACCCATGCCTGCTTATTGACCGGTATGTCTATTCCAGCGACACGTGGCATTTATTCCCTCCTTGCTAACCCTGCCTCTGCTTATGCTTGGGGTTTTCACAGATAATTCTGATTACCCCGCGCCGTTTTACGACCTTGCATTTTTCACATCTTACTTTTACTGAAGCTTTGACTTTCATTTTTCAAACCCTTTTATTATTTCAGCCGATAGGTGATTCTACCACGTTTCAGGTCATAAGGCGAGAGCTCAATTAACACCTTATCACCGGGCAGCACTCTGATATAATGCATTCTTATCTTCCCCGAAATATGCGCCAGTACTTCATGCTTATTCGGGAGCTCCACGCGGAACATGGCGTTGGGTAGAGCCTCGATGACCGTGCCCTCGACTTCGATGGCTTCTTTTTTAGTCATACCATCCCCCGGTCAATACCTCCGGTTCTTTATCATCGACAACAATTGTGTGTTCGAAGTGCGCTGAAAGGCTGCCGTCGGCTGTCAGTACCGTCCACTGATCCTCGGCGACGCGGGTACGCCAGTCGCCGGCATTCAGCATCGGTTCCAGGGCGAACGTCATTCCCTTTTTCAGCACCGGGCCCGTCCCCGGCTGCAGCCCGTACGGAGGCTCGGTAGAATTGGGTATCTGCGGGTCTTCATGCATTTTTCTGCCTATCCCGTGCCCCGTATATTCCCGCACCAGCGAATATCCTTTGGATTTAGCGTAATTCTGTATCGCCGCTGATACATCACCCAGGTTCGCTCCGGCGCAGGCTGCGGCGATACCAATTTTCAGAGAACCCTTGGTAGTCTCAATAAGACGCATTGCTTCTGGACTAACCTTGCCTACAGGTACGGTTACCGCGGCGTCACCGTGGAAACCGTGATATATCGCGCCGAAATCGAGCGAAACGATATCGCCCTCTTTCAAAATTCTATCACCGGGTATCCCATGCACTATCTCATCATTTATCGATACGCAGATAGTAGCCGGGTAGCCCCGGTATCCCTTGAAAGAAGACTCGGCGCCCCGTTTTTTCAATTCCCTTTCGGCTATTAAGTCCATTTCCTTTGTTTTCATGCCTGGTTTCATTTGTTCGGTTAATATTTTTAATATATCAGCGACAATTTTGCCTGACTGCCGCATGATTTCTATTTCTTTTTCTGACTTGATTACAATACTCATTATTTAACATCTCTTTAACGTAAGGCGTTCAGAATCCTCTGGTTTACTTCGCTTGTATTGCCTTCTCCGTTGATTTCCAGCAGCTTCTTTGCCCGCTTGTAATAATCGATTAGAGGGGACGTCTCCGCGAAGTATACCTCCAGCCGCTTTTTCACCGTCTCAACGTTATCGTCGGCGCGCTGGTACAATTCGCCGCCGCAGCGGTCGCACTTCCCGGCTACCTTGGGCGGTGAATCCACCTCGTGATAAGGCGCCTGGCATTTACGGCATATCCAGCGTCCGCCTAATCTCTTTAGTAATTCTCCTTCGGATACTTTTATATACACCACTTTATCGATAGCGCTGGACTTCTGCCCCAGGGCTTTATCCAGTGCCTTCGCTTGCTCCAGGTTCCGCGGGAAGCCGTCCAGTATTGCCCCGTTTTTACAGTCCGGCTCGGCCAGCCTCTCCAGTACCATTTGTATCGTTATTTCATCGGGGACCAGATGCCCCTTCTCCATGTAGACCTTGGCTTTTTTACCAAGCTCCGTTTCCTGCTGGAGCGCCTTGCGGAAAAGGTCGCCGGAAGCTACCTGTACCAGCTTCTTTTTCTCCGCCAGCATGATGGCTTGCGTGCCTTTGCCTGCCCCCGGGGCTCCCAGCAGAATAATATACACCTTTACTCCTATTTAATAAAGCCTTCATAACGCCGCATGACCAGTTGGGCTTCGAGCTGCTTCATCGTATCCAGCACTACGCCCACCACGATTAGCATGCCTAAACTGGATAGCTGGATCTGTTGCACGTTGGTAACCGTGCGTGCCAGAAATGGCATTACCGCCACGAAAGCTAAAAAGAGCGCCCCCGCCCAGGTAATCCGGTTGATAACGCCGCTTAAATAGCTGGCGGTGTTTTTACCCGGCCGTATACCCGGGATAAAGCCCCCCTGCCTCTGTAAAGTGCCGGGCAGGTCTTGTTGCTGATATGTAATGAGAGTATAAAAAAATGTAAAAGCTACAGCTAAAATAAAATAAAAAATCCAGTAAAAAGCGCCTATCGGCAGGTCGGTATTCGGATTGAACCACATGACAATCGAATGAGCGAACCCTTCCCCGGAATCAAAATAGCTCGCCACGATGCCCGGGAAAAGCATTATCGACATCGCGAAAATGAGCGGTATCATACCGGATGAATTAACCCGCAGCGGGATGTGGGTTGTACCTGACTGCCGGTACATGCGGCCGCCGCGGAAAACGCTGCGTGCGTATTGCACTGGTACACGGCGGTGCGCTTCGGTGAAGATGACAATCAAGACGACCGTGATCAGAACGATGGCAATATACACGGCTAATCCCATGGGGTTGCCCTTGGCAATGTAGCCTTCTTGTATCAAATTGGGATATCCCGCGACAATACCGCCGAAGATAATGATGGAGATACCGTTGCCGATGCCGTATTCGGTAATAAGCTCGCCCAGCCAGACCAGGAACATCGTGCCGGCAATAAGTGATAGTACGATAGTGACAGTGAGCATAGGGTCACTTGCGTTGACAGCGGGATTGTCTCCCCGCTGTAAAATGACAAGTTGCCCGTAGCCTGAAAGTCCGGCCAGCGGGACCGTCAGCCAGTGCGTAAACAAATTGATTTTATTCTTGCCGGCTTCCCCTTCCTGTGATAGAGACTGTAGCTTGGGAATAACCGGCACCAGCAGAATCATAATGATTGATGCGGTAATATACGGATAAACGCCCATTGAAGCCACGCTGAACTGCTTCATCGCGCCCCCGCTGAACAGGTCCAGCATGCCCAGCAGGGCATTGCTCTCAAAAAGGTTTTTCAATGCATCGGCATTCAGGCCCGGTAGAGGTACGTGAGATACGAAACGGAATATCACCAGGATACCCACGGTAATCAGGATTCGGCGCCGCAGGTCGGGCAGGCTGAAGGCATCGATCATTGCCTGCAAAAGTCTGGGTCTAGTCGACTTTTGCCGCATCCGCGACCTCCTCAACCTTGCCACCGGCCGTTTCTATCTTAGCCTTGGCTGCAGCCGAAAATTTATTCGCTTTAACCGTGACGGGATGGTCGATGTCTCCGTCAGCCAGAATTTTAATCGGTTTGGCCAGTGATTTTATCATCCCCGCCGCTTTCAGTTTCTCGGACGTGATTTCACTGCCGGACTCGAATTTATTAAGCTGGCTGATGCTGACGGTGCTGTATTCCGTCCGGAAGATGTTGGTAAAGCCGCGTTTTCTCGGCAGACGCTTGATTAAAGGCAGTTGTCCGCCCTCGAAGCCGGGGCGGAATTTATTATTGCCGGCCCGTGACTTCTGGCCTTTACAGCCGCGTCCGGAATAGGTCCCGTGTCCGCTCCCGTCACCGCGACCGACACGCTTGCTGGTATGTCTGGAGCCGGGTGCCGGGGCGATACTATTTTGTTTTACCAAGCTCTTCCTCCACTTTAACCAGGTGCCTGACTTTATTGATCATGCCGCGCACCGAGTTTGTATCATTAAGGACGACACTCTGATTCAGCCGGTGAAAGCCCAGCGACTGCAGGGTTTTTCTCTGGCTTTCTTCATAGCCGATACCGCTTTTAATCCAGGTAACGCGTAATTTACTCATGTGCGGCTGCCTCCGCGGGAGCTGCTGATCCTTTACGTTTCGCTAGTTCTTCTTTCGGGTTTCTAAGCTGGGTGAGTGCCAGCATGGTAGCCCGGGCGACATTGATATGGTTGGTGTTGCCGAGTGATTTCGTTAAAATATCCTTAACACCGCAGGCCTCCAGCACTGCCCGGACGCTGCCTCCGGCGATAACGCCGGTGCCCTGTACAGCCGGCTTTAACATAACGGTAGCAGCTCCGAAATGCACGGTAATTTCGTGAGGAATGGTGCTGCCCACTAAAGGTACTTTAATCAGGTTTTTCTTTGCTTTAGCTCCGCCTTTGCTTATCGCGGCTGGTACCTCATTCGCTTTTCCTATGCCTATGCCTACATGCCCCGCGCCGTCTCCCGTCACTACCAGGGCGCTGAAACGCAGGCGCTTGCCGCCTTTCATCACCTTGGCAACGCGGTTCACGTTGATAAGTTTATCATTAAGATTTAGTTCGGTTGCATCTATCCGACTTAACGGTTGCTTCATCAGAGCTGCCATTCCCTCTCTTAGAACTTGAGTCCGCCCTTGCGGGCCGCTTCCGCCAGGGCTTTTACCCGCCCCTGGTATTTAAATCCGCCCCGGTCGAAAGCCACCTGGCTAATTTTTTTCGCCGCGGCGCGTTTCGCTAACATCGTGCCCACCAGTTCCGCCTCGCCGGTTTTATTCTTCTTGGTCTCTTTTTTAATATCTGCATCAAGCGTAGATGCGGCAACCAGTGTTTGCCCCTTTTCATCATCGATTACCTGGGCGTAAATATGGTTCAGGCTGCGGAAAATACAAAGCCGCGGCCGGCCGCCACTCCCGCTTATTTTTTGCCTTACCCTTTTATGCCTTCTTATTCGTGCTTCTCTGGTATAAGATTTTGCCATTTTTATTTCCTGCCAACTACCTTGCCGGCCTTGCCCGGTTTAATATGTACCTTTTCTCCCGTGTATCTTATGCCCTTGCCTTTGTAATGGTCCGGCACACGCAGAGCACGGATTTCTGCGGCCATCTGCCCCACGTCTTCCTTGTTTATCCCACTCACCTTTATCTTGCTGGTTCCTTCAACTGCCAGGGTAATGCCGGGCATCGGTTTTACTTCTACATGGTTCGAAAGACCCAGACGGAGCGTAAGCTTATCGCCGGTTTTTTCCGCGCGGTAGCCTACCCCCACGATATCCAGCGTCTTTTCAAAGCCCTTGGATACACCCTGCACCATATTCGCCAGGAGGCTTCTCGTCAGTCCGTGGAAAGCCCGGTGTTTCTTATTGTCGCTGGGCCTGGTCACAATCAGGTTGCTGCCTTCCATCGCCACGCGCATTTCACCGGGTATGGAACGTTTAAGCTCGCCCTTGGGACCTTTAACGGTGACGTTCGCCCCTGAAATATCCACCGTTACCCCCGTTGGTATCGGTATCGGTAATTTTCCTACTCTAGACATAAATATCGCTCCGGAATTGGTTTACCATACATAACATAATAGCTCGCCTCCAGCACCCTGCCGCCAGGCTTCCTGTCCCGTCTTCAGTCCCTTGGATGTTGAGAGAATGGCAATACCCAGGCCGCCGTAAACACGCGGTATTTCTCTCTTGTGTACGTACATCCGCAGCCCCGGTTTACTCATTCGCTTCAAACCGGAGATGGCCGGTTTATCGTTTTCGAAATATCGCAGTTGGACTTTTATCATCCGGTGAGGTTTGCCCTTCACTACCTCGTAGTCGGAAATAAATCCTTCCTCTTTGAGGATCTTGGCAATAGATAGTTTTAATTTAGATGCGGGAACCTGTACACTATCGTGCCTGACCATGATGGCATTTCTTATTCTGGTTAACATATCAGCGATTGGGTCTGTCACTGTTACACCTACCATATTACTTCGTTAGCTTACCAGCTAGATTTTCTCACTCCGGGGAGCTGTGCCTCGAGAGCAAGATGTCGGAAACATATCCGGCAAATGCCGAACTTACGAATATAGGCGCGGGGTCGACCGCATATTTTACATCGATTGTGCTTGCGTACCTTATATTTTGGGGCTCTTTGCGATTTTAAGATCATTGATTTCTTCGCCATGGCTAATTCTCTCCATCCTTAGCAAAAGGCATCCCGAGCAGCTCCAGCAGGTGCCTGCCGTCCTCGTCGCTCTTGGCTGTAGTTATGATTGATATTTCCATGCCGCGTATCTTATCGACTTTGTCATATTCTATTTCAGGGAACAGGATTTGCTCTTTAAGTCCCAGCGTGTAATTGCCGCGGCCGTCAAAAGAGTCCGGCGCAACCCCTTGGAATTCGTGCATGCGGGGTAGCACCGCGTTTACCAGTTTATCAAAGAAAATCCACATCCGCTCTCCCCGCAGTGTTGCCTTCAAGCCGATGGGCATTCCCGCCCTTAGCTTAAAGTTGGCGATGGCTTTCCTGGAACGGGTGGTCAATACATGCTGACCGGTAATCGCCGTCAGGTCCGCCTCGGCTGACTCCAGCGCTTTGGCATTGGAAATCGCTTCACCCATACCGATGTTGACTACTATTTTTTCCAGGCGCGGCACCTGCATGATATTCTTATAGCCGCAGATTTCCATCAGGCGGGGTATCAGTTCTTTGCGGTATTTATCTTTCAGTCTTGCCATTTAATCAATCACCTCGCCGCAGGAACGGCAGAATCTTACGCTCCTGCCGTCATCCAGCTTCCGTATGCCGATACGGACCGGTTTATTGCACTTGTCGCACATGTACATTACTTTTGAAATATGCAGCGGGGCTTCAAGGTCGATAATACCGGCCTGTTTGACCGCCCCCCTTGCTTTAGAGTGCTTTTTTATAAAATTTACGCCTTCGACAATCACCTGCTGCTTCCGGGGATAGGCAAAACGCACTTTCCCCTTTTTGCCTTTATCCTTCCCCGCTATAACCAGCACGTTATCGTCTTTATGTATGTTCATAATATCTCTGCCTTTATAAGACCTCCGGCGCCAGCGAAACTATTTTGGTGTATTGCTTCTCTCTCAACTCTCTGGCTATCGGACCGAAAATACGTGTGCCTTTAGGATTATTTTTATCGCTAAGAATTACGGCTGCGTTTTCGTCAAATCTAATATACGAGCCGTCAAGCCGACGGTAGGGATGCGACGTGCGTACTATCACCGCCCGTACTACGTCGCCTTTCTTGGTCGCAGCATTGGGTATCGCTTTTTTGACCGAAGCGACAATCGTATCGCCGAGAAAAGCGTATCTCCTCCGGCTCCCGCCCAGGATGTTGATGCACATAATTTCCCTTGCCCCGGAATTATCTGCTACTTTTAACCTGCTGTTCATTTGAATCATGTCTGTTTCCTCAAAATCTTAGCTCGTTATTTCTTCCGGTTTTATCTCGGCTACCTCGCCTTTGGTGACGATTTCCACCACGCGCCATCTCTTGAGTTTGGAGAGAGGCCGGGTTTCCTCGATTTTCACCGTGTCGCCGTTTTTACTTTTGTTCTCTTCATCGTGAGCATAGTATTTCACGATTCTCCTGATGGTCTTCTTGTACAGCGGATGGCGCCGCGGCGTATCCACGGCGACAACCACGGTCTTATTCATGACATCACTCACAACCTTACCGAACCTTACCTTACGCTTTATTTCCATAAATACCAGTCCTACCTTATATCCAGTTCTCTTTCCGTTAAAAGCGTCTTCAAACGGGCAATCTTCCTCTTGACTCTCCTCAATTCACGGTGGTTTGCCAGTTGCTTGGTGGAAACGCGAAAGCGGAGGTTGAATAGCTCCTGGTGCGAGTCTTCCAGTTGCTTTGCTAAGTCCTCGGTGCTCATATTTCTAAATTCCTTAAGGTCTACCATGCTGACTCCCTACTTTGCCGCTTCGCTGCTTGACATACCTATAGATTCTTTTAAAATAAACCGGCTTTTCAAAGGCAGTTTATGCGCTGCCAGGCGTATGGCGTCTCTAGCCACCTTTTCCCCGACCCCGGCCATTTCGAACATTATCCTGCCGGCTTTAACAACGGCTACCCAGTGGTCCGGTAGTCCTTTGCCGCTGCCCATACGTGTTTCCGCCGGTTTCTTGGTGGCTGGTTTATCCGGGAAAATGCGTATCCACACCTTGCCACCGCGCCGGATATGGCGTGTAATGGCTCGCCGTGCTGCTTCTATCTGCGCGCTGGTTACCCAGGCTGATTCCATTGCCTGAAGACCGTATTCACCGAAGTCGATAGTATTGCCGGAATTGGCTACACCACCACGGCTGCCTCTTTGAGTCTTGCGATATTTTACGCGTTTAGGCTGTTGCATCCTTGTCCTCTTCCTTGCCCTTGGTTACCGTCTTGGTTTTTTTAGCGGTTTTCGGTTTTGCCTCTGCCGTCTCTGCAGTCTTCCGCTGTTTTTGTGGCGCCGGCGGTTTCTCTTCTGCTTTCACTTCCGCAGCTTTTGCCTTTGTTTCTTTTACTTTTGTTTTTTTAGCTTCTATTTCCTCGGCTTCGGTTGTCTTGGCTGCTTTTTTAGCTCTTGGTTTAACCGCTTTTACTTCCGTTTTTACGGGGGCTACCTTGGTCGCTTTTACTTCCGTTTTTACGGGGGCTGCCTTGGTCGCTTTAGTCGGTTTTGCTTTTGGTTCTTCCACCGGAGCTTCTTTAGCCGGTTTTTCCTCTACTGCCGCGGGGGCTGCCTTTTCTGCCGGTTCAACTGGTTTTTCTACCTTCACAGCGGCTTCGGTTGGTTCGGTCGCTGCTTCGACAGGTTTTTCCTCGGCTTCTGCTACCTTAATTTCGGGTAATACCTGTCCTTTGTATATCCAGACTTTTACTCCGATACGCCCCAGCGTGGTATGCGCCTCGGTAAAACCGTAATCGATATCGGCACGTAATGTATGGAGGGGTACCTGCCCCTCGTGTAGCGTCTGACGTCGGGCGATTTCCGCGTTGGCTAATCTGCCCGCGGCGCTTACTTTTATACCTTTAGCGCCCGACTGTATCGTGCGGAAGATAGCCTGCTTCATGGCTCGTCTGTAGGCAACACGGCGTTCTATCTGTTCCGCAACTGACTTCGCTACCAGGTAAGCATCCAGTTCCGGCTGGCGTATCTCCTGTATATTTAGCCGTATCTTCTTCCCGATGAGCCCTTCGAGGTACTGCCTCATTTCATCAACTCGCTGTCCGCCCCTCCCGATAACGATGCCCGGTCGGGCGGTGTGTAAAGTGATAGTTACATCCTTACCCTGGCGGTCGATTTCCACCAGCGAAATGGCGGCTTCGGGGTATTTTTTCTTGATTGTTTCCCGAAGCTTGTTGTCCTCAAGGACAAACTCGGCATAATGAGCTTCGCTGAACCATTTGGACTGCCAGTCCTTGATGAATCCCAGTCTGAATCCTGTCGGGTGAACTTTATGACCCAATTAACCCTCCTGTTCGGCAACTATCACTGTAATGTGGCTGGAATGTTTGCGTATGGGGCTTGCCCGCCCTCTCGACCGTGCCCTGTAGCGACGCATGCTTGTTGCTACGTCGACACATATTTTCACTATTTTCAAGTCGGCCGGTTCCATTTGAAAGTTGTTCTCGGCATTTGCCGCCGCTGATTTTATCAGTTTCGCCAGATACTTCGCTTTTGGTGTGGGCGTATACCGGAGTATGTTCAGTGCATCGTCAACTCTTTTGCCCCGCACCATATCCACCAGCGGGCGTACCTTGCTGGCGGGTAAACCGGTGTCTTTAGCTATCGCTTTAACTTCCACTTCATTTACACCTTTTCTCGGTTTACTCTTTATCTGCCCTGGTTCCGTGTCCCCTGAAAGTCCGGGTCGGAGCAAACTCGCCAAGTTTATGGCCTACCATGTTCTCGTTGATATAGATAGGCACATGTCTCCGGCCGTCATGGACGCCGATGGTGAGCCCTACCATCTGCGGCAATATGGTAGAACTCCTTGACCACGTTTTTATCACCGTTTTCTTACCGGAACGTATCGCGGCATCTACCTTTTTTACCAGCTTTTCATCGATTGCCGGTCCTTTTTTAATTGATCTTGACATTTTTCCTCTTTGTCCGCCTATTTACCTCTGCGTTTGACAATCATTTTGTCGGAAGCCTTCGGCTTGCGCGTTTTATAGCCGAGGGCAGGTTTACCCCAGGGTGTCTTCGGTCCGGGCATCCCTATCGGAGAACGTCCCTCGCCGCCGCCATGCGGATGGTCACGCGGGCTCATGGCGGAACCTCTAACGGTTGGTCGCCATCCCATGTGCCGCTTGCGCCCGGCCTTGCCGAGACTGACTGCTTGGTGTTCCACGTTTCCTATCTGCCCGATGGTTGCCGTGCAGTCGCTAAGGATGCGGCGGATTTCACCGGACGGCAGTCTTAGCAGGACGTAATCGCCTTCCTTGACCATCAATTGCGCCGACCCGCCGGCGCTGCGTACCAGCTGGCCGCCTCTGCCTTTCTGTACTTCGATATTATGTATCTCGATGCCTGTCGGCATATTTTTCATGGGCATGGAATTGCCCGGTTTGATTTCGGCATTACTGCCGGACATAATCGTATCGCCTACGTTCAGCCCAACCGGGGCGATAATATAGCGTTTTTCACCATCCACGTAGTGTATCAGGGCTATACGCGCCGAGCGGTTGGGGTCGTATTCGATAGACGCTACCTTGCCGGGAATATCGGCCTTGTCCCGCTTAAAATCGATGATGCGGAGTTTTCTCTTTTCGCCGCCCCCCCGGTGGCGCACGGTGACCTTGCCGCGGAAGTTTCGCCCGGCTTTGCTTTTCTTGGCAGCCAGCAGCGATTTCTCCGGCTTGCTCTTCGTAATCTCATCGAAGGTAAAGCCGCTCATATTCCGTCGACCAGGAGAGGTCGGATTGTATTTTTTTATAGCCACCTGGCTTCCCCTTTCCTGCTAAACACCTTCAAAGTACTCTATTTTATCCCCCGCCTGGAGGGTAACAATCGCTTTTTTCCAGGGGTTCGTGTGCACTATGCGGCGTCCCATCTTCTTACTCTTGCCCCGCATAGTCACCACGTTTACCCCCGTGACCTTTACCTTGAACGCCTTCTCTACGGCGTCTTTTACCATCATCTTGTTTGCCTCGTCGGCTATCTCAAAGGCGTATTTATTCAAGACCTGCAGCGCTGTATTCTTCTCGGTAATCAGCGGCCGGCGCAGAACCTCATACAGATGCATCGGTTCCCCCTTGTTTCAGACCGTTTCCCCACAGCTTTTCAGCCGTGCGTACCGCGGCTTCGGTCATTAATAATGTCTTGTGAGACATGATGTCCAGGATATTGAGCACGCTGGCTGGAGTGGTGATAACATCCGGAATGTTCCTGGCGGACTTAATCACGTTTTCCTCCGGCTGTTGGGTTACGATTAAAGCGGAGGATTCTATACCCAGGGCTGTCAAGGCTTCTATCATTTTCTTTGTCTTTGGCTCGGCGAAGTCAAATGAATCGATAATTTTCAAATCGCCTTCCCCGGCTTTTGAAGAAAGGACGCATTTCAAAGCCAGGCGCCGAATTTTCTTGGGTGTCGCCTGCCGGTAGTCCCTCGGTTTCGGCCCGAAGGTCACGCCCCCGCCGCGGCGGGTCGGTGATTTTTTGCTGCCGGCACGGGCATTACCCGTGCCCTTCTGTCGATAGAGTTTACGCGTGCTGCCGACGACCTCACCCCTGGTTTTCGTCGAAGCTGTCCCCTGGCGGGCGTTGGCTTGCATTCCTACCATTACCTGGTGGACGACTGCCTCGTTAAACGGCACGCCGAAAATATCATCGCTTATTTCAATTTTCCGGACTTCCTCTCCGGTTTGGTTATAAACTGGGACCTGCACCTTACTTCTTCTCCCTCTTGGACTTCTCTATCAGCAGCAGTCCATTGGTCATGCCGGGCACCGCACCTTTAACCAGTAATAAGTTGCGGGCGGGGTCTGCTTCTATTACTTCCAGGTTGCTCACGGTAACGCGTTCGCTACCCATATGGCCCGCCATGCGCAGCCCTTTTAGGACGCGGCCCGGGCTGGTGTTGGAGCCGACGGAACCCGGTGCCCGCCATCTGTCTGACTGGCCGTGGGTCTTGGGCCCGCCTTTAAAATGATGCCGTTTCACGCCGCCGGCAAATCCCTTGCCCTTGGATATTCCGCAGACATCGATGATATCCCCGGCTTTAAACAAACTAACGTCTATTTTCTGCCCGGCTTCCACTTTCGCGTCGGTTTCCAGCCTGAATTCCCGCCGGTGCTTGAATTTTACCTGCTTCTTGTCTTTAGCTTTGACCTTCTTGCCGCCTGTCTTTGTTTGCTTCACTTCCATGAAACCGAGTTGCGCGGCATTATAGCCGTCTTTTTCCACGGTTTTTATCTGCATTACCGTGCAGGGACCGGCTTCGATGGCGGTGACTGCCTCGGTTTTACCGCCCTTGCCATATACCTGGGTCATGCCCAGCTTTTTGCCTAAAATTCCTAAAGTCATATTATCACCAGTAAAAATTATAACTTTATATCTATTTCTACTCCCGAAGGTAAATTCAATTTAGTCAGCGCATCGATTGTCTTGGAAGTCGTCTCGACAATATCAATAAGGCGCTTGTGCGTTCTTATTTCAAACTGCTCTTGCGAGTCTTTATCGATAAAAGGCGAGCGGATTACGCTGAATTTCTGGATATGGGTCGGCAGCGGGACCGGCCCTACTGCCACCGCTCCGGTGCTTTCCACCGCTTCCAGGATTTGCCGTGCTGACAGGTCGACCACCTTGTGGTCATAACCCTTTAGTTTGATGCGGATTTTCTGTTTAGCCATCTTTCTTGCCTAAAGCCTTTTCTATAATCTCGTCCGTCTTTTCTGACGGGAGTTGCTCGTAGCTGTGAAATTCCAGCGAGTGCGTTGCCCGCCCCTGGGTCAGCGACCGCAGGCTTGTGGCGTATCCGAAGGATTCCGCCATGGGTATCAGGCAGTGGATGATAAATGTATCGCCCTGCGGGTCTATTTTACCGATGTGACCCCTCCTGGAATTAAGGTCGCCGATGATGTCGCCGAGAAATTGCTCCGGCGTTACTACTTCCAGTTTCATTATCGGCTCCAGGAGTATTGGCTTGCCTTTCCTGATGCCGTCTTTTAAAGCTATCGAACCGGCCATCTTAAAAGCCATTTCGGAAGAATCGACGTCATGGTAGCTGCCGTCGTAAAGGGTAGCCTTGATGTCCACCACCGGATAGCCCGCCAGCACACCGGTCTCCATAGCCTCTTTGATGCCGGATTTGACCGGAGTAACGTACTGCCTTGGTATCGCGGTGCCTCTAAGCGCATCTATAAACTCAAAACCCTTGCCGCGCGGCTGCGGTTCGAATTCTACTTTCACCACGCCGTATTGGCCGTGGCCCCCGCTCTGCCGCACGAACCTGCCCTCGACTTTGATCGGCTGGGTAATCGTCTCTTTATAAGCCACGCGCGGACGCCCCACTTTAACGCCCACGTTAAATTCACGGATAAGCCGGCTGGTGATAACCTCCAGGTGAAGTTCGCCCATGCCGGAGATAATCGTCTGGCCGGTTTCATCATTAAAGGTAACTTTAAAAGTGGGGTCTTCTTCGGTGAGTTTTTGCAGGGATTCGCCCATTTTGTCCTGGTCGGCTCTGGTCTTGGGCTCGATGGCAACTGAAATCACGGGTTCGGGGAAGCTAATGGATTCGAGAAGGATGGATTTGGTAGGGTCGCAGAGGGTATCGCCGGTAAAGGTATTTTTAAGTCCGAGTGTAGCAACGATGGCGCCGGTATCGGCGGAGGTAATATCTTCGCGGTGATTGGCGTGCATCAGGAGCAGGCGCCCGATTCGTTCCGGCCTTTCCCTGGTGGGATTATAGACCTGCGCGCCTACCTTTACTTTGCCGGAATACACTCTAAAATACACCAATCGACCCACGAAGGGGTCGGTTACTACTTTGAATGCCAGCGCAGAGAACGGAGCGTTATCGTCGGCTTCTCTAACAACTCTCGCATTGGTCTTTGTGTCGATTCCCTCTACGGGCGGTACTTCCAGCGGTGAGGGAAGGTAGTCCACCACCGCGTCGAGAAGCCTCTGCATCCCCATGTTCTTTAAAGCGCTGCCGCAAATTACGGGCACGCCTTTGATTTTCAGGGTTACCCTTCTTAAAGCTTTTTTAAGTTCTTCCGGCTTGACTTCATGCCCTTCGATATATGCTATCATCATATCGTCGTCATGTTCGGCAACCTTGGCAATCAGGTGCTGCCGGGCTTCGGCAGCCCTGTTTATTTCATCATCTGGAATCGGCATTTCTTCCGGCTCGGCATCGGGGTCTTTGCTGTAGCGCCAGGCTGTATTTCTTACTAAATCGACTATTCCGTAAAAACGCTCCTCTGAACCCAACGGAAGCTGTATCGGCAGGGGAGTCGCCTGGAGTCGCGTCTCTATCATGGAAACCGTCCGGTTAAAGCTGGCGCCTATGCGGTCCATTTTATTGACATAACAAATGCGCGGCACCTTATATCTGTCCGCCTGCCGCCAGACAGTTTCTGACTGCGCTTCTACGCCGGAAACAGCATCGAAAACAACTACACCGCCGTCAAGAACTCGTAAACTGCGTTCGACTTCGGCGGTGAAATCCACATGTCCCGGGGTATCTATAATGTTGATTCGGTGCTCGCGCCAGTAGCAGGTTGTGGCGGCTGCCGTAATCGTAATCCCGCGTTCCCGCTCCTGGTCCATCCAGTCCATAACTGCAGTGCCCTCGTGCACCTCGCCCAGTTTATAAGTCCTGCCGGTGTAATAAAGTATCCTCTCGGTGACGGTGGTTTTTCCGGCATCGATATGGGCAATGATGCCTATGTTTCGAATATCCTCCAGAGGAAATTCTCTGGACACTTTAGTCTCTCCTGCTGCCATTTTATTGTTCTTTAATTTAACACTGCTATTAATCACTAAAATTCTTTACCACCTGTAATGAGCAAAGGCACGGTTTGCCTCGGCCATTTTGTGCGTATCCTCTCGTTTCTTGATTGTATTCCCCTGTCCCTGGAAAGCCTCGGCAAGTTCGTCGGCTAGTTTTTCGTGCATCGCCTTGCCCTTCCTGGCGCGGGCGGACTGTATCAGCCATGAAAGGGCGAGGAAAAGTCCTCGGTCGGGCTGTACTTCTATCGGTACCTGGTAGGTAGCGCCCCCGACGCGCCTCGGTTTAACCTGGAGGAGCGGCGTGGCATTTTTCACCGCCTGTTCCAGCGCGGTTACCGGGTCTTTGGAGACCTGCTGTCCCAGCTTCTCTAAAGCGTTGTAAACTACGTTTTCCGCGGTTCTTTTCTTGCCGCGTTCCATGACTTTCACTATCAAACGCGATACGGTTATACTGCGGTACTTTGCGTCAGGTATGATTTCTCTTTTTTCTGTTCTAGCTCTTCTAGCCATAATATTTCCTCGTAATTAAGTAGTGGTTTCTTCGGCAGCCTTCCCCTTGCCCTTTTTAGCGCCGTATTTGCTGCGGCCCTGTTTTCGGTTGGCCACCCCGGTGGTGTCCATTGTTCCCCGGATGATGTGGTAGCGTACGCCGGGCAGGTCCGGTACGCGCCCGCCGCGGATTAATACTACCGAGTGCTCCTGCAGCTCGTGTCCTTCTCCGGGTATATACGCGGTTACCTCAACGTGATTGGTCAGCCGCACTTTGGCTATCTTGCGCAGGGCGGAATTGGGTTTTTTGGGGGTAGTCGTCTTTACCTGGATGCAGACGCCGCGCTTTTGCGGAGAACTCTTGCCTCGCAACACTCTGTTTTTCAACGAGTTGTAGGTAAACCCGAGTGCCGGCGTTTTGTCTTTGACGATAGCCTTTTTACGCCCTTTTCGTACTAGCTGATTAATCGTTGGCATTATCTCTTTTCTAACCCCCCTTACAATTATAATGGATGAGCCTGAGCCCATCCATTGCGAATTCTTGTAATGTGATAGAGAGAGGTTTTTCAGCTCAATCTATCTACTTTTACTGAATTCTAAGTACCAAACATTAAATGTAACATATATTTATGCCTCCTGTCAACATCTTTACAGAGAAAATAACCAATAATTTATTCTTCATTTGTAATTAACGTAAAAATACCTTGATTTATATCTATTTATTTGATACATCTTATTGCAATACATAATAAGTAAAGGTAAAATTACATAAATGATAAAAGTAAAAGTAGAACTCGGTCAAAACAGCTATGAAATATCTATCGGGTCCGGTCTGCTGCCCCGCGTTGGGCTCTGGTTGAAGCAGATGGGTTTCTCCGGCAAAGCTGTTATTATCACCGATACCAGTGTCAGGGAACTTAATGCCGATGTTCTGGAGCGTGGCCTGTCTAACGCCGGCTTTACGGTAACCGTTCTGGAAGTGCCTCCGGGCGAGGAGCAAAAGACCCTGGCAAACGCTGGTCGACTTTACCAGAAAATGGCCGAAGCTTTCATTGAAAGGACGTCTCCCGTGCTGGCGCTGGGTGGGGGCGTCATCGGCGACCTTGCCGGTTTTATCGCCGCTACCTACATGCGCGGCGTCCCCCTGGTCCAGGTGCCAACTACGCTTTTGGCGATGGTTGATAGCAGCGTCGGCGGCAAGACGGCCGTCGACCACGGTAGCCTGAAAAATATGATCGGGGCGTTCTATCAGCCGAGCATGGTAGTCGCCGATATGGATACTCTCAAGACGCTTCCCAGAGAAGAGATGTCCAACGGTATGGCTGAAGTGATAAAGCATGCTGCCATAAAAGACAAGGGGTTTCTCGATTTCCTCGGAGAAAATATAGAAAACGCCATGTCTTTAAACCCCGCGGTACTGGGAAATATCCTTGAAAAAAACGTGCGCATTAAAGCGTCGGTCGTCGAAGCCGACGAAAAGGAGTCCGACTTAAGGAGAATATTGAATTACGGCCATACCGTTGGCCATGCCGTTGAAGCCGTTACGGATTTTAAAATTAAACACGGCCAGGCGGTAGCCATCGGCATGATAGCGGCGGCTAAAATATCGCGGCGTCTCGGTATGCTCCATGAAGATGAAGCAATTAAGCTGGAAGCGGTTATCGGACAGGCGGGACTGCCCGTGAAATTGCCGGAGTTGAACCGCGATGAAAAAGAAAAGCTGCTCGATTTAATCAAACATGATAAAAAGGTCCGTGATGATAAAATAATGTTCGTCTTGTTAAAGTCGCTCGGCAATGCCTTTGTCAGCGATAAAGTCGATATCGGACTTATCGGGGAGGTGTTATTTGGCTGGAGACCCGCCTAGAATATGTGCGGCTGTCGTTAATAGCGACCTTGATGCTTTGGACGCCATCGAGCCGCTGGTCGACCTTTTTGAGGTGCGTATCGACCTCATCGGGAAAGACTGGCGGAAAGTGGCGGCGCATCTTAAAAAGCCCTGGATAGCCTGCAACCGCCGGGCTGACGAGGGGGGAAGATGGGAAGGCAAGGAAGCGGCGAGAATCAAGGAGCTCCGCCATGCTGTGGAACTCGGCGCGGACATTATTGATATTGAGCTGGCAACCCCGGACGTTGAAAAAATAGTCGATGAAATCAAAGGCAGGGCGGAATGTCTGGTTTCCTACCATAATATCGAGGAAACACCGCCCTTGGATAGGCTGCGGCAGATAGTTATCAACCAGCTCGCGGCGGGCGCCGGAATCTGTAAGGTCGTTACCACCGCCCGCAGCTTCGCCGATAATCTGGCTGTCCTGCAGCTTATCGCCGACTTCTCGGAGACAAATATTATATCCTTCGCCATGGGCGCTGCCGGGCAGTTGTCCCGCGTCCTTTGCCCGCTGGTGGGCGGCTATTTAACCTATGCCTCGGTAGGGGAGGGGAAAGAATCTGCGGAAGGGCAGGTTACAGTGAAGGATTTGAGGGAAATTTACAGGATGCTCGGGAATGTTAAATAAAGGAATCTCCGGAAAAACTAAAATCTGTGCCCTCATCGGCGACCCCGTTGAGCATACTATGTCGCCGGCGATGCATAATGCTGCCTTTCAACAACTGGGGCTGGACTACGTTTATATTCCCTTCCGCGTCAGGCCGGAAGAACTGCCTCAAGCCGTCGCCGGTCTTAAAGCCCTGAATGTTGCCGGCTTTAATGTCACCATACCGCATAAGGTCACGGTCATACCATTGCTGGATAGTCTCGACCCCCTGGCGGAGAAAATCGGCGCCGTCAATACCGTGGTAAATAATAACGGCGAATTGAGGGGCTATAACACCGATGCCGAGGGTTTCCTTCTGGCTTTACTGGAGCACGGCATTGATCCCAAGGGTAAAAAAGTCGTTGTGCTTGGTGCTGGCGGTGCTTCCCATGCCATTTCTTACATTCTGGTGGAAAAAGGCGCTCGCCTTACCATTCTCAACCGTCAGCAGGAGCTTGACTGGGCGGAAAATATCGCCCAATTTATTCTCGATGAACTCCATATAGAAGTGAAGGTCTTTGAACTCGGTCATATCACTGATATACTCCCCGGTGCTAATCTTCTGGTTAATGCCACCAGCGTCGGGATGTCCCCAGCGTATAATGCCAGCCTTGTACCGGCTGGGCTATTGAATAAAGTCCCGGCGGTTTTTGATATCGTCTATAATCCCCTGCAAACAAAACTCCTGAAGGAAGCCGCTTCCGCTGGTGCGAAAACCATCGGCGGTGTTGATATGCTTGCCTGGCAGGGGGCGCTGGCTTTTGAAAAGTGGACGGGGCAAAAAGCTCCTGTTGAACTTATGCGGCAGGAAGCTGTAAAAATGTTGGAGAAACATGAAGACTAGTATCGCCCTCATCGGCTTTATGGGGACGGGCAAAACGGCAGTTGGTAAAGTGCTTGCCCGGAAGCTGGATAAAAAGTTTATCGAACTGGACGCTGTAATCGAGAAAAATGCCGGCAGGTCTATCCCCGAGATATTCCGTCAGGACGGCGAAATTCGCTTTCGTGAGCTGGAGATTGAGGCAGTCCGGGACATCGCTACTAAAAAGGATGTCGTTATCGCTTGCGGCGGTGGTAGTATTCTTAATACAATAAATATTGAACGTTTGAAAAAAGAAAGCGTTATAATATGTCTATCGGCTTCGCCTTCGGTTATTTTAAAGCGCACTTCGCGTGATATGGATGGTCGACCTTTGCTGAATGTAGCCGACCGCGAGCAGCAGATAAAAAAGCTACTGGAATTTCGCCGGCCCTTTTATAACCGGGCGGCGGATATTACCGTAAATACGTCCAGGCTTAATATTGATTCGGTTGCGGATAAAATATTGGAGAAACTAAAGGGCCATGAGAGTTACCATCGGTAGAAGTATTATTAGAGGGACTGTGTCTGTGCCTTCTTCTAAAAGCATGACCATCCGGGCGCTGGTATGCGCCGCTTTAAGTGCCGGAGAAAGCCAGATTGTTCACCCACTGGTCAGCGGTGATACCAATGCCGCTGCCAATATCCTCATGCAGTTGGGCACGATTATCCGGAAAGATGGTGATGTTTTGAAGGTCACCGGGGGCAGGTTCCGCGTTGGCTCCGGCGATCTCGACTGCGGGGAGTCGGCGACTACTATGAGGATAATGACGGCTGTGTGTTCCCTTATTCCCGGGCACCACCGCCT
Source organism: Chloroflexi bacterium RBG_13_51_52 (assembly GCA_001796525.1). GTDB lineage: Bacteria > Chloroflexota > Dehalococcoidia > Dehalococcoidales > RBG-16-60-22 > RBG-13-51-18. The sequence continues at coordinate 98 of MGMT01000032.1, read as the reverse complement.
GGTTGGTGGCCCGTCCCTAAGCCGGCGTCCGATAGGGTCGCTCGTAGATGCTCTAAAAAAATTAGGCGTAAAAGCCTCTACGGAGAAAATAGCATTGC
>MGMT01000031.1 GCA_001796525.1 Chloroflexi bacterium RBG_13_51_52 | reverse complement strand
TTTATATTTTCAGCCACATCCAGTATCAGTCGCTTGGCTGCGGCGATTTTAGACTGTTCCCGGGGGGAGCAAGTGCAGGCGGTATTCGACCGCAAGTGATAGAGCGTCAGCTTTTCCACCGGCACATTCCAGGTCTGTTCTGCGGCCATCTGGTAAATCGTTAATTGGAGGTCGTTCTCTAGGTAGTCGACGGTAAAAAGCTCCTGGTTCGTCTTATAGTCGATGATAGATAGTCCGCCGCTGTCTAGCTTGTCTACCCGGTCGATGAATCCCCGCAGCTTTATCCCTTCGATATCCAGGTAAAAGCTGCGTTCCAGTGCTATCGGCAGGCGGAAATCGGCAGTATGTATCTCCCGGAAACGCTTTAAAATGTCTTTCCCGTATTCCTTGTACCTGTCTTCCTCTTCCGGTGATTCGTAGCCTTGAGAAAGCCAGTTCTGCTCGTAAAACTCCATTAGTTCGTCGAGTGCAGGAGGGGGAGGCGTGCGTACTTTAAAGAAATGCTCCACGCACGAGTGCATGGTCGTGCCGAAACTGAAATACCATTTGTCCCCGGGTTTAAGCCCGTCAATATATCGTAGCTTATAGCACCAGGGGCATGACTGGTAAAGGGATATCTGGGTAAAGCTAAGGGGTCTGATTATCAGCCTCCAGTTGTTGCAGCGGATTAGGCATCCGGGCGGTCAAAGGGCACCGGTATCGTAGATGCCGACATTATTATTTGAGTGCTTTTATAAAATCGTCGAGCGTCAGGGCGGCGAGGGTATTGGTTTGGAGAGTGCCGCGCGACCCCAGCTCTATCGCTACCTTGGAAACAATCTCATTGTTTGGCGCTTCCAGGACGTTAATGAAGTCATACTGCCCCAGGGTAACGTATTGGGCAAGGATTTTAACCCCCATTGCCTCGACTTCCTTGTTGACTTCTTTAATCCTCAGAGGATTTGACTTGACCGTTTTCCGGCCTTCATCGGTTAGAGAACTCATCATAATATAAAGCGACATATTTCCCTCCTCCTTGCGGCAGAGTAATACTCAATTCCCGGTGCCCTTCGCTTTTCCTGCGGGTGGAAAGCCCGCATACAGGATTATATGATGTAATGTCCCTTTTGTCTATAGGCACTTAAGTTATTCCAGTCGTCGGTATTAATTATGGGCGGTGGCAGATTTTATAAATGCATTATACAATAATATTAGTGGATGAAAATATTACTTTTTTTATAGCCTTTGGCGCGGGATTGGTGTCCTTTTTATCTCCCTGTGTTTTGCCAATTGTGCCGGTTTACCTTGCGAGCCTTTACGGCCCTGGGATATTTGAAGGCAGGAGTTTCCGGCTGGCTGTGTTCATGCACTCTTTGAGCTTTGTGATAGGGTTCACTATAATTTTTGTATTTCTGGGAGTAATCGCGGGGATTACCGGACACGCGATAATTCCGGATATGAACCTGCTGCGCAAGGTTGCCGGAAGCCTTATGATAGCTTTCGGGTGGTTCATGCTGCTGGCAATGAAAGTACCGTGGCTGAACTATGAGAAGCGGCTGGTGCCGGTTGCGGGGAAGGCGACGAATTACCTGCGTTCTTTTATCATCGGAGGCTCGTTTTCATTGGGCTGGACAGCCTGTATCGGGCCGGTATTGGGTAGCATATTGACGATGGCTTCGGTCTGGTCGACGGCACTGGAGGGCGCCTATTTACTGGCGATATATTCACTCGGGTTGGGCTTACCGTTCCTTATTATCGGAGCAGCTTTCGATACCCTTCGACCCGTGCTCAAACGTATTAACCGGTATGCTAACCTGATTCATTTGATAAGTGGTCTGCTGCTGATTACCGTCGGGATATTGGTACTGACGGACAAACTGGTATGGATTTCCGCGCTCTCAACATGAGCAATGAGGGAGGATTATGAGACTATTAGTTGCGATGGCGATAACACTGATAATGATTGTCGTTCTGTTATTAAACGGATGTGCGGGTTCCCAAATAGGGGATGGTAATACTCTAGAACTCATCGCACCGGATTTCCAATTGCAAAGTACCGATGGCGGTGAGGTTGCCTTAAGCGATTTGAGAGGAAAACCGGTTATGCTCAATTTCTGGGCTACATATTGCGGTCCCTGCCGCACGGAGATGCCGTTGTTTCAGGAGATATATGAAGACCCGGGATGGTTACAGGAAGGACTGGTGATACTGGTGGTCAACTCGCAAGAGAACGCTGATGACGTAAGGCAATTCGTGGAGGAAAATGGTTTTTCCTTTACCGTGTTACTTGACATAACAGGAGAGGTCGGCTATAAATATAATGTAAGGGGTCTTCCAGCCACTTTTTTCATCGATAAAGATGGTATAATAAGAAATGTCACGATAGGGGGTTTCTGGGACAAAGCTCAAATAGAACAGAGACTGAACCTGATAACGAAGTAACGAAAAGGCGACGAAAAATGGATGATATTATCAACGAGGCTTACGGAATAGTACAGTGCAAGGAATGTCCCTGGTATAAAGCCTGCGTTGTGCCAATGAAGTTCACCACCGAAGAAATCAGGCGTCAACTGGAACAGGCGTCGCCCGGCGCGAACGTTCCGCAGCAAATCGACCCCGTAACCCAAAACCTGCTGTCCAGCATGGCTACGGCAGCGCAGAACTCGCTGCTGGAAGGCTGTCCCGTTTTTATTCAAAGACTGCGTTCCAGTCCCGGGCTTGCCCAGAAACTCAAACAGATAATGCTGGACTGGGGTTCTGAAGAGAAACCGGGACAGGATAAATAATAACAGGTCTCAAGGCTGTCGGTTTATAATTTCAACGCTTGTCTCTCTTGAGGAGTCAGACTCTTTTTACAGCTCGCCAGTTTTTCCTTCCCTTTTTCCGTGGCGTTAACTTTTTCGTTATTTACCTCCACATACCCCATAAGCTCGAGTTCACCCACCAGCACCGCGATGATTTTCTGTCCTAGTATCGGATAAATATTGATTATTTCATCTTTGGTAAACTCGTTGAGTATCCTGTTTAAAGCAATACCCGGTTTTAAAATAATCTTATTTAAAATAGACATCTCTCTCCGGTAATAGGGCAGGCTGTCGCCTTTATCGGCTAAATCAAAAGCTTCCACTTTAAAGCGCGTTAGCGTGTGTTTATCACCGCAGACCAGCGATAGTTCCCGTTTGTTCGTGCCTTTACCGATGATGTATTTACCACCGGGGGGATTATCAAACAGCGTTTCATCAGCGACGAATTCATAGTCTTCATCCGGCCTTGCCGGGGTGGGGCGGAATCCCACGCCGTCGTATTTCTTATAAGTGGGGTCGTAAACGCTCAAGGGAGAGTGCCAGAAGGGGAAATAGCTACCGGGTGCTTCTCCCTCTTTATGCCGTCCCCCCGACGCCAGCAGGTCGTTGAACGCTCTGCCGAAAACCGGCGCCATGGACGGGCACACGCGACCGGTAATCGTCTCGCCGTCATAAACTATTTCATCGCCTATTTTATAGCGGAAATGGCAGGGGTATTTCTGCTCGTCCTTATCAAAGCCGATAACCGTTGCTTTAACTTTAAACATTGTTATTACCTCTTTGTTTTTTGCTTGTCAGGCAGAAGCTGCCAGCGCTTTAAGACGTTTATAACTTGCGGCGGGGTCGGGCTGTAAGAATATGGCGCTGCCCACACAGATGAAATCGACCCCGGTACGCGCTATCTGCGCGGTATTGCTTTCCTTGATGCCCCCATCGATGCCGATCTCCAGCCCGGGGTTTCTTTTACGGAGGTCAACTATTTTATCCAGCACTGCGGGGATGAATTTAGCGCCGTAAAATCCCGGGTTGACGGAAAGAAAAAGCACGCTGTCTATTTGTTTGACCAGCGGGGTGACGGCACTGTTGGGGGTCTCCGGGTTTACGGCCAGTCCCACCTGCATGCCCAGTTTCCTGATAGCTTTTATCGTTTTCTCCGGTGATGGAGTTGCTTCATAATGAAAAACTATTTTCTGCGCCCCCGCTAGCTTAAAATCTTCGAGGCAGTCCTCCGGGCGCAGCACCATGAGGTGCGCTTCCCATTTTAATGACGTTTTCAATTTAGCAATGTCTTCACAGGAGACGCTTTTTGACGGCACAAACTTACCGTCCATGATATCCATCTGGGCGAAGTCGGTAAAGGACTCTGCCAGGCGCACCAGCTTCTCTAGCTCGGTTGAATCATTGGTGAGGATAGCCGGCACAATCCGTATGTTTTTACCCATACTGCCTCCCGCGTGAATATTTTTTCGGGATCGGTGAATTTCAGGGTATTACTGCCGCTATTTTAGGTTTGAATCGTCCATGATGTCAAGGAAAGAGTCGGTCGGCGATTCTTTATAGAAAATTAACCCGTCCTTTATATATTATTTATAGTCTTTACATCACCGTTTATATTCCCGTGTCAGAATTAAAGTGTAATCCGATGTTACTTGCTTACAAAGGTTGGGGAATATAAATGAAAATGGCAATCAGCTTCATCTGCGGAGTCGTTATCTGTTTCCTGATACTGTACGGCGTGAAGCCGGTATTGCCCGCATTCGCTGAAACCGCTACTTATGAAGATGAATCTGAAAATGTTACCCAAAGCCTGACCGGCCTGTTGCCTGATATCGAAAAGATATACCGCGAGGCATTAACGATGCCTTTCATCCAGGCGGAGAGCCAAATCTACGACGAAGATATTGCCGGTTTCTACCGTTCGCTCATGGAAAAAACCGGCTTGACCGACCCTGGCACTTCCAGCCAGAATCAATAAATCCCTCCTGAAAAAAGGGTGGGGGTTGCTTTAAGCAACCCCCACCGATTTATCTTTCTGGTATCGGACCCAACTCACTTTCGGTATTTTACCGTACGGAGCGTCTGCTTTGCAGATCTGGCTCCAGTTTACACTACGAGTCGAGCCCGCTTTCCGCTTGCCCCACTACGTTGTAGGGCCCCAACTGTCCACCTGCCATACTCCGAATAGCTCGTGAAGTCGCATAAAGCACCTCCCGAAGCATTATTCAAGTTCTTACGTGAACTTCTGGCTTCATGTTAACATGCAACAGGGCAAAAGTCAATACAAAACAGCCCTGCTTCTCAAGAAAAAAGTACTATCCTTCCGGTATATTTAAGCGGCAAACTGCCCTTTACATTACATTTCCGCCGGATACTTGAATTACCTGCCCGGTAATGTAATTGGTAGCTTCGGATGCCATGATGACGGTGATATTGGCTATATCCGTCGCAGTGCCCATTCTGCCCAGGGGGAAAGCCACGAGCATTGCATCCCGCATTTTTTTCATCTGTTCCGGAGGGGGAGGTGGTGCACCTTCCCTCAAGACCGCACCGAAATTAGTTGGCGCCGGGCCGGGAGCGATGCAGTTGCAGCGTATGCCATTCTTGCCTTCCTGGTAAGCCAGCTGCTTGGTAAACAGGTCGATGGCGTACTTGGAAATAGCGTACATCCCCACGCCCATAGAGTACTGGTGGGTGCTGCCGGAACCTATATTCACTATAGCGCCGTGTTTCTGCTTTCTCATATGGGGAATAACAGCCCGTGTGACATACATGGTGCCGAAAAGGTTGAGGTCTATCTGCTTTGACCAGGTTTCATATTTCTGCTCGTCTAGAGGGACGTAATCCTTGTGCAGGATAGCCCCGGCAACATTGCAGAGAATATCTATTTTTCCATACTCATCCACGGCCCTCTTGACCATGGCGTCTACTTCGGTTTTTTTGGTGATGTCCGCCCCGATGGCTATAGATTTACAGCCGAGTTTCTTTACCGCTTCAGCCGTTTTCTTTACATCCTCCAGATTTACATCGGTGACGGCGACGGCTTCACACCCTTCTTTAGCGAGAAGGAGCGCTGTCTCTTTCCCGAAGCCCACCTGGCTGCCGGCGCCGGTTACAAGCGCTATTTTTCCCTTAAAACCGAGGTCCATTTTCCCTCCTCTTTATTATGAGAATAAAAAACAAAACCTTTTTTAGTCCAGTACCGACCCGCCGGAAACATGAAGTACCGCGCCTGTGACATAGCTGGAAAGGTCAGACGCGAAGAAGATAGTGGCATTAGCGATATCTGTCTGGGTAGCGCCTCTGCCCATGGGGATCGTTTTGGCCAGCATATTTACCATCGCCTGTTTGTCCGGGCCCGGAATGAAATTGGTGGGGGCGGGGCCGGGGGCGACGCAGTTGCAGCGTATGCCGTTCTTGGCTTCGTTAAAAGCGAGCTGTTTTGTAAAGGTATCGACTCCGGCTTTGGATATGGCATACGTGTTTCCCGTGCCGTGGCTGTACATGCGCGTGCTACCCGAGCCGATATTAACGATAGCGCCGGCCTTCTTTTCCCTCATATTGGGGAGTACGGACTGGCATGTGAGCATGATACTGTAGAGGTTGAGGCGGATATCTTTATCCCAGTCTTCCGGCTTGCCCTGGTCATAGGGTACGCGGCTGGCAATACCACCGGCAACATTACACAGGACGTCTATTCTTTTATACTCATCTACGACTTTCTTTATCAGAATGGCAACATCGGCCGGGTTGGTGATGTCCGCCTTGACCGCGATAGACTTCTTGCCGATTTTTTTAATTTCTTCCATCGTTAGTTTGGCATCGTCGAGATTGATATCGGTAACGGCCACGGCATCGCAGCCTTCTTTAGCCAGGAGCAAGGCAATCTGTTTGCCGAAGCCTATCTGGCTGCCGGCGCCGGTTACCAATGCTACTTTACCCTTCAAACCCAGGTCCATGATTACCTCCTGTAATTACTTAAATGAATTTGCAGGTATCATTATATAACAAATCGATGTCCACCGTGAAATCTTTAGGGTTGGTTTTATTGATAAAACAAAAAGTACGCTATAAAGCGTACTTTTAGAAGAAATCTAGAGTATTTATGTTGAAGTGTAAATTTAGTTAAAGGTAACTCCTTCTTCTGTTAGACGGCAACCGCTTTTTTCACCTGGCTGCCGCGTCTTTTCCAGCCGAGAGTCTCCAGCAGGTCGCCGATAGCTTTATCCTGCTGCGTTTCACTCCTCAACGGCAGGTCGGGGTCGACCCAGTAGCGGATACGCCGCCCTTCTCTTTTCTTGGTGACATAGCCGTCTATTTCAAGGTCGTTAATGATATTGCGGGTCGCTTTTTCCGTGATGCCGACGGCGGCGGATATTTCCCGCGCCGTAATGCGCGGCTGCTGGGCGATGAGGCATAACACCAGGGCATGATTGGTTAAAAATTTCCATCCCGGCATGTTAATACCTCCTTGACAGAAAATGCTAAAATATTTTTTTCCTTTTATTAAATGACCCTAAAACACTATTGACAATTTTCACCATAGTTGTATAATTATATTTAGGAATATTTATTCCTGTATATTATAACAGGAAATTTTAGTTAACACAATAGGTTTATAAATAATATTTAAAGGAGTGTTGAGAAACAAAAAGTGAAAACATCATCGGTGGCTCCGAAAAGTCAACCCAGCCACACAACCGAGAAAGTTACAACCGTTATTTGCACAAGCAGCGAACCCGAAGAACCTCCCGGTAAAAGTCTATTAGTTAAAAATAGCGAGGAAGAGCCTCCTAGTAACACAGCCACCGGTAGATACAGATTTTTCTGGAATGTACCGGACAGTTCCTGGAAAGACTGGAAATGGCAATTCCGTAACAGGATTACCACTTTAGAGCAGCTTGTAAAGCTGGTACCTCTATCAAACGAAGAGCAGACGCAGATCAGTTCCGTAATCAAGCGCTATCCTCTTTCAATTACCCCCTACTATTTATCACTTATAAATCCGGATGACCCGAACGACCCCATCAGGAAACAGGCGGTGCCCTGCATTAAAGAAATCACCATGAGTTCCCTCGGGTTGGAAGACCCGCTGGCGGAAAAGGAAGACTCCGTGGTTCCCGGCCTGGTGCACCGATATCCGGACAGGGTGTTGATGGTGCTGACGGATATCTGCCCCATGCTCTGCCGACACTGCACGCGTAAAAGAGAGTGGCGACACGGCGCTTGGACGCGTACTGATTCCGAGATAGAGACGATGTTGGACTACCTGCGCCGTAATACCGATATCAGGGATGTTATCCTCTCCGGCGGCGACCCACTGACGCTGTCTACCGGCACTCTGGAAACTATCATCTCGAAGATAAGAGCGATAAAGCATATTGAAATAATACGCATCGGCACCAGGTTCCCTGTCGTGTTGCCGCAGCGTATTGATGCCGAGCTCTGCAACATGCTATCCAGGTACGGCCCGATATGGCTTAATACCCATTTCAACCACCCGAACGAGGTAACCCCGGAAGCCGCAGCTGCCTGCGACCACCTGTTGCGGGCCGGTGTGCCGGTGAATAACCAGACGGTACTCTTGCGCGGCATCAACGATAACGTGGAAATACAGACCAGACTCTGTCAGAGTTTGTTAAAAGCCAAGGTACGCCCTTACTATCTGTTCCAGTGTGATGAAGTGCAGGGTACGGAGCATCTGCGTACTTCTGTCGATGCAGGTATAAAGATTATCGAAGGAATGCGCGGGCATACCTCTGGACTCGCCGTGCCCAATTTTGTCGTTGATCTTGTCCAGGGCGGCGGTAAAGTGCCCCTGCAGCCTAACTACGTGCTTTCGATGAGCGAGAGCGAGCTGCTTCTGAAAAACTATGAAGGTAAGGTGTTCCGTTATCGCAACCCCGGTTCGCTGGAACGTAAGGAAGAAGCCGTTGCCGCACCACCAGTAAGCGGAGTCGTGGAAAGTCTGCTGGCGGATGCCGATCTACCCGTTAAAGTCAAAGGAGAGGCTAATGCGGATCGGATTATCATACGATCTTAAAACGACTGTTACAGGGCATCACGATGTTGACGATGCCTTTGAAGAATATGACTCGCCGGAAACCGTCGAGGCGATAACTCGCGCCCTTGAGAAAAAGGGACACGATGTCGTTAAGCTGGGCGGCGGTGCTGAATTCCTCGATAAAATCGAGCGTGAGAAGGTAGACATTGTTTTCAACATCTGCGAGGGCAGGGGCAACTATCGCAGCCGCGAGGCGCAGGTCCCTTCCGTTTTAGAGATGCTGAATATACCCTATACCGGCTCGGACCCGCTTTGTCTGGCGGTGTGCCTGGATAAACCTATCACTAAGCAACTGGTCACCGCAGCAGGTATCCCCACCCCCCGGTGGCTGCTCCTTGAAGACGAATTGGAGTTCGGGCAGATAGACTGGCAGGGTTTCCCCTTTCCAGCTATCATCAAACCGGCTTATGAAGGTTCCAGCAAGGGCATCCGTCTTACCTCCCTGGTTGAAAACATACCGCAGGCTGAAGATGAAGCAGCGAAAATTCTTGATAACTATCATCAGCCGGTCATGGTTGAAGAGTTTATCACTGGCGATGAAGTGACGGTTGGCATTATCGGTAACTCGCCTCCCGGGCTGGTAGGTATGATGCGTATATTACCGAAAAGGAAAGAAAAGCATTTCGTTTATTCCATCGAAGTTAAGCGTGATTATCTTAACTTGGTCGAATACGAATCGCCCGTTCAGCTTCCCGCGCCTGTTCTGGATAAACTGGAGCAATACAGTCTCAAGGCTTTTAAGGCGCTGGACTGCCGCGATTTTTCCCGCGTGGATTTCCGCATCGGACGGGACGGGACGCCTTACTTTATAGAAATTAATCCGCTGCCCGGACTGGGTAGTTACAGCGATTTGATAATTATGGCTCTCAAGCTGGGTCGGACACATGAAGAGGTTATCGGCGCCGTGCTTGATGCCGCCCTTGAGAGGTATCCGCAATGCGTCAACGCATAGCCATCGTATATAACGCGCCCCACCCCTCGCGCTATGATAGCGCCCATGAAGAAAAAGCGGTGCTGGGAGTGCTCGATGCCGTTAATGCCGTGGACAAAGCCTTACGTGAACTGGGACACGATGTATCTCTATTGCCTCTGGCGCCTCCATTCGAGGAAGCTAGGAAAAAACTTGCCGCCCTTGCTGTGGATGTTGTTTTCAACCTTTTCGAAGGCTTCCCCGGTGAACCTGAAACGGAAGCGCTGGTGCCTGAAGCTTTAGCGGAGCTGGGGATTAAATATACCGGCTGTCAGCCCCCGGTCTTAAGGCAGGCTCTGGATAAAACCAGGATTAAAGCGGTACTCAAGGAATCCGGTATTCCTGCGCCAGATTTTCAGCTCCTCAACCCCAATAATCTGCACACGTTTCGACTCGGGTTTCCCTGTATTGTCAAGCCCCGCGCCGAGGATGCCAGCCACGGTATAACCGCCGACAGCCTGGTAACGGACTTCTTCTCTTTAGAGAGACAGGTGCGTTCTGTAACGGAGTCTTACAAAAGCGGTGCTCTCGTCGAACAGTTTATCAGTGGCCGTGAGTTCAATGCCACTGTCATGGGCAATACGGAGTGCGTGGTTTTACCGGTATCTGAAATAGTCTATTCATTAGCGCTGGATTTGCCCCGTATATTGACTTTCGCCGCTAAGTGGGAGACAAAAAGCCCTTATTTCAAAGGGACCAGGGTTGTCTGTCCGGCTAAAGTAAGCGCGCCGGGAAGCGAATATATTGCGGATACCGCCAGGTCTGCTTTTAAATTGCTAGTGGGTAGCGGTTACGCGCGCATGGACATGCGCATGGATGAAGAGGAGAATCTGAATATTATCGAAGTTAACCCGAACCCGGATATTTCCCCCGGCACCGGTGCCGCCCGCCAGTCCCGCGCTGCCGGCATGAGCTACGCGGAATTCATCGAGAGTATTTTAAATCTCACGCTGGAGAAGGATAAAGATGACTGTGAAAGTCCGCCCGATGGCGGCCAGAGACAAACCGGCGCTGCTGCGGATATTAAAAAACACGCCCGAATTTAAACCCATTGAGGTAACCGTTGCCAAAGAGCTTATCGACTTATATCTCGCCGACGGCGAAAAGTCGGGCTATATCATTCAAATAGCCGAGGATGATGGCGAGGTTGCCGGGTATATCTGCTACGGCGAGACGCCCTGCACCATCGGCACCTGGGATATTTACTGGATAGCCGTTGACCCAGCCAGGCGGGGAAAAGGCATCGGCAAAGCCCTTTGGGAAGCGGCGGAAGCGGCGATAAAGCAAGCCCGCGGCAGGATAGCTTTTATCGAGACGTCTTCAACGCCTTTATACGAAAATACACGGCGGTTTCACCTTGCCCGTGGTTTTAAAGAGGTTGCCCGTATCCCTGATTTCTATATGCCCGGGGACGATAAACTTATCCTGCAAAAGAAGCTATAATAAGGGTGGAAGGGTTTTATATCAGGAGGGGATGACACATTATGGCTGACCAGTGGCATGACTTCGTGATGACGTTCGTACCTCTTTTCATCGTTATCGATGCCTTCGGCAATCTGCCTTTCCTTATTTCAGTGGGTCGGGACATGGACCGACACCAGCAGCGTAGAGTGGTCAATTATGCCGTCCTGACCGCAACGGTAGTCGGTCTGGTATTCCTTTTCGTGGGACAGTTTATCTTGAATGTGATGGGCATAGCCGTAGAGGAATTCTCCATCGCTGGAGGTATTGTCCTGATGGTGCTTTCCATAAGGTATATGATTACCGGTCACATGGTTATGGTCGTCAAAGAAGAGATGGTAGCGGTGGTGCCTATCGGCACCCCTCTGACCGTTGGCCCCGCGACAATCGCCACCTTGCTGCTTTTGGCTGGTAGATTTCCCCTCTATATGGTCTTAATATCATTCGTTCTTAATATGCTCATCACCTGGATAATCTTCTTTTTAAGCCAGAGAATCGCCAGGTTCATGGGGCAGGGCGGGCTTACCGCTATCTCACGAGTGTTCAGCCTGCTGCTGGCTGCTATCGCCGTCAGCATGATTATCGGCGGACTGAAATCGCTTGGCATCATCGGCGGAACGGGATAAAATACATATTGGATAGGTGATTTTTTTGTATGTTCCGCATTAGAAGAGTATATGACGATATTACCCCGGCCAACCAGAATGCCATAGCCCGGGTGCAGGAAATTTTACGTGACCAGTTCCCGCTGGTGCCCAAGAAAGATATCAATAAGCTGCCGGAGCAGCTCCGTGACCCCATGAAATACCGTTTCCGGTCTATCTTGTTCGTCGCTGAGGGCTTGAGGGGGCACATGGACGGGTTTGCGCTTTTGTTTCATGAGCCAACTTTACACTTCTGCTACCTCGATTATATTTCGGCGGCGCTGCGGAAGACGGGCGGCGGTATCGGCGGAGCCCTTTATGAAAGAGTCCGTGAGGAAGCCCTTGACCTGGAGACTATCGGTATTTTCATGGAATGTCTGCCCGATGACCCCCGGTTAAGCCCCGAGCCTGTATTACGCAAACAGAACATCGCGCGCCTGCGTTTTTATGAAAGATACGGCGCGCGCCCTGTTATCAATACCGCCTATGAGACCCCTCTAAAACCGGGCGGTAAAAACCCGCCTTACCTTGTTTACGATGACTTGGGACTGGATTTCAAACTGCCGCGTGATGTCGCCCGCGATATCGTCCGCGCTATTCTCGAAAGGAAATACAAGGGCGTCTGTCCAACGGAATACGTTGAAATGGTGGTCGAATCCTTCGAAGACGACCCGGTACAGTTACGTAAACCGAGGTATATTAAAAAGCCGCCGGTGCCCGTCACCCGCGCCGTACGCGCGGACCGGCGTATCAGGCTGGTCGTCAACGACCGTCATGACATTCATCATGTTCGGGAGCGGGGCTATGTCGAGTCTCCGGTTAGGATAAAAGCTATACTGGAAGAGCTGAATAAGACCGACCTCTTCCAGAGGGTATCTCCCCGGCATTATTCGGAAAGACATATTAAAGAAGTCCATGATTCCGGCTTCGTTGAGTATTTGTGGAAGGTCTGTAGTAAATTAGACCCTAAAGAGTCTATTTATCCCTACGTCTTCCCGATACGCAACCGGGCCAGGCCTCCCAAGGACCTACCGATGCGCGCTGGCTATTACTGTATCGATACCTTCACCCCTCTCACCAGCAACGCCTATCTGGCTGCCAAGAGGGCTGTGGATTGTGCAATCACTGCCGCCAAGCAGCTGCTTGAAGGATATCGCCTGGCTTATGCTCTGGTGCGGCCGCCCGGTCATCATGCCGAGGTGGCGGCCTATGGCGGTTTTTGTTACTTCAATTCGGCGGCGGTGGCGGCTAACTTTTTAAGTAAATACGGCAAAGTGGCTATGCTGGATGTGGACTATCACCACGGCAACGGACAGCAGGAAATATTTTACGAGCGCGCCGATGTTTTGACCGTATCCATTCACGGCCATCCCAGCTTCGCCTATCCGTATTTCAGCGGTTTTATCGGTGAAAAAGGAAGAGGCGAGGGCAGGGGATTTAATATCAACATTCCGTTGCCGGAAAATATCGACGTCGAGACTTACTTCCACAAACTCAAAGACGCGTTAATGCGCGTATCAAAGCACCGCCCGCGGTATCTGGTTGTTCCCTTCGGGCTGGATACCGCCAGGGAAGACCCCACCGGAAGCTGGGCGCTGGAAGCGGACGACTTCGAAGCGATGGGGACAATGATTGGTTCGCTTCACCTGCCTACTCTTGTAGTCCAGGAAGGCGGCTATGATACACGCGTGCTCGGCGTTAACGCCCGTAGCTTTATGACCGGACTGTGGTCGGGGACGTATTCGCGATAACCTGACCGGGTATATTGTTGACTGTCTTAATTATATGAATATTCGCTGCCGTATGAGCGGTTACCTTTTATGATCTCACTGATTACTCTCGGCGTTGTCTTTGTTCTTATCGCCGTCCGGCAGGTCGGCAATGTCAGATTCCGTATCTGGCAGATAATGCTGTTGGGGGCGCTGGTAGTCCTGGTATCCGGTCAGATAACCCCGGGCAAAGCTTTGCAGGCTATAAATGCGGATGTCATGCTCTTTCTGTTCGGTGTCTTCACCATCGGGCAAGCCCTGGAAGAAAGCGGCTATCTCGGACATCTTGCTTCTAAAATGTTCCGGAGAGCACACTCGTTACATAGCCTTGTGCTCTTTATTCTCTTCGGTATGGGACTTCTCTCGGCGCTGCTCATGAATGATACCCTGGCGATTGTCGGCACTCCCGTTGTGCTTTCGCTGGCGAGTAAGACCAACACGCAGCCGAAAATTCTGCTGCTTTCACTCGCTTTTGCCGTGACTATAGGCAGTGTCATGAGCCCGATAGGCAATCCCCAGAATCTGCTGATAGCCCTCAACAGTGATGTGCCCAATCCCTTTATCACTTTCTGGAAATACCTGCTGGTTCCCACGCTTGTGAACCTGTTCATTGCTTATTTGCTATTGCGGCTGTTTTACCGCAAGCATTTTGACGGTAGACCTCTAGAACACGCTTCGGAAGAAATCAAGGACGTCAGGCTGGCATTTCTTTCAAGAACCTCGCTGATATTGTTGGGCGTCCTGATTATTACCAGGATTGTCATCGTGCTGGTGGGAATTGATATCGATTTTAAATTGACCTATATCGCCCTCGTCGCCGCATTGCCGATTTTCCTGTATCTGCCCATGCGTCCCGGAATATTGAAACGACTCGACTGGTCGACGTTGGTCTTCTTTGCGGCGATGTTCGTGTTGATGCGGAGTGTCTGGGACTCCGGCTACTTCCAGTCCGCTATTGAAGCCACCAACGTAGACCTGACCTCCACGGGGATGATTATGGGGGTAAGCGTTGTCTTGAGCCAGTTGCTCTCCAACGTCCCGCTGGTTGCGCTGTACCTGCCGATGCTAAATCATGCTGGCGCTTCAATCGGGGGCATGATGGCTCTGGCGGCCGGCAGCACTATCGCCGGCAATCTAACGATTCTGGGCGCGGCCAGCAACGTCATCATCATCCAGAATGCTGAAAAGAAAGGCGGCTCCACCTTAACTTTTTTTGAATTCGTGAGAATCGGCGTCCCGCTTACGATTATAAATGTCGGCATCTACTGGCTGTTCCTGCTGATATTCTAAGAGAAGGAATTGGTAGCGCATACGGGATTCGAACCCGTGATCTCGTCCTTGAGAGGGACGCGTCCTAGGCCGCTAGACGAATGCGCCATT
>MGMT01000030.1:5876-6035 GCA_001796525.1 Chloroflexi bacterium RBG_13_51_52 | reverse complement strand
TGGGCGGAGCTGACCTGGCAGCAAAAACGCGAACTCCGCCTTAACAAATGGATAAGTGGCGAGGGCATTCCCTTCGTCAGCAAGCAGGCAGAAAAAGACTATAAAGCGCGCGCTACCCGCCTTGCCAGAGCCGCCAAGATGGAAATGGGGGACCGCGTG
>MGMT01000030.1:2446-5860 GCA_001796525.1 Chloroflexi bacterium RBG_13_51_52 | reverse complement strand
CCCATTCCTACCAGTACGTCGAGGGCGTTTACATGAAAGCCGATGAATACGACCTCTTTATGAAGGACCCCTTCGATTTCCAGTTGCGTAAATTGTTACCGCGCACCATGGGCGTCTTCGAGCCTTTCGCCGATGTCCCTTCGTTTTCATCCTACCAGGGGCTTCCCCAGCGCCTCATGATGATGTGTCTTGACCCCCGCTTCCAGAAACTCTTTAAAGCTATCTGGAAAGCCAGCAAGCATCTTCCCGCCTGGGGCAAAATCACCATGGAGACCACCCGGGCCGCCAACGCTAAAGGCTTTCCGGTGTTCCGCGGCGGCATGGCGGTAGCCCCTTTCGATGTTTTTGCCGATAACCTGCGCGGCACGCAGGGCATCGTCATGGACATGTTCCGCCAGCCCGATAAAATCCACGAGGGTATGGAGTTCGTCCTGCCCCAGCTTATATCCGGCGCTATTGCCATGTCGGACATGGCTGACTGCCCCGTGGTGATGATGCCCCTGCATAAGGGCGATGATACCTTTATGTCCGATAAGCAGTTCGAGACCTTCTACTGGCCTACTTTCCGACGGCTCCTCCTCGGCATGGTGGAAGACGGACTGGTGCCTTTCCCGGTGGCGGAAGGCGCCTATAACCACCGTCTCGAGTATATCTCCGATATGCCCAAGTCCGCCGTCGTCTGGATGTTCGACCAGACCAATATGGCCAACGCCAAGAAGATTGTAGGTAAAGTATCCTGCATCGCCGGCAACGTGCCTGTTTCCATCGCCTACACCGGCACTGCCAGAGAGATGAAGGAATACTGTAGAAAACTCATCGAGACCTGCGCTCCCGGCGGCGGCTATATCCTCACCGGCGGCTCCACTTTTGACATGGCAAAGCCGGAAAACCTCCGCGCTATGATGGATGCCGCTAAAGAGTACGGCAAATATTAAAGGGGGGAAGTCATTGATGGAAGGTACTACCAAGAAATGGGAAGAAATGACCTGGCAGGAAAAGCGCGAGGAGCGCTTTAAACGCTGGCTCTCCCCGAAAAATATAAAATTTAAGAATAAAGAAGCGGAAAATAAATATAAGACCAGAGTCGCTCGCTTTATCAAGGCTATCAAGATGGAGGAGCCGGACAGGGTGCCCTGTTCCCTGCCTATCGGCTATTTCCCCGCCGCTTATATCGGCGTGAACTTCCACACCGTCATGTACGACTATAAAGAGCTGCGCCGCGCCTGGCTTACCTTCATGCGCGACTTCCCAGATATGGATGAGTTCAGCGGACCCGGCCTCGTCATGCCCGGCAGAGTCCTGGACGCTATAGACCAGCTAACACAAAAATGGCCCGGTCACGGCCTGCCGTTCGACTCCTGGTATTACCAGTTCGTTGAAGGCGAGTATATGAAGGCTGATGAATACGATGCCCTCATGAAAGACCCCACCGGCTATTCCCTCCGCGTCCAGCTGCCCCGCACCGCCGGCCTCTTCAAACCCTTCGAGAGGTTTTTAGGCATGGGCGGCATGGGTATGGGCGGGGGCGGCATGGGCTGGGTCGCTATGATGGCCGACCCCGAGATGCGTAAGGTCTTCCAGACCTTAATGGACGTTGCCGATGATTTTACAGAATGGCTCAAGACGGTCGGCGAGATAAGCCAGACAGTCCTTTCGGAGGGGTTCCCCAACATACGCGGCGGAGGCATGACTATCGCTCCTTTCGATGCCCTAGCCGATGGACTCCGCGGCACTCGCGGCACGGCTATAGATATGTTCCGCCAGCCGGATAAAATCCTGGAATATATCGACTACATCACCCCGCAGCTGATTGATATGTCTTTCCGCATGGCTTCTTTCTCCGATTGTCCTATCGTAGCGATGCCTTTACACAAGGGCGATGATACTTTCATGTCCGATGCCCAGTTCGAGAAATTCTACTGGCCCTCTTATAAAAAGCTTCTTCTTACCCAGATTAACGAAGGGCTGGTGCCTTACCCCTTCGCCGAGGGGGCTTATAACCACCGTCTTAAGTATATAGCGGATATGCCTAAGAGCAGCGTGGTCTGGTACTTTGACAAGACGGACATGAAAGAGGCGAAGAAAATACTGGGCAACACCTCCTGCATCGTCGGCAACGTGCCCACCTCGCTAATGATTACCGGCACCACAAAACAGGTTAAAGAAGCCTGCCGCAGGCTTATCGAGGACTGCGCGCCCGGCGGCGGCTATATCCTTTCCGGCGGCGCCAGCGTCGATAACGGCAACGCGGATAACCTGCGCGCCATGCAGGAATCGGTTGAAGAATACGGTTATTATAAGTAGCTAATAAACTCCAGCGGAGGCAAATATGCAAGGTGTCGATAACTGGAAGGAATTGACTCCGGCGCAGAAACAGGCAGCCAGGTTCAAAAAATGGCTCGATGCTCCCGGTGTAAAATTCAAGAACAAGGAAGCTGAAAAACTTTATAAGCAAAGGGTAACCCGATTTATCAAGACCATCAAACTGGAGGAGCCGGACCGCGTTCCCTGTAATCTGCCGGTGGGCTATTTCCCGGCTTATTACGCCGGCTATGACCTTAAGACCGTCATGTACGACTACGAAAAACAGCGGGATGCCTGGCTGAAGTTCATGTACGATTTCGGTGATATGGATACGTTCGGCGGGCCCGGGCTCGTCCTGCCGGCAAAAGCGCTGGAAATCATCGACCATAAATTGCATAAGTGGCCCGGCGACGGCCTCGCCGATGATGTTCCCTCCTACCAGTTCGTCGAGGGCGAATACATGAAAAAGGACGAGTATGACAAGCTCATCAACGACCCCTCGGATTTCTGGCTGCGCACATTCATGCCCCGCCAGGCTGGCGCCTATGCCGCCCTGGCTAACCTCCCCCATCTGACAGCGTTTGTCGGCATACCTGTTTTCTATCTGGCGCGCTTGGCCGACCCTGCTATTCAGGAGGCTTATAAAAAGATGTTCAAAGCCGGCGAGGAAATTATGAAATGGCAGAAGTGTCTCTTTGAAGTCTCCCGCACTGCTATCGAAGCCGGTTATCCCGGTTTCAGCGGCGGGTTTTCCGGGGCTCCTTTCGATATGCTGACCGATATGCTCCGCGGCACTATCGGTATCTTTATGGATATGTATCGCCAGCCGGAGAAAATCCACGAAGCCATGGAAAGGCTTGTCCCCATCGCTATTGAAGAAGCGATTAACACCGCTAATATGTCCATGTCACCCATCATTATGATGCCCCTGCACAAGGGCGAAAAGGGGTTCATGTCCCCCAAGCAGTTCGAGACTTTCTACTGGCCCACCTTTAAAAAAGTCATGACGGGTATGATTAACGAAGGTCTCGTTCCCATGCCTTTCGCTGAAGGTGATTATATCCCCCGACTCGAAAATATTCAGGACATGCCTAAAGGCTCGATGATCTG
>MGMT01000030.1:0-2379 GCA_001796525.1 Chloroflexi bacterium RBG_13_51_52 | reverse complement strand
AAAGGGGGAAAGTCATTGTATGGAAGGTATAGAAAACTGGCAAACACTAACCTGGCAGGAAAAGCGAGAAGAACGCTTTAAACGCTGGCTTTCTCCGAATATCAAATTCAGGAACAGGGAAGCGGAAAAACTCTATAAAGAGCGGACTACCCGTTTTATCAAGGCTATCAAGCTGGAGGAGCCTGACCGCGTGCCCTGCATGCTGCCCTCCGGCTTTTTCCCCGCCTATTACGCCGGCTATGACCTCAAAACGGTAATGTACGATTACGATAAGTTGAAGCAAGCCTATCTCAAGTTCATCGACGAGTTCGATATGGACAGCTATACCGGTCCAGGCCTTGTTTTTCCCGGCAAAGCGCTGGATATCACCGACCACCGGCTTCACAAGTGGCCCGGCCACGGCTTGCCGGACAACGCTTCTTTATACCAGTACGTGGAAAAAGAGTACATGAAGCCGGATGAGTATCCCGCCCTCCTCGGCAACCCTGCCGATTTCTGGTGGAGGTTCCTCCTGCCGCGTGTCGTCGGTGCTTTCGAGCCGTTTAAAAAGCTGCCGCAGATGAACGGCATGATGGGCGTACCTTTGATGTTCTACGCATCTTTGGCTTCCCCGGATGTCGAAGCGGCTTTCAAGAAGATGATTGAGGCCGGCAAAGAAGTCCTCAAGTGGCAGAAGGTCGTTGGCGAAGTTAACATGGCATCGCTTGCTGCCGGTATCCCCAATCTCCGCGGCGGCGGTATGGGCGGGGCTCCTTTTGATAATATCGCCGATATGCTGCGCGGTACGCAGGGCATGGTGATGGATATGTACCGCCAGCCGGAGAAAATCCATGAAGCTATGGATATGATTGTCCCCAACACGATAAAGGGTTCGGTGGCGATGGCTGATATCACCGGCTGCCCGCTTTGCTTTATGCCCCTCCACAAGGGCGACGAGAGCTTTATGTCCCCCAGGCAGTTTGAGACCTTTTACTGGCCTTCTTTCCGCCGCGTTCTCGTGGGTATGATTGAGGAAGGTCTGGTGCCTTTCCCCTTCGCCGAGGGACGTTACGGCGCGCGCCTTGAGGTTATTAAAGACCTCCCTAAAAGCTCGATGTTATGGAGCTTTGAGGATATCGATATGGCGCGGGCGAAAAAAGTCCTCGGCGATTCCGCCTGCATCGCCGGCAATGTGCCGGCTTCGGTGATGTATACCAAGACCCCTGCTGATGTAAAGGAGTACTGCCGCAAGCTCATCGAGACATGCGCCCCGGGCGGCGGCTATATTTTAACCGGCGCCGCCGGTATGAATGAGGGAAACCCTGACAATCTGCGGGCTATGATGACAGCGGCCAGAGAATACGGTGTATATAAATAAATACAGGAGAAAATAGTCATGGACACAATAGTATCTAGCGACAAAAAAGAAGTTATTATCTCTATCGATCGGCCGACGGTTATCATCGGCGAGCGTATCAATCCTACCGGACGCAAAAAGCTGACCGAGGCTTTGAAAGCCGGCGACCTTGATATAGTCCGCAAGGAAGCCATCGACCAGGTGGCTGCCGGCGCGGATATCATCGACTGCAATGTCAACGCGCCCGGCGTTAACGATGTCGAACTGCTGCCCAAAGCGGTGAAAATCGTTCAGGAAGCCGTCGATGCCCCCATGTGCCTCGATAGCCCCAACACCGCCGCTATCGAGGCTGCTTTAAAGGTTTATAAGGGCAAGCCTCTCATTAACTCCGTCAGCGGCGAGGAGCATTCGCTTAAACGGGTCCTGCCCATCGTTAAAGAGTACGGTTGCGCTGTTATCGGCCTGGTGCAGGATGATGAAGGCATCCCCAAGAACGCCGAGCGCCGTATTGCCATCGCCCACAAGATTGTGGAGAGGGCGGAAAAAGCCGGCGTCCCCCGCGAGAATATCGTTATCGATGTCCTGACCTTCGCCATCGGCGCCGAAGCGAAATCGGGGCTTGATGTCCTGGAGGCGATCCGGCGCATTAGAGAAGAGCTTGGCGTTAATATGACGATGGGCGCCAGCAATATCTCCTTCGGCATGCCGGACCGCGCTATCATCAATAATGCCTGGGCGTCCGCGGTGATTGCCGCCGGTGCCACCGCTTTAATTACAGATGCCGCAAAGGTCAGACCTGCCATTCTCGCTACCGACCTAGTACTCGGGCGTGACAGGTTTGCCCGGCGCTTTATCGAAGACCACCGCAAACGCGAGCAGGCTTTAAAAACCCAATAAACGTCTTGATAATCCAAGCTTGCGAAGAATCTCGGGGTGGGGCTTTTTCTCCAACCCCACGCTTGACACCCTTGCCTTAAAAGCATATACTTAAAACTGTATCTCAACGCGGGGTAGAGCAGTGGTAGCTCGTCGGGCTCATAACC
>MGMT01000029.1 GCA_001796525.1 Chloroflexi bacterium RBG_13_51_52 | reverse complement strand
GGCAACTGGCTGGAAAATAACGTCGATTGGGCTTTCGCTCGCGAACGTTACTGGGGTTCCCCTCTGCCTGTCTGGCGCTGTGAAAAGTGCGGCGCTTTCGAGTGTGTCGGCAGCGTCGACGAACTTAAAAATAAGCCGGGCTTGAGTGGTCTGAATGAGCCTTTGGACCTCCACCGCCCCTATGTCGATATTATCACCTTTAATTGCTCTAAATGCGAGGGCAAGATGCAGCGTGCCCCCGAGGTTATCGACTGCTGGTTTGATTCCGGCTCCATGCCCTTCGCCCAGAACCATTATCCCTTTGAAAACAAAGATTTGTTCGATAATGAGACCGGGCAGGCTGACTTTATTAGTGAGGCTATCGACCAGACCCGTGGCTGGTTCTACAGCCTCCATGCTATCTCTACACTCCTCTTTGGCCGCATAACTTTCAAGAATTGTATCTGCCTTGAGCTTATCCTGGATGCCAGGGGCGAGAAGATGTCCAAGAGCAAGGGTAATGTTTCTTGGCCTGATGAAGTGATAAAAAAAGATGGCGCGGACGCTCTACGCTGGTATCTGTATACTTCCTCTCCTCCTGGTATTCCCCGCAAGTTTGATATCAAACAGGTGGACGAAGTGTCGCGCCGGCTTCTCTCGACGCTCTGGAACGTCTACTCATTTTTCGTCATGTACGCCAATATTGATAAATATCGACCGCAGTCTGGCCCGTTCCCGCCTCCCGAAGCCGAGCTGGATAAATGGGTTCTCTCCGAGCTTAACCAGCTTGTCGCTGATGTTGATGCCTCTCTGTCCGACTATAATCCCACCGATGCCGGCCGGAAAATCGAGACCTTTGTGGATGGCTTGTCCAACTGGTACGTCCGGCGCAGTCGCCGCCGCTTTTGGAAAAGTGAAAATGATGCTGATAAGCTCTCTGCTTACAATACCCTTTATCATTGCCTGGTCACTTTAGCTGAATTGTTAGCTCCCTTTACCCCCTTCCTGGCGGAGGAGCTTTATCAAAACCTGGTGCGCTCGGTCTCTCCCGACGCTCCGGAAAGCATACATCTGGCTGATTTTCCTGTGGCGGATGCTTCTAAAATCGATAAGCAGCTGGCTGATGACAACCGTCTGGCGATGAAAGTCTGCAGTATGGGTAGGGCGGCGCGCAGTAAAGCTGGTATAAAAATCCGTCAGCCCCTGGAGACCGTTTATGTCGGTGTCTCTTCTGATTTTGAAGATCGCGCCCTGGAAAGAGTTGCCCCCCTCATCCTGGAAGAACTGAACGTCAAAGAACTAAAGACGGATACCTTGGAAAATGTCGCTGGTCTTGAAGTGACGAACTGCGTAGTTGTCAGCGAGACGGGCAGCAGCGTGGCTGTATCGACAAAAATCACCATTGAGCTGGAAGCCGAGGGTATTGCCCGTGAAATCGTCCATCGTTTGCAGACGATGCGCCGCACCGCCGGCTATGAAATTGCCGACCGTATCGTTATGTATTTTGAGGGAGATGCCTCTTTTGTGCAGACGATATCGGCTTTTTCCGACTACATCCGGCAGGAAACACTAGCTGATGATATTGAAGAAGGCATCCCCGCTGATGTGGATTTACAGGAAGAACACAGGATAAGCGGCTGCAGGCTGTCGCTGGGTGTCAAGAAAGCTGTCTAGCTTACGGTCTTGGGCTTTCGATTGGTGTAATACTGGTCGTGTATTCCGTGTCGCCGCGCCAGTATTTTAACTCTATCGTCTCGCCTATTGTTGCTGCGTGTATAACCTCAGTCAGTTCTTCTATATTGGTTACTTCTATACCATTAAGGCTGACGATTACATCCCATTGCTCGAGGCCGGCTTTGTCCGCTGGGCTGTTGACAACTACCTGTGTTATCAGCACGCCTGTATCAACTTTAAGGTCTAATTGACTGATTGCATTCTGGTCGACGGTATAAAGCCCCACCCCTAGCCACGGCCGCGTCACGTATCCTTTGGTTACCAGTTCCTGGATAATCGGCATGGCGGTGTCGATGCTGATGGCGTATCCCATGCCCTCGACGCCTACACTGGCGATTTTCGCGCTCGTGATGCCGATTACTTCTCCTGCAAGGTTAACCAGTGGGCCGCCGCTGTTGCCCGGGTTAATGGCGGCGCTCGTCTCGATAAGGTCGTAAAGCGTCTGGTTCTGGTCTACCGGTAATGATACCCCCTGTCGGCTTACAATTCCTTCGGTAGCTCTCGTTCCCTGCCCCAGCGCGTTCCCGATGGCTACTACCCAGTCGCCGATGCGCATATCGACGGCGCTGCCTATCCTTAAGGCAGGCAGATTCTTAGCGTCTATCTTGATTATTGCCAGGTCGTTCAGGGCGTCGGTGGATACGGAACTGATATCGGCGTCATAGGTATCGCCGTTATCGGTCGTGACCGTAATAGTCTTGGCTCCTTCTACTACATGGTTGTTAGTCACGATAATCCCGTTTTCATCGATTATCCAGCCGGAACCGGCGCCTTGCTGGGTGTAAGGTCGGTTGAAAAAGTCGTAAGAAGTTACTTCGGTGTTGATGGCTACTACCGATGGTTTTACCATTGCTACTACATCGGCGATGCTCGGCAGTTGCGTGGTTGTTCCGCTGCTCGCTGGCGGGGTCCATGTAGAGCTTATCGGGGTAGCGGCATTCGTTGGACTATCTGGACTCTGCGTGATGGTTACACAGCCCGCCAGGAACGTTACTCCCAGTGTTACAATGATAATAAAAGATAATAAAAAAATGCTTAATTTTTGGTTTTTCATAGACTCTTTCCTTATGTTTTAATTATATCATACCGATAAATTGTTAAGATATTGTGAAAATATTCTCCCTGTCTCATCTGTCATCCTGAAGCATAGTGAAGGATATCTGGGTGGAGGAATCTTCTCTATATCCGCTCCCACATTTTTTATCTTTTTTCTGTGTCTCTGATTTTTATTTATTGATTTTTGAGTTTTATTTTGGTCATTGTCACGATTCCGTAACTCATACGGGATGCCGCATGAAATCGGCATATCTTGTATCTTGATATTTTCTTGAAAAAACAAGTCCCCCTCTCCTTATCAAGAGAAGGGGACTTGTTGCTTTGACTGAATCTCGTTCTATTTAAATTCGGCTGGTACTTCGGGCAGCGATTTCAGCGCTTCCTTTACCATATCTTCGGGGTAGGCATAGTCCTGCAGTTTGCCGCTAAGGTATGCCTCGTATGCGCCCATGTCGAAGTGACCGTGGCCGCTGTGGTTGAACAGGATGACCTTGGACTCTCCGGACTGCTTGCACTTCAGCGCTTCGTCGATGACGACGCGAATGGCGTGGTTGGTCTCCGGCGCGCTGATGATGCCCTCGGTGCGGGCGAAAGTAATCCCTGCCTCGAAAGTCTTGAGCTGCGGTACAGCCTGGGCTTCGACGAACCCGAGCTTGTGCAGGTAGCAGATGAGTGGCGCCATGCCGTGGTAGCGTAGCCCGCCCGCGTGCACGGGTGGCGGCATGAACGTGTGGCCCAGCGTGAACATCTTGGCGATAGGTGCCATGCCGGCAACGTCGCCGAAATCATAAGCGTAAAGACCCTTGGTGAGGGTCGGGCAGCTCTCCGGCTCGACGTTGATGATACGCAGGTTCTTCTTTTTGCCGCTTATTTTATCCTTGGCGAAAGGCAGGAACATGCCGGCGAAGTTCGAACCTCCGCCAACGCAGCCGATGATAATGTCCGGGTAGTGCCCCGCCATTTCCATCTGCTTCATGGCTTCCTGCCCGATGATAGTCTGGTGCATCAGTACGTGGTTGAGCACGCTGCCCAGCGAGTAATGAGTGTCTTCGCGCATAGCCGCATCCTCGACGGCTTCGCTGATGGCGAGTCCCAGGCTGCCCGGGCATTCCGGGTCTTTAGCCAGCATGTCGCGTCCTGCTTTTGTGTCCGGGCTTGGACTCGGTACACATTTGGCGCCCCAGGTCTCCATCATGATGCGCCGGTAAGGTTTCTGGTTATAACTAACCTTGACCATGTATACCTTGCATTCCAGCCCGTAAAGATTGCAGGCAAACGCCAGCGAGCTTCCCCACTGACCGGCTCCTGTTTCGGTTGTGATGCGTTTGATGCCTTCCTTTTTGTTGTAATATGCTTGGGCTACGGCTGTGTTGGGTTTGTGGCTCCCGGGCGGACTGGTCCCCTCGTATTTGTAGTAAATCTTGGCAGGTGTATCCAGGGCTTTTTCCAGCCGGTACGCCCGGTGCAGTATGGTCGGCCTCCACAGGTGGTATATCTCCTGCACCTCCTCTGGAATATCGATATACCTTTCCTGGCTGACTTCCTGCTTAATCAACTCCATGGCGAATAGTGGTGCCAGGTCGGCTGGCCCGATGGGTTGCTTGGTGCCCGGATGCAGATACGGTGGCAGCGGTTGTGGCAGGTCCGCCTGGATGTTATACCAGCGGGTTGGCATTTGCTTTTCTTCTAAAATGTATTTTGATTTTTCCATTTTCCCTCCTTACAAGTCACTATTATATATTAAACGGTAGGGCACTACCAAATTAATAGCCCCCGGTGTTTTTCTGCGTATCTAAAGCCTGGCGTATGCTCGTGACGAAAGACTTTATTGAGATAAGCTTAGCGTCCTCTTCTATCAGCTGTATCAGCCGGCTGCCGATGATAACACCGTCGGCTAAAGCTGCTGCCTGTTTGGCGTGCTCTACTGTGGATATCCCGAAACCCACGCATAATGGCAGGGTAGTTTTTTCTCTAACCCTTTTGACAAAGCTTTGCAGTTCTGGCGATAGTTCGTTCCTCGTGCCGGTAACCCCGGCCAGTGAGACCAGGTAAATAAATCCCCGTGAACTTGAAGCCACGATGTTGATTCTGTTTTCCGTGCTCGTCGGCGCCAGCAGATATATCAGGTCGAGCTTGCTCTTTCGCGTTATTGTCTCTAGTTCCAGTCCCTCTTCCGGCGGCAGGTCTGGTACTATCAGTCCGTTGATGCCGGCTTTAACGCAGCTCTTGCAGAAATCCTTCAGCCCGTAATTGAGCACCGGATTGTAATAGGTCATAAAAATCAACGGTGTCTTGATTTTCTTCCTGATATCTGCCGCTATTTTTAAACAGGCTTCCGGTGTTATGCCTTGTTGCAGGGCTTGGTAGCTGGCTTTCTGTATCGTCGCCCCGTCCGCCAGCGGGTCGGAAAACGGTATCCCCAGCTCGATGATATCACAGCCGCATTCCGCCAACGCTACGGCTATCTTGGCCGTGGCTTTATAGTTGGGATAGCCCGCTGTCACGAAGGCTATTAATGCCTTGTAGCCCGGTTGAAAAATATCATCGATTCGGCTCATTTCCCCATCCCCAGGGCTTTCGTCACGATATCCAAGTCCTTATCCCCCCGCCCCGATAAATTAACGATAATTAATATTTCTTGTCCCAGTCCTTTGGCCATTTTAGCGGCATAATAAATAGCGTGGGCTGATTCCAGCGCCGGGATGATGCCCTCGGTGTCGCATAGCAGTCTGAATCCCTCCAGCGCTTGTTTATCGTCGACTGTCACGTAGGTTGCCCTTCCGCTGTCTTTATAAAAGCTGTGCTCCGGCCCCACCCCTGGGTAGTCCAGCCCCGGTGCTATACTGTGCGTCTCTTTTATCTGCCCGTGCTCGTCTTCCATGAGGTACGATTTCGTGCCGTGCAATACGCCTGCTTTTCCCGTTGCTAATGTAGCTGAATGTTTGCCGCTCTCTAGTCCTTCGCCCCCCGCCTCCACCCCGATGAATTTTACGTCTTTGTCATCGTAAAAAGGATGGAAAAGCCCGATGCTGTTACTTCCCCCGCCAACGCATGCCACCAGGTAGTCCGGCAGGCGTTTATATACTGCTAATACCTGCTCTTTACTTTCTCTACCGATAATCGACTGGAAGTCGCGCACTATCATCGGGTAGGGGTGCGGCCCCACCACCGAACCCAGCAGGTAATGGGTGGTTCTTACGTTGCTTACCCAGTCGCGTATCGCCTCGTTGATTGCGTCCTTGAGCGTTTTGCTCCCCGATGTTACCGGTCTCACCTCGGCTCCCGTCAGTTCCATCCGGGTGACATTAGGCGCCTGTCTCTTGATATCTTCCTCACCCATGTAAACGATGCATTCCAGTCCCAGCATGGCGCAGACGGTCGCTACCGCGACACCGTGCTGCCCCGCCCCCGTCTCGGCGATAATCCTCGTCTTGCCCATGCGCTTTGCTAGCAGTCCCTGCCCCAGCGCGTTATTTATCTTGTGTGCTCCGGTATGCGCCAGGTCTTCCCGCTTTAGCAGGATGGTTGCCCCGCCCGACTTTGCCGTTAGCTGTACCGCGTAATAAAGCGGTGTTGGCCGCCCTATATAGTCTTTGCATAGCTGGTTGAACTGTTGCTGGAATTCGGCGTCGGCGAGGGCTTCGGCATAGGCGCTCTCCAGTTCGCTTAGCGCCGACATCAATGTTTCCGGCACGAACTTCCCGCCGTACTTTCCGTAGTACCCGCTGCTATCAGGCCATGTATTTTTTACCATTGAGTAAATCCTTATAGTTAAAGTGCATTGCGTCACGTACCAGGCTCATTGTACTATGGCTTTCTTTAAGAGTCCTTTCGTTGCCTGTTCGTAGCGCGTTTTTCATAATTCCCGGCTTGGCTTCATATTCCGCCCTTTTTTCACGTATCGGGTTGAGAAAGGCATTGATGACATTGGCGGCGTTTTTCTTGCATGCCACGCAGCCGATTTTACCCTGCTGACAGAGTTTTTTAATATCCTCGACCTCTGTTTTA
>MGMT01000028.1 GCA_001796525.1 Chloroflexi bacterium RBG_13_51_52 | reverse complement strand
CCTCGGCGTCGTTCTTCACCTTGTGGTAGTTCACCACCACCCCCTCCCCGAACTGGTCGTGCTTAACGTGGTCGCCGGCTTTAAATACCGGGAGGTCTTCCCGTGGTTCTATGGCTTTTTCCGTGGCGTCGATGCCGGCCGCCGACCACTCGTCTTGCTTGCCGGTCACCCCGCCCCGGGCTATGAGGTCGGCAGGTATGTCCAGCAGGAAGCGCGACGGCTTGTTCACCGCGCTGGAGCCCATCAGGTGGCGTCGGAACGCCCGCACCAGGTACACCTTCTTCTTCGCCCTGGTAATGCCCACGTAGCAAAGGCGTCGCTCTTCCTCCAGCTGGGCGGGGTCGTCGATGCTCTTATAATGCGGCAGGATGCCTTCCTCCATGCCGATGATGAATACAATGGGGAACTCCAGTCCCTTGGCCTGGTGGAGGGTGATGAGGGTGACGGTGTCCACCTTTTCATCGAGGTCGTCGACGTCCGACACCAGCGCCACGCCTTCGAGGAAAGCGGTCAGTCCCTCTTCCGGGGGTAGGTCCTTATAGTCCTGCGCCACGGCGCGCAGCTCCATGACGTTCTCCCACCGCTCCTCGCCGTCGACGAGTCCCGTAATATAGTGTTTGTAGCCCGATTTATCGACCACGAGGTCGAAGAGCTTCACGACGTCAAGCTCTTTGCTCTGCTCGATATAGTCCTCTATCATCACGGCGAAGCCGGCCAGCACCTTGACCGTCCGCGCGCTGAAAGGAAGTTCCGCGTCGGACTCCTTCGACTCCGCTAGAAGCTGTAGGGCTTTATAAGCGTTGACGCCCTGCGACTGCGACCAGTGGGTTAGCTCGTCCAGGCTGCGCTCGCCGATGCCGCGCTGGGGGACGTTGATAACGCGCATCAGGCTGACGGTATCAAGTGGGTTCTGGACGAGCCGGAGGTAGGCGATGATGTCCTTGACCTCGCGCCTTTCGTAGAAGCGGGTGCCGGCCACCAGCTTGTAGGGCATGCCGTAGCGGATAAAAGCCTCTTCCAGCGCCCTCGACTGGGCGTTGGTGCGGTACATCACCGCGCAGTCGCCCGACTTTACCTCGCCGCTCCGCACCAGCTTGTCGATTTCGTTGACCACCCACTGGGCTTCTTCCTCGGCGGAGTAGGTCTCGATAACGTTGGGGGGCAGTCCCTTTTCGTTCTCCGTCCAGAGTTCCTTGGGCTTACGCTGCCGGTTAGCGGAGATGACGTGCGAAGCGGCGTCGAGAATAAGCTGCGTGGAGCGGTAGTTCTGCTCGAGAAGCACCACCCGCGCGTCGGGGAAGTCCTTCTCGAAGTTTAGTATATTGCGGATGTCCGCCGACCGCCAGGAATATATCGACTGGTCGGGGTCGCCGACCACGCAGATGTTGCGGTATTTGCCCGCCAGTTGCTTTACCAGCTCGTACTGCACCAGGTTGGTGTCCTGGAACTCGTCCACCTGGATGTGCATGTAGCGCGCCTGATACTTTTTTAGAATGTCCTTTTTTTGCCGGAAAAGCAGCACCGTCTTTAATAAAAGGTCGTCGAAGTCCAGCGCCGAGCTGTCGGTGAGCAGCTGCTGGTAGCGTTCGTAGACGCGCCGCGTCACCTCCTCGAAGTAGCTCTTGCCGTGCAGGTCGGATGGCTCCTGCATCTGGCTCTTGGCGCTGGAGATGACCGACTGTAAAGCTCTTGGGGCGAACTGCTTGGGGTCGAGCGTTAAGTCCTGCAGACTCCGCTTGATCAGGCTTATCTGGTCGTCGTCGTCGTAAATCACGAACTTGCTGTCGATGCCGATAGCTTTGCCGTCCTGCCTCAAGATACGGGCGCAGATGGCGTGAAAAGTCCCCAGCGTAAGGTCTTTCACCGAGGCGCTCACGAGCTTGTTTAGTCGTTCTTCCATCTCCCGCGCAGCTTTGTTGGTGAACGTGACGGCCATGATTTGCCGCGGGTTCACGCCGACCACTCTGATTAGATAGGCGACGCGGTGGGTAATGACGCGGGTCTTGCCGCTGCCGGGTCCGGCCAGTATCAGCACGGGCCCGTTGATAGCTTCCACGGCTTGTCGCTGGGCGGGATTAAGCTCGTCGAGGATATCCATATACCTGAATTATAACATTTATCCCCCATTGAAGGCGAAAAATATAAGCGGCATCTTGCCATCTTTAAATAATGAATCAAAAAATTATGTCTTTATTCAAGTGGCATTTTGACGTCATAACGCTATAATGTTATAGTGTCATTGTTCATGGAGGTGCTATGATGACTACCCCTGCCAAAAGAACCACTATCTATCTAGATGATGATTTGCACAAAGCCCTGCGGCTGAAAGCTATTGCCGTCTCAAAATCGGTATCGGATCTTGTGAATGAAGCTGTGAGAGACTCGTTAAAAAAAGACAAGCGTAAATATAACACGATACTAGAAATAATGTCTGAACCCAAGGGCAGATTCCTCAAAGCCTGACCTCTGGTAAAACTTATGCGCCCGCTCCCGCCGGTTATCGCTGGTTAACATTATCTTGTAGCAGCCGGCCTCTTTAGCGTGGGTTATGCAGTACTCCATTAAAAGTGTGCCGATACCCCGACTGCGCCATTGTTCATCGACCACCATGTACTCCACCACCGCAAACGGCGAGGTGCCGTGCGCCATCCCTGGCAAAATAGACATCACTGTCGTGCCCACCACTTTACCGTCTTCCTCCGCCACCAGCAGGCTGTAGCCGGGGACTTTAGACATATCGCTCAAGACACGTCGGCAATCTTTAAGCGGGGGAGCCTTATAATCGCCGGGATTGAAAGAAAGCTGGCGGTACAGCTCCAGCAGGCGGGGAATGTCTTGCTCTGTTGCCGCTCTGATAATCGCCATTTCAGAATATCCGGATTAGAAGACCGACTTTCTGACGATGGTCTCCTCACGGCGCTGGCCTATCGAGATATGGGAGACCGGGCAGCCGACTAATTCTTCCAGTCGTTTAATGTACTTCTGGGCTTTAACGGGGAGATCGTTGAAGACGCGGGTCTTGCCGGTGGTTTTTTGCCAGCCCGGCAGGTCTTCATAGACCGGCTGGCATTTCACCAGGGTGGTGGTACTGGCCGGGAAATTATCGATAACCTGCCCGTCAACCTTATAGCCGGTGCATATTCTAAGTCGGGGCAGCTTATCGAGCACATCGAGGCGCGTGATTGCCAGGCTGTTAAAGCCGTTGACCCGGGCGGTAAGACGAGCAGCGACGGCATCGAACCAGCCGCAGCGGCGGGGTCGGCCGCTGACCGTGCCGTATTCCTGTGCCAGTTCTCGGATGGCGTTTCCGGTCTCGTCATTCAACTCGGTGGGCATCGGACCGGCGCCTACCCTGGTCTGATAAGCTTTAAAGACACCCAGCGTATGGGTAAGTTTGTTGGGGGCTATCCCGGCTCCCAGGCAAGCACCGGCGGCCATGGGCGAGGAAGATGTGGTATACGGATAGGTCCCGTAATCGGGGTCGAGTAAAGTGCCCTGCGCGCCTTCCAGTAGTACCGGTTCATTACGGGCAATAGCTTCAGCCAGTACGGCCGATGTATCGCAAATGCACGGCGCCCATCGGTCGGCGTACTGGCAATATTGCGTGTAAATATCGTCAAATGATAGGGCATCCGCTCCATAAATCTTGGTCAGTATTTTGTTTTTATTTTCCAGCGCGGTGGCAAGTCTTTCCCGCAATACCTCCTTATCGAGGAGGTCGCCGGCCCGGATGCCCGTCCGGGCTACCTTATCGGCGTACGCCGGCCCGATACCCTTGCGGGTGGTGCCGATAGCTTTTCCGCCGAGGGCTTCCTCTTCCAGACCCTCGATAACGATATGGTAGGGCATAATGAGATGGGCGCGGTCGCTGATGAGGAGCCTGGATGTATCGATGCCGCGCGCGTTAAGGTCATCAATTTCTTTGTTCAGTACGGCGGGGTTGACGACAACGCCGTTCCCGATAACGGAAGTAGTTTCTTTATAAAAAATACCTGACGGCGTGAGGCGCAGCTTGAATTCCCCGTGGGGATTGACCACCGTGTGACCGGCGTTATCGCCGCCGGAAAACCGCACCACGTACTTCGCTTTTTCCGACAGCATGTCCACGATTTTCCCTTTTCCTTCATCTCCCCATTGGGCTCCGATAACAGCTACAACCGGCATTTCTTACCTCCTTGAGCAAAACCCATACATTCTACCATCACGGGCATGCCTTGTCTATATAATTTATAATCAAAATGAAAGAATTTTACGTTTAATATCAGGACTTTGTCTGACGCCAGGCGTAGACCATGCGTTCGATGACCGTAACCCAGCTGAAAAAGGTGATGACTGCCAGGGCGATGAGCAGGGCATTATCGAACCGGCTTAAAAGCAGCCCCAGCGCCAGAATAATGACTCTCTCCGGACGGGTAAAGAGTCCGGCTTTACATTCGATACCCAGCCCCTCCATCCTGGCGCGGATGTAGCTGACCAGCAGCGAACCTACCAGGGCAACCGCCGATAGGATGCTTTCAGCTACCTGTCCGTATTTTACGAAAACTGCCAGCAGGGTTATCAAAAGTATGGCTTCGGAAAGCCGGTCGAGGGTAGAATCGAGGATAGCCCCGAAGCGGGTAGTCTGTCCGGTAGCGCGGGCAAGCGCCCCGTCGAGCATATCGAACAGTCCGGCTGCCAGCACCACAATCCCCGCCGCTATGAAATACTCTCTAACCACCAGTACGCCGGCGATGATTGTGATACACAATCCCGTCCAGGTGATAATGTTTGGCGTCAACGGTGTCTTGGAAAGGATGCCGATAATCGGTCCGGTGATATGTTCGGCGATAGCTTTGCGGACTGAATCCAGTTTCGTCATTGATCGGTATTTTCCTGAAATAATGTAAGACTTTTAGCTCTTTATTGCGGCTTTGCGGCGGACTGTTTAAGTTTATCTAAAGTGTTCTTATACACATCCAGCAATCTATCGGCGATGATTGACCAGTCGAATTGCTGCGCCCTGGATATGCCCCTTTCGCCCAGCTTCTGCCGAAGTTGCCTGTTCTTGATTAGTCTTAGTATGGCTTCGGCTAGTTTCCCCGCGTCCTTGGGAGGCACTGCGCTCCCCTCGACGCCGTCTGTAAGGACGCTGGAATAGCCGGCGATATCGGAAGCAATAACAGGCTTGCCGACCGCCATCGCTTCCAGCAGGACGATACCCTGGCTCTCGCGCCCCGTGGCTGGAAAACAGACGATATCCGCGGTCTTGTAATATCTCGGCAAATCTCCGTAGGCGGCATATCCTCTGAAACTCACGTCCGGCAGCCCGTACTGGCGGACATATTTTTCATATTTCTTGCGCAGGCGTACTCCCGGTCCCACCTGTATGAGCCGACAGTCGGGCACTTCTGACTTGAGCAGTCGGAAGGCTTCCAGGAGATAATCAAACCCCTTCCGCTTTTCCAGCCGCCCCACGAAAAGGATATTGGTCTTCCCGTCGTTGAAATCATCAAAGGACGATACATTTTCGTGGAAATGCTGGGTATCGACCCCGTTGGGGATGATTTCGTAATCGGCCGGGAAATATTTGTTGACATAGGAAAGGGCAACCTGCGAGACGGCAACGCGCCCGTCCAGCTTGCGGAACCAGCGGTTTAAATACCACTTGGCGATAGGCGAGAACATGTTGTACCAGGGTTTGCCACCGGAGGCGTGGAAGGTGCCCACCATCGGCGATTTCTTCAAGCGCAGGACGGTGGTGCAGAGAGTAGGCATCAAAGGCTCGTGCAGGTGGCAGATATCGAACTTCTCGCGCTCAAATACCTCGTTGATCTTGCTTTCCAGTCGGAGGGATATGGTAATGCGGGCGATAGAGCCGCTGACCGGGATAGGGCGCGGCGTGCCGATGCGAATGAAACGGTCGCCGTTGGTGTAAACAGCCTTAGAAGCCGGGGCGATAATTTTTACATCATGGCCCAGGCGGGTAAACTGCTGCTCCAGGCACGATATATGGCTGACCACGCCGCCCGGTGAAGCGAAGTCATAAGGGGAAACCAGGGCAATTTTCATGCCGGTTTATTTAGCCCCCCGTTTTTTAGCGGGCTTCTTTTTGGTTGACGCTGCATTAGCGGCGATAAACTCCTCGACCTTATCGCGGGCTTCGGAGTCGCTGTATTGCACTGGTGGGGTTTTCATGAAGTAAGAAGACGGCGCGGTTAATGCCCCCTTCAGACCGCGGTCCATAGCGAGCTTGCAGCACCTTATGGCGTCGATGACGACGCCGGCGGAGTTGGGACTGTCCCAGACCTCCAGCTTGGCTTCGATCAGCAGCGGGACATCGCCGAAAGTCCTGCCTTCCATCCTGATGTGGCAGAACTTGCGGTCCAGCAGGAAGGGTACATAATCGCTGGGTCCGACATGGATATCGTCGGGGTCTATTTTATAGGGCAACTGTGAGGTGACGGCGCCGGTTTTGGATATTTTCTTGGACTCAAGGCGCTCCCTTTCCAGCATGTTGAGGAAATCGGTATTGCCGCCGAAGTTCAACTGGTAGGTCTTCTCCATTTTCACGCCGCGGTCGACGAACAGCTTGGTAAGTACGCGGTGGACGATGGTGGCGCCGACCTGCGATTTAATGTCGTCGCCGATGACTGGCAGTCCATGGTCGGCGAAACGTGCTGCCCAGTCCTTCCGGCTGGCGATAAAGACCGGGATGCAATTGACAAAGCCGCAGCCGGCCTGCAGCACCTGCTCGACATACCATTTGGTCGCCATTTCGCTGCCGACGGGCAGGTAGTTCAAAACGACATCCGTTTTGGTCTCCTTGAGCATCTTGACGATGTCGACGGTAGGGGGCGGGGCTTTCTGGATTATCTCGGAGAGGTACTTGCCCAGTCCGTCATGCGTCATGCCCCGGCTTACTTTCACGCCGGTTAAAGGCACATCGCAGAATTTATAGGTGTTGTTGGGTTTGGCGTAAATAGCCTGCGCCAGGTCTTTACCTACCTTGTTCTTGTCAACATCAAAGGCGGCTACAAAGTTGATATCGCTGATATGGTAGCCGCCCAGGTAGACGTGCATGAGACCCGGTACTTTTTCATCGTCCTTGGCGTTTTTATAATAATATACACCCTGAACCAGGGAAGAGGCGCAGTTGCCCACGCCGATAATTGCCACGTTTATTTTCCCCATTTATTTTATTACAACCCCTTTCTTTAGAGATGACCCTACGCTTGAAACGGATGGCCTGACAGCTTCAACAGGCATCCGATGCACTATACTCTCTTTAAGAGCAAGCTGTCAAGATTGCACTTTGATAGTTGACATAAATATCTTTTAGACCCTGATTACTCATCGAAAAGCTCTTTTTTGATATCTAAAACGATATCGGATATCAATTCCGGCTCCCTGGCAAGATATACTTTTGAGCATTCGATATTAAGCGCGGAATGCAGCAGGCCCTGGCCTATATTTTCAGATACCTTCAGAAGCCTGCTAACGTGCCTGGATGGAAACAAGTAATTACATGTAATCACCGGCACTTCCGTTTCCTTTAGGTTGCGAATAGCCTTATTAAACTTTTCCTTTTTGAATTCTCCTATTTCCTGTCCGTACAATTTTAGTTCTTTAACTATCTGCTCCACGCGTCGCCTGTCTGCCGTGGAGACACGGTTTAGTCTCTTTGGGTCAAGTGTTCCTCTCGTTTTATATATATACTTGAGCCATCTCATAGCCTCAAAAGAAAAAGTCTGTTTTAATTCGTCAGCCAGAATCTGGGCTCTTTCATGGTATTTCCTCTCCAACTTTTTAGCTGCGATAGTCAGTTCCTTCTCGTTAACGATACCGAAATCCCCTATATCGAAAGTGGTAAGAAAAAGATTGGGGCTGTGGATAGCTATCATGACCCTTTTTGCAGCTTTGTTGTTATTATTAAAAGCACATAAAGCCGCGACTCCAGCCGTGAAAGAGTCGATATGTGTTTTCGGATAAGGCAATAAATCATCGGGCGGTCTGGTTACATCGCCGGAATGCGGCGTAACCCAAATTATTTTCAGTTCGGAGCCCCAGATATAAGAGTAAAAGCTTTCCCAGACTGAGGATTTCCGGTTATATTCCTGTCTGGTAGCTGCCGCAAAAGCCATATTGCTAATCCACTGCAGGCTTTCCAACGCACGGGGCAGTACGACTTTATACCGAAGGGCTTCCTGAAACGTCGGCTTGGCCCTGTTGAAATCTATCCCATATCTTCCCGCCGCCAGGTCCTCGTCATCAGGGATGCGGGAACATTTTGCCGCGATAAAGCGATTGTTATTATCCCGCGCATCATACACCTCGAAGTTAGGGTTGCTTTCTTTAAGTACAAACTTCTTGAGGAACTCCGTTCGGACTCCCCGATAAGCTCCATGCTCGTCTTCATAGACCAGTTTCATTATTTCTCAATCCTGTTCAAATAAAGACCTTTTTCGGCTGCCAGGCTTCTCTATCGGGGACGGGCTGGAGCATACCCAGGAAACGTCCGTCCCGGGAATAGGCGCGGCAATATCTATGGTGTGAATTTTCCTTGATATCCCGGCTATCGACATATTCCGGGCTTATCAAACTTCCGGTCCTCATCGCCTGCTCACCGACTTCATTGATGACTATTTTACTGAAATCCTGGAGCACGCTGTCGATAGGGTGGAGATACTTGTACCAGTCGCCAAGCTTTACCGATTCCTCCAGTTGTGGTAGGGAGACGGCATCAACGATATCTAAGATGCCGCAGCGGGTGCGCGTCAGGTCTTTGAGATAAGCCCCGCAGCCCAACGCCTCCCCGAAGTCGTTAGCCAGCGACCGCACATAGGTGCCCTTGCTGCATTCTATCTCCAATGTGACTAATGGCGGCTGCCAATCAACCAGCTCCAGCCGATATATTTTTACCGCCCGGCTCTTCCTTTCGATATTAACGCCTGCCCGGGCAAGTTCATAAAGCGGCTGACCTTTATGCTTAAGGGCGCTGTACATCGGTGGAGTCTGCTCGATATCGCCCCGGAACCGCTCCAGCGCCTGTTCCACCTTGTCGATATCGATGCCTGAAGCATCTCCTTGATAGATAATTTTTCCGCTGCCGTCATAGGTTTCTGTAGCTTTACCGAGTTCGATTGCGGCGCGGTAGGTTTTCGTGGTATCCATGAGGAATTCGACGATGCGCGTTCCCTGCCCCAGGCAGACCGGCAGCACACCGGTAGCGTCCGGGTCGAGCGTTCCGGCATGTCCGGCGCGGCGATCGCCGGTCAGGCGTTTTACCGTCGCCACCACGACGAAAGACGTCTTGCCGGGGGGTTTATTGATATTGAGTATACCGTCCAAAAACTTACCCGATTCATCACCAGGATTTGACTTTGCGTATGCGGTCGAGGGCTTCCTCTATTTCCGGGATAGAGAGGAACAGGGTCGCCCTCATATAGCCCCGCCCGCTCTCGCCGAAATAGGAGCCGGGCATTAATGCGACATGTGCTTTGTTTATCAGTATATTCAGGACGAAGTCTTCATCGTCGAAGCCTTCCGGCACCTTTATCCACAGGTAGGGCGTCGCGGCAGGTACCTCTACTTTAAGACCCAGTTCCCGGAGACCCCGGACAAAGATATCCCTTCTTGCTTTCAGCTCTTTTAAATATTCCTGCATTTCCGCTTTGATAGCGGGATTGGTCAGGGTTTCCGCGCCGACTTTCTGCTTGTACCATTCCACGCCCTGGCTGTGTTGGCTGGAATGCTTGAGCCACCGGTTGATGTTGTCCTCGCTGCTGACAATCCATGCCAGCCCGATACCGACGAAATTAAAATGCTTGGAAAAAGAGACAATCTCAAAGCCGCGCTCCATTATTTCCAGGACTTGGGTAATCGATATTGGTTTGGTTTGATTATCGAAAACATAGTCTTTATAGGCTTTATCGAAGATACCGACGACGTCTGCGGACT
>MGMT01000027.1 GCA_001796525.1 Chloroflexi bacterium RBG_13_51_52 | reverse complement strand
GTCCTCAACGATAACCTTGACTTTCCCTTCCCCTTCTTCAGCCGCCAGACAGCAGATTTGAGCGTTGTTATGCAGGCGGGCGCGGTGGGCGGTAAAAACATCGTAGCACTGGGCGGCGCGTATGCCCCGGACTTTATTAGCGGCGATACACATACCGATGCCGGTGCCGCATATCAGGATACCCCTATCGAACTCACCTTTGACGATGCCCTCCGCCACCTTCTCGGCGATATCAGGATAATCTACCGCGTCCTCGGTAAAGCAGCCGAAATCGTGGATAAAATGGCCAGCATCCATAATTACAGAAATAACAGTTGTTTTTAGTTCACAGCCTCTGTGGTCGTTGCCAACAGCGATACGCACGGAAAAGACCTCCTATTTTATTCCGGACTTTTTTGTTTAGATTTTTCAAACATCTTTAACGCTTCACGGACATCCAGCCAGCTGATACGCCCCTGCCGGACCAGCTGGGGTGGTCCGGAGGATAAATCAACGATAGTGGATACCTCACGTATTTTCAAGGGACCCTGGTCGAGCACCATGGCGACCAGTTGTAGATTTTCTCCCAGCTGCGCGGTGACCTCTTCTATCGAGTAAGTCCCCGGTCTGCCGCTGACATTGGCGCTGGTAGAAGTCAACGGTCTGCCGGTGATTTCCGCAAGACGTAAAATAACCCGGTTATCCGGGACACGGACACCAACGGAGTCGAGTCCGGCTACCAGCACAGCGGGAACAACATCCTTTTTCGGCAGCACGAGCGTTAAAGCCCCTGGCAGGTAATGCGTCGCGAGATGGCGGACGGCTTCGCTGACATGGGCGTACTTTTCCGCTTCGTCTATAGATTGGACGGCGATATGGATGGGATTGGAATAAGAGCGCCCTTTCAGGTGAAAGACCTTCGCTACGGCACGGGTGTTCAGGGCGTTGGCGGCGAAGGCGTAGCCGGTATCCGTAGGACAGACGATAACCTCTCCCTTCATTATCAGGTTCGCGGCGTGTTCCAGGACTTTATTATCGGGATTAGCGGCATCGATTTTTTCTATCTTCGTCTTCATATCATCCCCCAAGCGGAGCGTTGGGAAACACGTTGAGACGTAAATCCGACCTTTCTCCCAGCATCATTCTAGCGTATCCGGCGGCCGCAATCATAGCGGCGTTATCCGTGCAAAGGGACAATTTTGGAAAAAATACTTTAATTCCCCTCTTTTTACAGACTTCAGTGAAAACCTGGCGGAGTCGGCTGTTGGCAGAAACACCACCGGTGACACTTACTATTTTTAAATCCTTTTCTTCGACGGCGCGCAGGGTCTTGGCAACCAGCGTGTCCACGATTGCTTCCTGAAAGCTAGCGGCGATATCGGCGAGAGGCAGAGGTTCACCGCCGGCGATTTGAGCTTTGAACATATTAATAACGGCGGTCTTCAAGCCGCTGAAACTAAAATCAAGCGCCTTGTTCTTTATCATGGGGCGGGGGAAATTGAAAGCTTTACGGTTGCCCTGCTGCGATAACTTATCGATAGCGGGCCCGCCGGGAAAGCCCAGACCCAGGAACTTGGCAATTTTATCGAAAGCCTCACCGGCGGCGTCATCCAGTGTCGTCCCTAATAATTCGTAGCGGCACTTATTCTGAACGTGCACCAGCATATTATGCCCGCCGGAGACGGTCAGGCAGATATGGGGTACAGGCAGGTCGGGATTGCTTAAGATATTGGCGAAGATGTGCCCCTCGATGTGATGCAAGCCGATCAGGGGCACCTGTCTGGCATAGCTGATAGACTTAGCAGCTGCGACGCCGACCATCAGGCAGCCGATAAGCCCCTGACGGGAGGTAACGGCGACAGCTTCAACATCGTCCAGGGTTTTACCGGCGGTATCCAGTGCTTCCTTGATAACGTAGCCGATAAGTTCGGCATGGCGGCGGGCGGCTACTTCCGGCACCACACCGCCGTATTTCTTCAGCAAATCAAGCTGGGTAGCGATGGTGCTGGACAATATCGTTTTACCGTCAGCCACCAGCGCCGCCGAGGTCTCATCGCAGGACGTTTCAATACCTAATATGAGCATTTATTTCTTACCTTTTGTGGCGTATTTATTAACGAAAGCCTTAGCCGTAGACTCTTTCAGATAAAGAGGGGTAAGGGAGAGGGCGTTATCGGACTTCCGCTGCTCAAGTCGGCGGGCAGCCAGGCAGGCTATAGCGGCGCCGCTCGGAATAGCTTCCAATGCCCTGATTTTTATCTTTAAAGAACCGTTTTCCCCGACGATGGCTTGGCGATAGGAATCTATTCCAGTGCCAACCAGGAGAACCGGTTCTTTTATCAGGGGGGCTAAATCTTTTATGCCACCCGTAAAGTAATCCCCCTCCTGAATAACCTCATTACCATTGAAACGATAGCGGGCGGCATAGACGGTGTCCCTGATGCCGGCACTGATTATAGCGTAAACCAGCGGGGACTTATCGCGGGCGGAATACGCCAAAGCTGCAAGGGTGGGGATGCCAGCCACAGGCTTATTCGCACTGAAAGCCAACATCTTCCCGACCGTTACTCCCACTTTGATGCCCGTCCATGAACCCGGACCCAAGCCAACTCCTATCCCTTCCATATCCTTCAAAGTTAATCCGGCAGTTTTCAAAGTAGAATCGATATTATCAACAATCTGTTCCAGAGAATCGGCCCTGGCGGGAAAAGAAGCATCCGCCAGCGCGCGTTCGCCATCACAGATGCCCACCGCATTAATGTAGCCGGAAGTATCAATCCCAAGCACTATCATGACTTGGCAATCTCCTTAAAGATAGCGGCGAATCTGCCGGCGGAAGAGGAAAAGACAATACGCCGTTTCCTCGCTGATATTATGTCAAACTCGACTTTTAAAAGGTCATCGGGAAGAAGCGAACTCATTTTCTCCGCCCACTCGATAATCATAACGCCGGAAGCAGCCCGCGAAAAGTAGTCCATAATCCCTATCTCAAAACCGTCGTCGATACCGCTTAATCGATACAGGTCGATGTGAAAGACCGGCAGGCGGCCGCGATATTCATTCACCAGCACAAAGGTGGGGCTATTGACCTGGCGTAAAGGTACGCCGAGTCCGTCACAGATACCGCGGGTAAGCAAGGTCTTGCCGCAGCCCAACTCCCCGGTCAGGGCGATAACGCTGCCTTGGGGGAGTCGTTCCCCGATTCTCTTTCCGAGGGATAAGGTGGCGGCGGGGCTGCTGCTGAAAAACTCGTATTTGCACATGCGGAAGCTACCGGACTCGATGACCAAAATTTATTTTACAAACAAGGCATTTTTCAATTCAGAAAAACCCATTCTCCACTTGAAATTAGTATAGCATAATGGTACATTGTGTTCTATAAGATGGTTAATGAAAAAGTCAATCCATCCCCGGATGAAAGCCATCGGATAGCCACCACTGACGACATCGAGGTGTCTACCTATCTCGAAATCGCCAAGGAGATAGGCGGCGAGCAGCCGGTGGCAGCCCCGGAGGCTATTCCCGGCGCCGAGCGTGAGGCTATTATCGTCCTTGACTTCGGGTCGCAGTACAACCTGCTGATTGCCCGCCGCGTACGCGAAGCCCAGGTCTACTGCGAGCTGATGCCGCATGACACGCCCTGGGAAAAGATAGCCCCGCTTAATCCAAAAGGATTCATCCTTTCCGGAGGTCCCGCCAGCGTTTATGAGCCCAATGCCCCGCTCGCTCCCGCATATGTTTATGAAAGCCATCTGCCGGTGCTGGGTATCTGCTACGGTATGCAGGTCATTACCAAGCAGCTGGGGGGGCAAGTAACACCGGGCACCAGGCGTGAATACGGTCATGCCGTAATGCATTTAAACCAGGTGGACTCCCTCTTATTTGCCGGACTGCCTGAATCGACAACGGTGTGGATGAGCCACGGCGATAAAATCGAAGAAATGCCGCAGGGCTTTGAAGCACTTGCTTATACGGAAAATTCGCCTTATGCGGTCATCGGCAACAGCAATAACGTCTACGGACTCCAGTTCCATCCGGAGGTAGCCCACACACCGGAAGGAAAGAATATCCTGAAAAACTTTATCTACAAGGTGTGCGGCTGCAAAGGCAACTGGACAATGGGCAACTTCGTTCATGAAAGCATGGAGCGTATCAAGGAA
Organism: Chloroflexi bacterium RBG_13_51_52; assembly: GCA_001796525.1. GTDB lineage: Bacteria > Chloroflexota > Dehalococcoidia > Dehalococcoidales > RBG-16-60-22 > RBG-13-51-18. The sequence continues at coordinate 4,328 of MGMT01000027.1, read as the reverse complement.
CAGGTCGGCGGGGGCAAGGTTATCAACGCCCTATCGGGAGGGGTGGACTCATCGGTGGTGGCGACCCTTATCCACCGGGCTATCGGCGACCAGCTTACCTGCATCTTCGTGAATAACGGCCTGCTGCGCCGCGAGGAAGCGGACCGCACACTTAAGGTATTTAAAAATAACCTGGGCATGAACATTGTTTATGTCGATGCTACGGACAGGTTCCTCAACCGCCTCAAGGGCGTAACCGACCCCGAAGAAAAACGAATGATAATCGGCGAGGAGTTCATCAGGGTCTTCGAGGACGAAGCCAACAAAATCGGGAAAGTAGACTTCCTGGCGCAGGGCACACTCTATCCCGACGTCATTGAAAGCATATCCTCGGTCAGCAAGGTATCCGCCAAGATAAAGTCGCATCACAACGTCGGCGGGCTGCCCGCCCGCATGACACTGAAGCTGCTTGAGCCTTTACGCTATCTTTTCAAGGATGAGGTGCGTCTGGTAGGCAAAGAACTGGGACTGCCGGAAGAGATGGTCTGGCGGCAGCCGTTCCCGGGTCCGGGGCTGGCGATTAGGTGCATCGGTGAGGTAACGAAAGAGAAACTGGAGATACTGCGCAGCGCCGACTTTATCCTGATGAACGAGATAAAGAAAGCCAAACTCTACCGCCAGTTATGGCAGAGCTTCTGTGTCCTTACCGACGTAAGGTCGGTGGGGGTGATGGGAGATTTCCGCACCTACGGGTACCTGGCGGCTATCCGCGCCGTAACCAGCGATGATGCCATGACGGCTGACTGGGCGCGGCTGCCCTATGATTTTCTGGCTCGGGTTTCCAACCGCATCGTTAACGAGGTTGACGGAATAAACCGTGTAGTCTATGATATAACGTCTAAACCTCCTTCTACTATAGAGTGGGAGTGAGAGGAGGTAGAATAACGATAAAATATGAGTTTAAAAGCCTGGACGATAGTATTAGTTTTTTTAACAGCATCATTACTTTTCTTTACTATATTATTATGGCAAAATGATGCCGAGCAACCTTCATCACAACCTGATACAACAAGTACCATTTCTGGCACTTATAAAGAGTCATCTTCAATTTATGAGACCCATCCACAATTAATAGAAACGCCATCATACACGCAAAGTTCAGTATCTCCGGCATACATTTGGGCGATAATAGTAATTGGTACTGTCTTAGTCTTCGCAGTAATAGTGCTTATAGTAAGAACAAGACGAGCTGTACAAGAACGGACCACACAAAGTTGAGGCAATATTATGCGTAGGAATTCTCTAATTATATTGATTTCACTAGTTGTTGCTTCTTTAATGCTCGGTGGATGCACATCAGCACCTTCATCGACTACAACAGCGTCAACTCAAACAACGACAACGGCAACGCCGACACAGACACCTACCCAAACGCAAACACCTACGCAAAGTCCATCGATAACGCCAACCGAAACCACTCCTCCACCTGCAATTACCGGCTTATTAGCCAATAATGCTTACGACGGAAAATTGAACCTCTGGTGGGATATGAGCATGGCTGAGGACTTCGACCATTATAATGTATATATAAACACAGCTGAGATAACAAACGTTACAGGGATGCAGCCTGTCTTCCAGATAAAAGACATTGCCACCTGCGGATACCAGGCGACCGGGCTTGAGGATGGAACGAGTTATTACCTCACGATAACCGCAGTGGACAAGAGTGGGAACGAAGATACACATGTCTCCAGTGTAAGTGCAATGCCTATTCAGATGACCAGGGGAACCATAGACCCGGACCTGGCTGTGGACGTTTATCAATCTGATATGGCATGGGCTGGCACCACGCTACTGGCGGACAACCATAACACTGCAAGCCCTAGGATAATAGAAGTAAATATGTTAGGCGAGGTTGTTTGGCAATACATGGTTCCACAGAACCTGGGTGGTGTGAGTGATGTAGAATTGCTACCAAACAACAATATCTTGTTTTCGGTGAGGGGAGGTGTGTATGAGATCGACCGCAACGGCGAAGTCGCGTGGCAATACCTTACCAGCAAAATCTCCCATGACGCCGACCGTCTGGCAAACGGAAACACCATCTTTGTTTTTGGCATGAACGACCAGAAGAACGACGCCCAGGTGACAGAGGTAAACCCAACGGGCGAGATTGTCTGGCAATGGTATGCCAAAGACTATTTTGATACCCCACCTTATAATAATATTTATAACGAGGGCTGGATTCATACCAATGCTGTATCCAGACTATCGAATGGAAACACGCTCATCAGCCTTAGGAATTTTAACTTTGTGGTTGAGGTCGACCCTGAAGGAGCAGTTATCAGGACTATCGGGGAAGGGATTTGCAGCCATCAACACGACCCGGAAGTTCAACCGAATGGGAATATACTGTTCGCAAACCACGATAATCCTCAACGAGCAATTGAGCTTGATGCAACGACGGGTAGCATTGTTTGGGAATACACAATACTTAACGAGAAAAACTGGCCGGTAAGAGATGCCGACCGGTTACCAAACGGCAATACATTAATCACCGGGACGACAGAAATAGTCGAAGTTACTCCTCAAGGTGAAGTCGTTTGGAGGTTCGGACTACAAGGCGTAACCTTTAGCCAACAAGATATTGCAGACCTGGGGTTCTATAAAGCTGACAGGATTGGCACACAATAATAAGCCATCAGTAAAACTGTGAAATCAGGTAAGTATACAAGAGAGAGGGAGCCTAAAGGGGTAGAGCCCCTTAAATAACTATAGAACAGTTGCTACACAGCAACTATTATGTAAAAAGGAGGCGAGATAAAATGATGCATAAATCAATACTTATTATTGTTATTTTATTCATTATTGTCTCTCTTCTCTTCGGGGGCTGCACAGCCTCGGCTACGCCCACCACAACAGCGGCAACTCAAACAACAACAACGACAACTACACCCCCAACAACGACTATGACGCCGACGATTAATACTACTTCAGCTGATATTAAAGTCACTTCCCTAGATGTAACTCCAATTGTAGCTGAACCCGGAATGCCTGTTTCTATTGAAGTAAAGGTAATGAATACGGGGGGAACAGAGGGATCACAGACGCTGGGACTAACTGTCAACGGCGTTGAGGAAGAGGTAAAGGATGTTACGGCAGCACCGGGAGCTTCGAAAACCGTGACTTTCACTCTGGTAAAGGACTCTTCCGGCTTATACGAAATCGAAGTCGCCGGATTGACCGAAACACTGAGGGTGAAGCAGGCTGACGCATATCCACGCTTATGTAACTACTATTTGGCCTGGCTTCCTAAATCTCCTTACCTATCATTTCTCTGGGACCCGTCGGAAGAACCAACCGAATACCTAAAGACGCTCGCCAGATGGGATATTATCGCTATCCCATATCCGCTATACCTTTACGCGCCAAAAGCCATCCAACAGATAAAGAGACTTAATCCACAGATAAAAATACTAGCTTTTATCTGGGTTGGGGAGTCTGATATGACTGAAATGAGACCAGTACAATCATCCAATGAAGATTGGTATTTACACTTCGGAAATGCCCCAGGGAGTTACCAGACGCCTGAAGAAAGGCGAATAGGGTTTATGGAAGATGTCATACCCGGTTGTTATTATATGAATCCAGCCAGCGGGTGGGCGACATATCTACCTAATTATGTGTATACCGATGTTATGTCTTCAGGACTTTTTGATGGTGTTTTTTATGATAATATATTTGAAAACGTAGGGTCGTGGTTCAACAATGTTGATATTGATAATGATGGTGTTAACGATAATAATGACGTCGTTAATCGTGAATATAACAATGGTATGACTGCAATTTTGAAGTTAACTCGGGAACTACTCGGACCAGAAGCAATAATAATGGGTAATCCTGGAGCCGAATGGAGTGTGAATTCACCTTATTTTATGTATGCCAACGGTCAGCTTCAGGAAAATGCCTTGGGCACATCAGATTGGAGCACACACGATTTTTCAAAAATCTGGGATATATACCAGAGGAACATGCAAAAAACCGAGCCTCCTTTTAGAATGCATTGGATAGTTCCAGATACCAACGGCCAACTATTCGACAACATCAACCCAAATCTTCCTTCTATAGAATTGCAGAAGATGAGATATGGACTAGCACTAACTCTCCTTGACGATGGTTACTTTGGTTTTGATAGTGGAGTCCCTTGGCACTGTCAACTCTGGTGGTTTCCTGAATATGATGCCAACCTTGGCTCGGCTAAAGGAGACGCCCAACAGCGTAATGATGGTACCTGGATGAGGGAGTTTGAAAACGGCGTGGTTTTAGTTAATCCAACAAATGAGGATAGT
>MGMT01000026.1 GCA_001796525.1 Chloroflexi bacterium RBG_13_51_52 | reverse complement strand
GGGGTTCAGAAGGTCGGCGGTTCAACTCCGCCCGCCCCGACTTTAGCTAGTGTCAGTCCGGCATCTTCCAAATCATATTAGCTTAGCTTGTTTGATTTCGTTGACAAACTCCAAGTTCACTTCTATACTTAAAATATATAGTGTATTTTATGTCCAACCCAGGAAGAGGACATTACTAATATACTTCTTAACAGCAGAACTGATTTCCTTAATTCTTTCGTTGAACAATAGCTGCTTAGCATAAGATAGGTGGTAAATGATGAAAATAGGATTTATTTTCGGCGGACAAAAAAAGGCGGTCAAGGATACTCAAGAAGAAGCAAACAAGACTCCTGCAGGGACCACTTCGTCTGTGGAAAAAAACGATAATACTAACGGCCCATCAGGACAGAACCGGCCGAAGACCATCGGCGATCTTAAGGCATCGGGTTACTCTCCCTTATCGATTAGAGAAGAAATGAGGCGTAACCTCATCGCCTTGATTAAGACAAAAAAGCCCATCTTTAATGGCATCATCGGCTACGATAATACGGTCATACCCCAGGTGGAAAACGCTGTGTTATCCGGCCAGAATATCATCTTCCTTGGTGAAAGAGGACAGGCTAAGTCCCGGGTTATGCGTCTCCTGACAGGCTTACTGGATGAAGCAATACCGGTCATCAGGGGCTGTGAAATTAACGATAATCCCTTTTCGCCAATATGCAAGTCCTGCCGGGAAAAAGTAGCTATGGAAGGGGATAAGACCGAAATCGTCTGGCTGTCACGGCAGGACAGGTACGGGGAAAAACTAGCCACACCTGATACGACGATTGCGGACCTCATCGGCGATGTCGACCCCATTAAGGTCGCCGAAGGGCGGTATCTTTCTGATGAGTTAACCATGCACTATGGGATTATTCCGAGGACGAACCGCGGGATATTCTGTATCAATGAGCTTCCGGATCTGGCGGAAAGGTTGCAGGTAGGCCTGTTCAATCTGATGGAAGAAGCAGATATTCAGATAAAAGGCTACCGGGTCAGGCTGCCGCTGGATATACTGCTTGTTGCCAGCGCCAACCCTGAAGACTATACTAGCCGCGGCAGGATTATTACCCCGCTTAAAGACCGCTTTGGCGCGCAAATCCGTACCCATTACCCCGTCACGGTTAAAGACGAAATAGCCATTGTCGAGCAGGAATGGCAGCGGTTTAATGATGGAGACGTGAATTTTTACGTTCCTGACTATATCAAACAAGTGATTGCCGAGATAACTCACCTGGCACGGAAGAGCCCGGATATCGGTCAGCGTTCTGGTGTAAGCGTTAGAGTCTCCATCGCTAACATGGAAACCGTCGTCGCTAATGCCATCAGGCGGGCCATCATGCTTGGCGAAAAGATGGCGGTGCCGCGCATCAGCGATTTTCCTTACATTATTGCCTCCACCACCGGCAAGGTGGAAATGGAAGGCTTTGAGGAGAAGAACGAGCAAAAGATTATTGATGATCTCACTAAAAAAGCGGTGCTCGTGGTATTCAATCGGTATTTCCAGTTTGACGAACTGGAGCCAATCGTCAAGCAGTTCAACAGCGGATTTAACGTCGAAACCTCGGATAATATGAGCGCAAAATCTTATACGCGATATGTGAAAGAGATCCCCGGCATGGCCAAAGCGGTAAAAAAGATGACCGCTGCCGAAACGCCGGAGACAATAGCATCAGTCGTAGAGTTTATTCTGGAAGGCGCGCATCTCAATAAAAGGTTAAACAAAACAAAGGTCGAAGGCAAGACGGTTTATAAGCGTTAAAAATGGATAATAACCGCTATTCCGAATGGGACGGCTCACAAAATATCTTCGAGCCTGACACCGATGCCCTCATGCAAGAGTTGCAGCGGAACCTGATGTATGATGGTAATCTGGCTGAAGCCCTGCGTATGATGCAGCGAAACGGCCTCACGGATAGGCTGGGGAGACGTTTGCCCAGCCTCAAGGATCTCATACAGCGGCTCCGCCAGCGGCGGCAGGAACACCTGGGAAAATACAAGTTGAACTCCATGATGGAAGACATACGAAAGCGGCTTGACGATATCATCAATATCGAGCGTCAAGGCATACAAAGCCGGCTGGATGAAGCCAGGAAAAAAGCAGCAAACGGTAGCCCGGACCTCAACCCGGAAATTCAGGAAAAATTGCTCAAAAATCTGGAAGAACGCGCCTCGCAAAACATGGAAAAACTGGAAGTCTTGCCCAAAGATGTCGGCGGCCGGATAAAAGACCTGAATCAGTATGATTTCATGGATGGAGAGGCCCGGCGGCAGTTCCAGGAGCTCATGGACATGCTCAAGAGAAACGCCATGTCTTCTTATGCCAAAGAGATGACACAGAGGTTGCAGAACATGGATGCCAATTCCCTTGCTGCCATGCGGCATTTCATGGAAGCCATCAACCAGATGCTAGAGGCCCGGCGGCGTGGGGAAGAACCGGATTTCGAAGGGTTCATGAAGCAGTTCGGCGATTTCTTCGGCCCTGACCCGCCCAAAAACCTCGATGAACTAATCGAACGTTTACAGCAGCAGATGGCCCAGGCGCAGGCTTTGATGGAGAGCCTTTCTCCGGCGGACCGGCAGGAGCTCCAGAACCTGATAGATTCCATGCTGGATGAGTCTACCAAATACGAGATAGCAAAGATGATGGCCAATATGGAATCGCTGTATCCCGGCTGGATGGACCCCCAACGTTATAGTTTTTCCGGGAAAGAATCGATCTCCTATTCTGAAGCTCTGAAGCTAATGGAACATCTCCAGAAAATGGATAGGCTGGAAGATCAGTTCCAGGATTCCCGGTATGATGATTCCTTGGACGAGATTGACGATAAGCTGGTGAAAGAGCTCTTAGGGGATAGCGCGGCGGAAGAGCTGAAAAGGATGCGCGAAATCACCAAGATGCTTGAAGAAGCCGGCTATATTAGAAAGAAACACGGGCAGTACGAGCTGACGCCGCGCGGTATGAGGAAAATCGGGGAGAAAGCCCTTAACACGGTCTTCGCCAGTTTAAAGAAAGACCGCAGTGGTTCGCATAACACCAGGCAGCGCGGCACCGGCGGTGAAAGGATCGATGAAACGAAGCGGTACGAATTCGGGGACGACTTCGATCTGCATCTTCAAAAGACCTTAAAAAATGCCCTGCTGCGCCGTCCGCGGGTCCCCATAAAAATAGAGGTGGAGGACTTCGAGGTGTTTCAGCAGGAACAGACGACTCGTTCTGCGACGGTGATCATGCTGGATATGAGCCTTTCGATGCGGATGGGCGGGAATTTTGAAGCAGCAAAAATCGTATCCATCGCGCTCAACTCCTTAATTTCCGGTAAATTTCCTAAAGACAGCCTAAGCATACTGGGCTTTTCTGCTGTAGCTCGTCGCATGACTCTGGAGGAGCTGACCTACATCAGCTGGGATGACTTTACGCCTTATACTAATATGCAGCACGGGTTCATGATGGCCAGGAAATTGCTGGCGAAAGAACGCGCGGCCAATAAACAGATAATCATGATTTCAGACGGCCAACCCACCTCGCATATTGAAAACGGGCAGATTGTTTTTCACCTGCCGACCACGCAGCGGTGTATCGACGTGACTTTACGCGAGGTGAATAACTGCACCCGCGCCGGCATCGTCATTAATACCTTTATGTTGCCCAGCCATGATATTTTCAACCTGTTTGTGGACAGGATGGCGCGCCTGAATCACGGACGGGTCTTTTTTACCGAACCCGGCGACCTGGGCAAATATATTATCGTTGACTATATCAACAACAAAAAGACGAAAATTTAGATTGAATTGGGGGCCGGTATCCCCGGTGTGATAGGGGGAGGAATGGTAAGATACCAGGAGTGGGCGGGTTGGCCGTTTCGCAGGATAGATGAGAACCTTTCTATTCTCGATGTCGTGAAGTTCGGCACCATCGACTATAAGCTTGCCGGGCTGCTATGGCTCTTGATGGAGCACCGCGCTTCAGTGCTCGTGGCAGCCGGTCCTGTCTGGGCTGGGAAGACTACTTTGCTGCATGCGCTGCTGGATTTTCTCCCTCCGGAAATAGAGCAGGTCTCTTTGCGGGGTTATGAGGAAGATTTCAAGTCTCTGGGAACTGAAAAGCCGGAAAACACCTATCTCATTACTGAAGAAATCAGTAACCACAGCTATGAATACCTCTGGGGATACCAGGTCGTCAAGGCGTTTGAAATGCTGTCTAAGGGTTATGCTTTGGGAGGGACCACGCACGCTCGTAATATCAGGGAAGCGGCCTATATTCTCAACGCGCTCGGAGTACCGTTACCGCTAATCGCCAGCCTCGGGGCTATCATCACTCTCCAGGTCACTCGCGGCAAGTATCGTGATGAAGAACCGGTCCGCTATGTAGATTCAGTAAGTACTATCAGTCTGACCAAAGATGGTCTGGTAGCTTATACATTGGCCTCACGCCACTTACCGGGTGAGGAGTTTGTTTATCCTGGGGAGCAGGCGCTGCACAACGTCCTTTTCAATAAGTTCGCGATTAAATATGACTCGATAACTTCCGAAATAGAGTCGCGCGGGCGGTTTTTAAGTAAACTCCGCGAAAAGGGCGAGTGTTCCCGTGAAGCAGTAAAAAAAGCTATTTCAGATTATTACCAGTCACAACTCCCGTGACGCTCGGTTATTACACTTAACAAAGGAATGATACCCGGAGTCGTATCACCCTTTCCCCAGCAACCGACCTCAAGCTCTTAACCAGATGGCCATGATTATTTTATCAAATGCTTGATAATTGCCAACTATCTTCTACCGGCCTGCACCAGTTCAACTCTGCCCGCCCCGACCATAGCTTCAACAAAAGCAGTCGCGACCTTCTAATACCTCAAAAAAGCCACAGGTGGTCTATCAGTCTATGCAAAAAGAGGAAGAGCCTTCTTAATTGAAATTGGTAAATTTAGTCAGGCAGTTTATAACTTAGTCTCCTCTTCCCACATACTTGACTGCAAGTACGTGGGAAGATTCACGTCATTGTTAGTGATATTAAGCTTTCTCCGTATATTTTCCCGGTGGCGGTTGATAGTGGATACAGATATCCCCCTTGCCTGGGCTATTTCCTTGGTCCTCAGTCCGTTACGAATCATATTGCAGATCGTGATTTCCGTTGGAGTTAGAGAATGGTATGAATTCGACAGATGCCGGATAAACTGCGACGTAATCTCCTCCAAGTTTGTCTTGAGCATCTCCACATATTTACTCTGTGTTTGAGGGATTTCCAAAGCCAAGGCCAATAAAATAGGCATCAGGACTTTATCAACATTCGTTTTAATATTCCTGTAAATTTCATTTTTTTCTTCCTCGATCCTGGTTAAGACCGTTCGAAGAGCCGCGTTCGATTCCTGTAAGGCCTTTCTCTCCAGGCTCAGTTGTTTGTTGATATCCTGTAATTCCATTTCAGCGGAAATTCGTGTCGCGATAGTACCAATCTGGTCCGCCAGAGCGTCCAGTAGAGCGCGTTCTTCCGCAAGGAAGGGCCCTTCATCAGCAGGCGGACGTTCTTCCAGATAGAAAATTGCCACTTCACCTACCGGCTCGCTGTAAACATAAATACGTGAAGATTGCCGCCATTCCGTGACTTTGAATCCTTCGCTCTTGTATATGTTTTCTTTAAAGATAATCCTGGCGTATGTAATCTCCGGATACTGCCATGAATGGGGTAAAAAGTTGACCAGTTCTTCTAGCAAATTGTCGAGTGAATTAAAATTACGCTCGGCCAGCTGTGATACTCCGTAGAGACAGTTCAGCTCCTTAATACGCTCGCGGAGAGCATTTTCAACCTTGGATAGCTCGATTTCGTCGCTAAACGGGATTCGCCAGAGTCGGGCGAGTTCTGTATTGGGGAACCTTATATCATCTTTATTTTCTTTTGAAACAACCTTCTTTTTAGCCATAAAAATGTCCTTTTTGCCTATTTTATATAGGCATTATACTGGCACTAATTAAATATTAATAATAACCATTTATTATAGGCAATATACCTGTATTTATTCCGTATTTATTACTCATAGATTACTTTATAAAATAGATTAAGTCAACATGTAAATTTTTTCAGATTTATTAAAGGAGGTCTCCATGAATCTGTCAAAACTAGAATCTATACTGAAGGGACGTAGCAGTCAGCCGCATCAATTAATCGAAGTGCTCCAGGACGTACAGGAAAGTTACAGATATATACCTGAAGAAGCCATGAGAGAAATATCGAAAACTCTGGGTGTACCACTTATAGAGGTCTACCGGGTGGCCTCCTTCTATAAGGCTTTTAGACTCAAACCGAGTGGGAAATACGTGATAACAATATGTAACGGCACCGCGTGTCATGTCCGCGGCGCCCAACTCCTGCTGGACCAGGCCACAAGCCAGTTAGGTATCAAACCCGGTGAGGTAACCGATGACCGCATGTTTTCTATCGAGCATGTCAATTGCTTGGGAGCGTGCGCCCTGGGACCAATCGCCTCTGAAAACGGGTCATACCACCACCACATGACTCCGGCGAAGCTCCGGAAATTTATAGAATCGATTCGTCGTGAAGAAAAAAAGGAGGTCAAGCATGCACAGGCTGGCTACGAGAGAAGACCTGGAGACTATGCGGAAGCAGTTTCTACTCGACAGAAAGAAGAAAAATAAAACACTCATTATATGCGGTGGTACGGGATGCAAGGCGTCACGCAGCCAGTACGTCATCGATGCCATAAATCAGGAACTGCTCGCTCAGGAAATGGACTCTACGGTGCATTTACGCATTACAGGATGTCA
>MGMT01000025.1 GCA_001796525.1 Chloroflexi bacterium RBG_13_51_52 | reverse complement strand
CAAGCTGAAATAGTCGTTAGCAATGGGGACGCGGTCGCGGGGTATTATTCTTTACTCTACCGTGGATTCCTTGCTGTAGAACCGCTCTTTCCAGGTGACGCCCGTGCCAACCAGCCACCTTCCCCCGGAATAAAGAACGTTTATCAGGTAGAATAATATCCCAATCGGGTGGAACCATAATGAAATGGCTGGCTCGCGGAAGCGGTTGTCTACCAGCCAGCGCATAAAGAGCATAACTGCTATCTGTAATACCACTATCCCGCGCCATAATAAAGGTTCCGAATTCACAAAAAATCCGTTCCAGAACCAGAAAAACGGTGCGGCATAGAAAAAGTAAGCCACCGTTACCAGCGCTGCCAGTCCCAGGGGGGCCATGGCGGCAATCGAATATATAGACTTGCCAAGGCCGTGCCACATTCCTCCTATATCCCGGTACATGTGGCAGGAGACTACCGTGGAAAGATCGACGGCTATATGCCGGCCGCCGTGGCGGGAAACTTCTATGCCCATCCAGACATCTTCGTTGATTCTTGACTTTACCGCCTCGTGCCCGCCCATATTCCAGTATGCGTCTTTGGAAAAGAAAAAGAATTGCCCGATAGCCATGGATGGTTTGGGTGTTTTGGAACGGTGCAGCCACCAGAGCGGCAGCCAGCCCAGCAGGATGAAGTAGATTACCGGCATCACTATTTTAGTGGGTAATGAGTTGGCGAGCTGCCGCGGAAAACCCGATAGCAGCGAGGTATTTAGCTCCATCGCCAGGGCAAGTACGCTGCGCAGCATGTGGGGTTCGTGGATGGTATCGGCATCGACGAATAAAAGCCAGTCGCCCTGCGCCTTCTGCGCCAGCTGTTGGCAGGCGAAGCATTTACCTGCCCAATCTTCCGGCAGGGGGTCGCCGAAGTACAGGTTGATGCGTTCGTCTCGGGACGCCATTTCATTGACGATAGCGGCGGTGCAGTCCGAGGAATTATCATCCAGCACCAGTATCTCGAAGTTGGGATAGTCCTGTTTCTGCAGCGATTCCAGGCAGGTGCGGATGTTTTCCTCTTCATTCCTGGCGGGGATGAGCACGGAAATGAGGGGCGCCGGCTGGGGGACTTTACTGTTGCGGTCGGGCGTCCGCAGGTTCCTCAAATTTAGAATAAGGTTCACCAGGAAAACGGCTAAAATCCCCGCGATAATTATCTGGTATATCATTATTTATCCTTATTAGACGGTCGAATTAGTTGCGCTGTGCCCGGCGGAACAGGTTGGCTCGGAAACTGGGGAAGGTATGCAGTTCCTCGAAATGCTTGATAATCAGTATTACCAGCAGGCAGAGCATTAAAAGCGGCTCCCATGAGTTGCCTTTGATGATAGACAGGTAAGCCAGCGTACCGGTAGCGCCGATAATGATTTTCCAGGCATCTATTTTCACGAAAATAAAACATAAAAGCATGCAGGTTATGAACACGAGCAAAACATCATACTGGGGCAGCCCCAGCATTACCCCGAAGGTAATCGCGATAGCTTTGCCGCCCTGCCAGTGGAGAAACGGTGAAAAGGCATGGCCCAGCACCGCGGCAACAGCCACGATAATCACCGAAACTACGGAAAGTCCGAAAACGGTGTGGGACAGCAGGACGAAAGGCACTCCCTTGGCAACATCCAGGACTACTGCCAGCAGGCCCAGCTTTATACTGCCCGCCCGGAAAACATTGGCGGAACCGGGATTGCCGTCCCCGTATTGTGTAATGTCCTTTTTAAGCCACAGCCGTCCGATTATTACGGAAAAAGGAATCGCGCCGAGGATAAAAGCCGCGATGGACAGCGATGCGGTATACACTGCTTCCATTTTAACCTCCCTGACGGAAGGCGATACCTCGAATGTCTTGGTATAATCTAACCTAAAACAGCCCCGATAGTCAAGTTTTTTCCGTTAATTTTTTCCGGCATATCGTTATCAGGCGCAAGACGGATAGAGTCAAGGCTCCGATTATTCCGTAGATGATAGCCATCGGGGTCACCAGTAACAGAATATCGGTTATTATATCATGGAAGATTTCCAGTCCCCGGCTCTGCACCGCGCTCGCTCCGCCTATTTTTTCAACAAGGGGATAGATAACCGCTTCATAGAGGCCGGACAGGATAATTGCCCCGATAAATGCCCCGGCAATAAGGACGAGGAACTGCCATTCTTTGCGCCACCGTCGGGTTATTTCCGTCAACAGGATTATAACGCCTAGGAATCCTACCAGAACACCGCGGTCGCTATCAATACCAATGATAACCGCGATTATTATCAGGACGACAAAAACCCCGACCAGTACATAGGATAAAACAGGGACCCGTTTCAATAGCGATAACAGTCTTTTCATCAAAATACCGGGGAAAATTATTTGCTCACTCTATCCTAATACGTACGGATTTTTTAATCAAGGACGGTTCCGGGAATATTTTCAAGATTGGCGGGCAAATCAAAATAGGGTATAATTAAGCTTGAGTTGAAGAATTTTTTAACGAAGCCCTTTCTGCGTGAAGTACTGATAACCGTGGCTCTGGCGCTGGCGATATTCTTCGCCGCCAGGGCAACCATACAGACCTATGAGGTCTACCAGACCAGCATGGAGCCCAGCTTTTTCCAGGGCCAGCGGGTGGTGGTAGTCAAAGCGCTCTACTGGTGGGGAGAGCCGCAGCGCGGTGACGTGGTCATTTTTACCGCCCCAAACGGCAGCGATGAAGAATATATCAAGCGTATTATCGGTGTGCCCGGCGACACGATTGAAATAGTGTATGGGGTCGTCTACGTTAACGGATTCAAGCTGGATGAACCCTATGTGCAGCGCTCTTTCAGCTATTCTTTACCCCGGCAGGAAGTGCCCGTGGATAATTACTTCGTCCTCGGCGATAACCGCGATGTCAGCAACGATTCGCACCGGGGCTGGTTCATGCCCCGCGAACATTTAATCGGCAAAGCCTGGCTGGTCACCTGGCCCCCCTCCGACTGGGGCGTGGTGCCCAGCTTTCCCCTTACCGACCAGATGGTCGCCACGGTAAACGGGACCTGATTCGCATGTGGCGACGGTATAATTTTATAAGGAGCGATACGCATGGCGGATACCGTTGAGCAAATGTTCGAAAAGTCGGGCGCTTTACTCAAGGGTCATTTCCTCCTTACCTCGGGTCTTCACTCCTCGGTGTACTGGGAAAAGGCGCTGGTCATCCAGTACCCCGAATATACAGAAAAGCTCTGCCGCATGATAGCCGACCATTATAAAAAGAGCGGCGTACAGGTCGTTGCCGGCCCCACCACCCCTGGTATTATCCTCTCCTACGAGACCGCCCGGCAGCTTGGCGTGCGCAGTATCTTCGCCGAAAGAGACGAGTCGGGCAGCGGCCGGGTGTTCCGTCGCGGCTTCCACATCTCTCTGGGCGAAAAGGTGCTCATCGTCGACGATATTCTCACCACCGGTGGCTCTATTAATGAGGTCATCGCCGCCGTGAAAAAGCTGGGCGGCATTGTTGTGGGCGTTGGCGTTTTAGTCCTCCGCGCGGCGCAGGAACCCGACTTCGCTGTGCCGTTCTATGCCTGCCATCGCACCGAGGTTGTGACCTACCGGCCGGAGCAGTGTCCCCTCTGCGCTAAGGGCATCCCTCTGGTCAAGCCCGGCAGCAGCAAAGCTAAGGCTTAATTACTCCGCCCCTTTACCCCTCGTGGCATACTTTGAATCGGGGAGGTCTATCATGGAAACTGCCGCCATTATCGCCGTCAGCGCCGTCGTCGCCATCCTGGTTATCATTGTTGCCAGCTATATCATGAAGCTCAACTATGAAAGGCGCTTTAAGGACTGGTGTGACGCCGAGAATTTGAAATGGCAGACGGACATGGACCAGGCGCGGAAGTCGGCCGTGCAGCAGAGTCGGGCCGTTCTCGGCGGCAAGTTCACCGAGCAGATGGTGCCCTTTTTCCCCGACTTTAAATACGACCCCACGGAGGTGCGCTTTATCGGCAGTCCTGTCGATTTGATAGTCTTCCCCGGCCTCGCCAAAGGCGACCCGCAGGAAGTCGTTATTTTAGAAGTCAAGACTGGCCGGAGCGCCGGGCTGACCGCGGCGCAGAAGAAAATCCGCCAGCTCATCGAGGACGGCATGGTCAGGTGGGAGGAGATACATCAGAGGGGAGAAGGGGAAACCTAACCCCGCCCGAACTCCCGCTCCAACTGCGCGGCGCTTAGTTTAATGACGGTAGGCCGACCGTGCGGGCAGGTGTGCGGGTTGGCCGTTTGTTCCAGCTGCCGCACCAGCGACCCCATTTCTTCTTCAGATAAGGTCTGTCCGCTTTTAATCGCCCCGTGGCAGGCAATCGATGCCACTATTTTTTCTTCCCATCGACTCTTTTCCTCCCCGGAAAGCGCATCCAATAACTCCTTGAGCATTGCCGACCAGTCGTCCCCCGCCACTATCGCCGGCACCGTCCGCACTAAATAAGTCCTGTCGCCGAACGACTCCAGACTAAAACCGAAGTCGGCCAGCTGTTCCAGGCACGACCTCATGATGGCGTCCTGTCGCGGCGTCACCTCGAACGTCGCCGGCTCCAGCAGTCCCTGCACCTCCGGCTTCCTCTCCTCGCGCTGTCGCTTGACCCTGTCGTAGCGTACCCGCTCGTGCGCCGCATGCTGGTCGATCAGGTAGAGTCCGTCGGGTCCCTCGGCCACGATGTAAGCGCTCATAACCTGTCCCACCACCCTTAAAACCGGCAGAGACGACATCAAGGTTGGGACATTATCCTGCGACGTCGTTACGACCTTTTCTCGGTCGGTGGCAGTTCCCCACAGTTGCTCCAATTTATGTGAGGGTGTTGCCCTGTAGGGCGCCATCGACTCCTCGATTTGCGGCACCGGCATCTGCGCCGTCAGGGTTTGCCGAACCGCTTTCTGGACGGTGCGAAACACCTCGCCGTCGTTACGGAACTTGACCTCGCTCTTGGCGGGGTGAATATTGACGTCGACTTCCTCCGGGGGGATGGTGATATCGATGACCGCCACCGGGTGTTTGCCGCTCATGAGGAGTCCGCTGTAGGCCTCCTCCACGGCGTAGGCGAGGGTCCGACTGTTCACCCAGCGTCGGTTGACGAAAAAGCTCAAGTAGCCCCGCCCCGTCCTCCCCAGCTCGGGCGACCCCACCATACCCGAAACATGAATATCGGGAGTGGCTGGTTTACCCTGCCAGTCTTGTTGCGAATTATCTACCGACATCATTTTACTGGCCGTCGCCACCCCGTAAACGTCGATAATGGCGTCCAGCAGCCTCCCCTTGCCCGACGTCCTTAAATTTTCTTTGCCGTCGACCACCAGACTGAAAGCCACCTCCGGGTAGGCGAGGGCGTACTGGCTGACCGCGTTGGCGACGTGTCCGGCTTCGGTAGAGACGGATTTTAAGAATTTTAAACGCGCCGGCACCCGTTTGAAAAGATTCCTCACCGTAATGGTAGTGCCCCTGGTGCGCGACTGGCTGGACTTTTTAGTTTCGACCCCGCCTTCTAATGAGATGAAAGTGCCCGACTTTTCACCTTCGGCGCAGGTTATCAGTTCTATATCCGCCACGGCGGCGATGCTGGGCAATGCCTCGCCGCGAAATCCCAGGCTGTCGATATTCTGGAGGTCTTTTGGACTTCTTATCTTG
>MGMT01000024.1 GCA_001796525.1 Chloroflexi bacterium RBG_13_51_52 | reverse complement strand
ATAGTCCACATGTCTACCGATTTGCCCGCGGAGTTGAGGGAAGAATTCGGTGAAGAGAGAGTTAGGGTCACTCCTATCTCGGAGTCAGCCTTCGTCGGCGCTTCAATTGGACTGGCAGGCTCGGGATACCGGGCGATAGCGGATATTCGTATGGCTACATTCGGTTTCGTGGCGATGGACCAGATGGTAAATCAGGCAGCCAAGATAACCTATATGTTCGGCGGGCAGTCTACCTTTCCCATATTAATACGGATGTCAATAGGGGCGGGCATGTCTTTTGCAGCGCAGCATTCGATATGCCCTTATTCCATGTATATGAACGTGCCGGGATTAAAAATCATTCTTCCTTCTACTGCCTATGACATTAAAGGCCTGTTAAAGACTGCGCTCAGGGATAATAATCCCGTGATTTCATTTGAGCATACCTTATTGGGACCGGTGGTCGATGACGTGCCGGATGAGGATTATACTATTCCGTTCGGCAGGGCGGATATAAAAAAAGCGGGTTCCGATGTAACCGTGGTAGCCCTATCACGCATGGTACATGAGAGCCTGGCGGTGGCGGGAGAAATGGAAAAACAGGGAATATCTGTTGAGGTCATCGACCCGCGGACGCTGGTTCCGCTGGATAAAGAAACGATAAGAAATTCCGTGGCTAAAACAGGACGATTGGTTGTCGTGGATGAAGCCTGCCAGACATGCAGTGCGGCTTCGGAAATTATCTCTTTAGTTACCGAGGATGATAAAACGTTCGGTCGGTTGAAATCGCCTCCGAAACGTGTCTGCGGTCTTGATACCCCTATTCCTTACAGCCCTCCGATGGAGCATTTTGTCTTGCCTGACCGGGAGAAAATCAAGGCTGCTATTAAGCAGGTCTTGTGAACACGAGAGAATTGTTGACTAAATTGGGATTATTTTATGCTTTGGTCAGTAAAAGTACGATTCCTACCACTATGAGTATAACGCCCAGAATAAGTACGGCGAGTTTCAGTTTCATACTGTCTCCTTTTCCGACTTTTTATAAAGCGGGGTGTTGAATATAATAATATCGCTAATTTGTTTTGTCAAGGAATTCCAGAGTATGCGTTGAATATATCTCGTGTTTGACACCGAAACAAACTCATTAGTAGAATTAAAGTATATCTAAGTTTATTTGGTGAAAGGAGATAACTATGGCTGGTGGATACATGGGAAAAATATTATGGGTGAATCTTTCCACGGGAAAGATTAAAGAAGAGAAACCAAAGAAAAGCCTTTACAAAGACTATATCGGTGGTTATGGTCTCGGGGCAAGGATTCTTTACGACCGCATGAAGCCCGGAGCGGATCCGTTGGGACCGGATAATATACTTGGACTGGTCACCGGCCCATTTACCGGTACACCGATTCCTTCCGGCGCCCGTTACGCCGCCGTGGCGAAATCACCGCTTACCGGAGGATGGGGAGATGCTAACTCGGGGGGATTCTTCGGTCCTTACCTCAAGTTTTCCGGTTATGATGGGGTTTTCTTTACGGGCGCATCGCGGAAGCCAGTTTATCTGCTCATTGATGAGGGTAAAGCGGAACTGAAAGATGCCAGCCATCTCTGGGGAAAAGATGCTTATGAAACTGAGAGTACTCTGGAAGCGGAATACGGCAAGCAGAGCCGCGTTGCCTGTATCGGCCCGGCCGGAGAAAAGTTGTCGCTTATATCAGCTATTATGACGGATAAAGGCTCGGCGGCTGGACGCTCCGGCTTGGGAGCGGTCATGGGTTCCAAGAAATTAAAGGCGGTAGTGGCGAGGGGTACCATGCCGGTACCCATAGCGGATAAAGAGACCGCTGAGAGATTGAGAAAAGAACACGTGAAATCACTCCAAACCCCCGGTCCTATGAATTTGGAGGGATTACATAGATTCGGCACCTCTGCTTTAACTGCCAACTCTGCTCACAGCGGAGATACTCCGGTCAGGAACTGGGGCGGTATCGGCATTATTGACCTTCCGGATGTCGAGGGACTTAAAGCGGAAGTGTTGGAAAAATATGTACAGAAACTTGGTGGTTGCTGGCATTGTCCGGTGGCGTGCAAAGCGATTCTAAAGGAAGGCACCGGCCAGTACAAATACCCGGGCGGCATCCGGAGGCCGGAATATGAGACCCAGGGAAGCTTTGGGGCTAATTGTGGCAACAGCAATACCGAATCAATCAATATGGTCAATGATATCTGCAACCGCTACGGTCTGGATACGATATCTGCCGGCACTGTCATGGCATTCGCCATCGAGTGCTATGAGAACGGTGTTATTACCAAAAAGGATACAGATGGCATCGACCTGAAGTGGGGCAACCACAAAGCCCTGGTAGCCATGACCGAGAAAATGGCTAAAAGAGAAGGTATCGGTGATAAACTTGCCGATGGCGTAAAGGTGGCGGCGGAGAAAATGGGCAAGGGAGCGAAGAAGTTCGCCGTACACGTCGGCGGGCAGGAGGTGGGTATGCATGACCCCAAACTCGCAGGATTCGGTGGTATGTCTGCATTTGCTCGCTATCAGATGGATGCTACTCCGGGCCGTCATACCCAGGGCTTTGGTCCTGGTGGTTTCAGCGGGCATGTGGTAAACGCTAGCGGACTGTGCCTTATTGGATTCGGTTTCGGGTCAGGACCGGCAAAACTGGCGGAATTTATGACCGCGGTTACCGGTCTTAACTATACCGTTGACGATATTCTTAAGACGGGCGAGAGAATTGCTAATATGAGGCATGTCTTTAACCTGCGCGAGGGTATCAATGAGTTGGACTGGTACGCGCATCCAAGGGTATACGGTGAACCTCCTCAAAAGGAGGGACCGCTCGCGGGTGTGACAATCAACACCAAGGCTCAAAATTACTGGAACCTTGGCGCTCTTGATTGGGATATGGTAACCACCAAACCCAGCAAGAATAAACTAATAGAACTTGGCTTAATTGAAATAGCTGAAGAGCTTTGGCCGCCGGGGCAATTCCCCCCTGGGTTTGGGCCTCCTCCGGGATAACCTTTGCAAGAAGTGTAAATTAAAAGACTGGCATATAGTCAGTTGAAAATTGGTGAGCCGCCGAGGAATCGAACCTCGAACCTGATGATTAAGAGTCATCTGCTCTGCCAGTTGAGCTAGCGGCCCGGTTTGAGTAACTGTACATAATTTTATCATCTTGAAACCTGTTGTAGCAAGCTTAAACAGGCTAAAATTACATATAAACCAAAGAAAAAAGCTTCCCCGCCCGTTACTGCCTGGGAAGCTTTTTTCACCCGCCTTGTAAAATTATTTACAATCTTTAAGATTTTAATGTGCTAATTCTGGATATTTACCGGTAGTTTTACCTGTTGTACCGGCACCAGCAGATTCCCCTCGTCCGCAAAAATGTCTTTGGCATCGATGATATTTACATCCGGGTGTTCGAGGCGGAATCTTTTCATAATATCATCGTGTTGCTCAAAAGACTGTCTCTCTTTTTTTTCGGTAATAGCATTCTTATCGGTCTTCCTTTTTCTAATCCACAGTATAATCATAATTACCTCCGCAAGTTTTTGTATTCCGTATCCTTCTCGACCTTATTTATTTAGCTTGTGGTCAGATAGAAGCTGGGTATCGCTACGCTTTCCCCTGGTGTAATGCTATAACTGTGGAAACAGCCTTTATCAATAGTAATCTTGTATTTGGCGTTACCCGGCAGTGTGAAACTCACCATGCCGTTTTGCATTGTTATATATATATCCGGGAGTGGCTCTCCGGCGATTGCCGTCATTTTCTCCCATTGGTCGATATCTGTTTGAACATAAACTCCCACATTGAGATTCATATATCTATAACTGTGAACGAGTTCATCTACATTTGTGATATAAAGAGTGAACGGTGTATCAACTATCGTGCCGGAGACATCGATCTGGAAAAGGTCACCTGCCTCAACTCCGCCTATAACGTTGCCGAACACGTTGATGTGTGGTACTTGCGTTGGGTCAGCCGGTTCGATTGTCATGGAGTTTTCGGTCGCATTGACTTCATCGTAGGCATAAGCTACGCCGCAGGGAATGAGTAAAATTGCTGCGAATATAAGAAAAAAGAGAGTTCTTTTCATTTCAAGCGACCTAATTTATCAAGTTTAAGTAACCGGAATGGAGCTCTATGAGCTTTCAACCGTAGTTACAGCTTATCGTTGAAATGAGTAATAAATCATAAATTGACGGGGTAAGGGTGTAAATAAAAAATAAACGTTCTTCAGGACAAGTAATGGGCGTAATCAGGCGATTAATTGATAAAAAAAGGACTTAGCATTTTATTGGCTAAGTCCTAAAACTTTTTGATATTGACGAAATAATTAGCTTTTATATCGCTACGACTCACTAGGGTGGTAGCATTTCTGTGTGGAGTCGCATGTTGGTTATTTTATTTTTGCCCCGAAACAATTTGCCCCGAGAGGACTTTCTTGGCACGCTCGTGCATATTAGGGTAAAGGTCTACAGGAATACTTGGTTTGCCAAGCGTCTTGAAAATCATGTATCTGGCGCATTCAGAATTATCACCAAGGCAGTACTTTTCCTTAAACATCGCCCCAAGCCCGTCGGTGTCTTTCATTTTATCATTAAAGAACGGACATCCGTTCAAGCATTCACATTCTGCCATTTTATCTCCTTTTGTTTTAGTTCTGGTTGGTTTGTATGTTATACAGGGTGCCGGAGGTTACGATGGTGCGTTTCAACGTGTCTTCGATCCGCATTTTCAGAATATCCACACTGAAAGGCTCGGTCAGGTAACTTTCAGCTCCGAGATTAAGACCTCTAACCATGCCGTCTCTGGTATCCCATGTACTTAGCATCATGATGGGGGTCTGTGTCCATTGCCGAAGCTGCAGGCAGGTGCCGATGCCATCGAGTGACGGCATAACGATATCCAGAATAATAAATTCCGGATTTTCGGCATCGACTACATCCTTAAGGTGAATATCGCCATGTTCAGTGTTAATTATTTCGTAATCACCATCATTAAGCTCTTGCTGCAGTAAAGTAACCAGAGACTGGTCCCGGCTGATGGTAAGTATTTTCGTTTTCTCCTTCATGCTAGTCTCCTTTATAAGACGTTTTATTTACATGTATAAGACTAACATCGTGGCGATAAACAGGGCATAAACGGCAATAATTATAAGATAAACATCTTATTAATGATGCGGCAGGACATATGAGGCATTTGTTGCAGGTGTAAAAATAGTAAAGATAGTTTACATAAAACTCGTTTTAAAGTTAAAAAAGCGAAGCAGCAATGTTTAATGTTTGACTATCAAATAATATTATATTTATCTGGTGGTCTTTTTAGGTGCTTTCTTGGTAGCGGCCGCTTTCTTTTTCGGCGGCGGTCCTGAAGGCTTCCAGATGCGCGTTAGCGATACCTCCAGGAAGATGATAGGCCTGGTAACTTTCTTAAATACGATAGGGCAGTGCTTTACACCTTTAGGGATGGAGACGACGGCAGTGGTATTGATAAAGTGCTTCTCTCCACCCAACGTAAACTCTATTTCCGCCCCGAAATCGGTGATATCCAGCGGGTTCCCGCCGATGAAGCAAAGCATTTCTGGGAAATTATGGGAATGAACATGGTCGAAAGACATTGGCTTGGAGATGCAGTGATAACCCATGCTGCAGTCGGCATCCAGCTCGCCATCGTGCGCTACGATTGATTTACCGGTGTAATGTCCTATATCTTTGATTAATTTTTTCGTATGTACACATTTTCCGTATTTTGTTTTCGTTGCCATATTTTTCTCTCCTTAAGATAATTGTTGTTACAGGCTCCTGAAAAGACGCAGCTATTTCGCTTTTAATTTGGACTTAGCTTTAGCTTTTACCTTTTTTCCGCTTAGCAGTTTGGTATTCTTCACTTTCTCGGAAGTTGGCTTGCCGGTAACCGGGTGGTTGTAATGGAACGGGAAGATATAGCCTGATACAAACCTGGGGTCATCGGGAGTAGGCGGGATATCGGCACCGGGACCTTTGAAATTCATGATAGCTTTACCGAGATTTTCCACTGACATCCAGGCATCTTCCGGTATTTTGATGTTTAGAGGTATAATCCAGTCTACTCTCAGCATTTTCCAGGCGCCGTTCTGCTTGATATATTCGATTTCGTAAAGGCCCCCGACGATTGAGCAATTGAATTTACCTTTTTCGTTGGGTATGGCAACCCCGCCGAAAGAATACCAGCGCCCCTTGGCTCTTTTCCCGTTCGGTTCTACATCAACAACTCCGGCGATAGGCATTACCTGGTGCAGGAATCCCGGCGGCGGTTCCGGGCGGTCACTTCCGACGCCGAAATAGCGTTTCACGCCTTCTTTGCCCAGCCAGGTGCCTTCCAGCCAGTGTAGGACTACATCCGGAGAATCGGCGAAACAGTCGTATATTTCGTCACGCATCATATGCTGAACGTAATAACTATATGCCCTCTGCAGTCTTTTTACTTCATTTACATCTTCTAAAAGGCTTATTTTCTTTTCCAGGGCTTTGAGCTTTGCTTCCATTTCTTTGACGGTCATGAAATACTCCTTTTATATATGATGATGCAAAATATTAACCTGATTGTACTCTAAAACACAGATATTTAACAAATAAAAAAGGGAGCTGATAAAGCTCCCTTTCTATATGAAAACAGTAGCCGCTAAGCTACTGAAGCTGTTGATGTCGCGATATGATAGCCTACACCGGGGATTGTCTGGATGTATTTGGGGTTCTTGGGGTCGGGCTCCAGCTTGCGGCGCAGTCGTCCGACAAATACACGCAGGTATTCTTTTTCCGATGAATATTCATTGCCCCAGACGCTCTGCAAAAGCATATTATGGGTCAGGACTTTATCCGAATTAACTGCCAGGTGCTGCAGCAGGGCGAACTCGGTAGGGGTGAGTGTTACCTCTTTACCGTCAACCGTTACCCGCCGCTTGGCAAAGTTTATTTCCAGTCCGTCGCAGGCGAATGTTGCTTGGGCTGGGGCTACAGTTGGGTCGCCGCGGTGGCGGAAAGCCGTTTTAATTCTCGCCATCAGTTCGGCGATACCGAAAGGTTTCGTCAGATAATCGTCCGCGCCCAGGTCAAGGCACTTTACCTTGTCATTTTCATCGCCACGGGCGCTCAGTATGATAATAGGTACGTCCGACCATTCCCGGACACGTCGGCATACTTCCACGCCGTCTATCTTGGGCATCATCAGGTCGAGAATTATTAGGTCGATGAAATCTTTTTGCACCGCTTCCAGCGATTCTGCTCCATCTATGGCGGTGAAAATTTCATAGCCGCGTGCCTTGAGATTTGTGCTAAGTAATCTCAGTATCGCCGGGTCATCATCCACGATGAGTATGTGTTTTTTGTCCATAGTCGTATCCCCCTTTAGTTAACCGGGATGTTGAAGCTGAATTTAGCCCCTTTGCCTGGTGTGCTTTCTACCCAGATTTCACCCCCGTGCGCTTCGACAATGCCTTGGCAAATGGCCAGCCCCAGTCCGGTTCCCTTTCTGCGTCCGGCCTTGCGACCGTCTCCTTGGAAAAATCGTTCGAATATTCTCTGGTGCAATTCCAGAGGAATGCCGATACCTTCATCGGCAACGCTGATTAATACTTCTTTATTTTTATTTATCGCTTTAATGTAGATATTGGTGTTGTCTTCGGAAAACTTAACCGCGTTCTCAACGAGATTGGTAAGCACTTCGCCGATGCGTCCTTCATCTATATTTACCGTCGGGATTTCTTCCGCGATATCGATATGCATATGATGTTTTACTGTTAGGTTGTCCAGCCTGTCTTTAATGGCTGATATTACATCGATAAGTTTACTTGGCTTTTTCTTGACCTCCAGCGCGTTGGCTTCGAGGCGGGATATCATCAGCAGGTCGTCTACCAAGCGGGTCAATGTATCGGCGTCTTTATCTATAGATACCAGGAAGTCACGACGTGTCTGTTCATCGAAAATAACATCAGGCTGCAACAGGCTATTGGCTGAACCTTTAATAACTGCTAGAGGCGTGCGTAATTCGTGTGATACGTTGGCGAGAAAGGCGGTACGCATGGCGTCGAGTTCCCGGAGCGCTTTAACGCTGGATGCTTCTTCATATAGCTGTGCGTTCCTGACCGCTATAGCTATTTCTCGTCCGATTCCCGTGAGTAAATCGACATTATTAGGACTAAAAATCTGATTAAAATCGGTAGCTATTCCCAGGACACCGATATTCTCACCCAGAATCGCCAAGGGAACTCCGGCAAAAGAGCGGTAGCCGACATTATTCAGGAACCCGAGGTCTGGTTCATTGGTTTTTTTAAGATCTTCTATAATAATAGGCCCGGACTGCTCAATCAGGTTACTGAATATTCCCGTGTTGTTGGAGACCTCTTCGGGCATATCCTTGACTGTTTGCGTTGACAATCCGTGGTACCCCTTGAGTTTGAAATGATCTTTATCACGAAGGTAGACAAAACTTGCTTCCACTCCGATACATTCGGCTACCTTTTCCAGTGCGGAATCGATTATTTTCTGAAGGTCGAGCGTCTGGGCTACTGCCTGCGAAACGCTCAAGAGAGTATTGGTGATACGATTATGCCTTTCCAGTTCATCCATTAACTGGCGGTTTTCAAAAACGAGGAGCTGTTTTTCCATGCCTCGGTTGATAACTGAAAGGAGGTTCTCCGGGTTTAACGGTTTCTCAAGATACGC
Organism: Chloroflexi bacterium RBG_13_51_52; assembly: GCA_001796525.1. Taxonomy (GTDB): domain Bacteria; phylum Chloroflexota; class Dehalococcoidia; order Dehalococcoidales; family RBG-16-60-22; genus RBG-13-51-18. The sequence continues at coordinate 48,162 of MGMT01000024.1, read as the reverse complement.
GAAAGCACCCCGGTTCAAAGACTCTACGGCGTTCTTTACCGAGGAATGGCCTGTCAGCATTATAGCTAGGATATATGGATGCAATTCGAGTATTTTAGGAAGCAGTTCGGTACCATCGGCATCCGGCAGGCTGATATCCAGGATAACCGCATTATAGAACTGCTTTTCTAAAAGGGACAACGCCTCACTGGCCGAAGGCACGGTACTGGTTTTGTACCCCTTATTTTCCAGTATCTTCCGGATGATTCCTAGAAAATCGAGGTCGTCATCCACTACCAGTATGCTTTCTTTATTTTTCATCTGGTTTCCTGTTATGATGCTTCCCTTTGAAAATATTTTTTACCAGTGCCGCGGCATCGGCGGGGTCGAACGGTTTATACAGACAGGTGATGGCTGATGCTGCTTCGGCTTTCTCCAGGGCTTCTTTTACTTCGTTACGGAATCCGGTCATCATTATAATGAGGATATCCGGATTTATTTCCTTCAATCTGAGCAGCGTCTCCAGACCGTCGATATTAGGCAGCTTGACATCGATAAAAGCAATCTGGCAGGTTTTTCGCTTGCTCATCGCAACAGCCTCTTCACCGCTGCCGGCTGTTAAGACGTCATATCCGTGTAATTCCAGGATTTTTGTCAAAGTCTCACAAATGTCGGCGTCGTCATCTACGACGAGAATCGGTTGGCTGCCGGCTGTTTCGTTGATGAGCTCAATAAGCTGGTCAATGCGTATCGGCTTGTGGATTATCTGGCAGACACCCTCATTTTTGGCGCTTTGAATCAGTTCCTCGTCGGAGTAGGCTGTCATCAATATTATCGGCGCTTCCGGCTGCATCTCTTTTATTTTCTTAAAGGCGTCCACACCGTTCATCTCGGGCATAACGATGTCCATCAGCGTGACGTCAAAACTTTGCTCTTTAAACTTATTAACGGCGGATAATCCATCAACTGCCGTTTGGACATTATAGCCGCGCCGCTTTAAAATCATGGCGAATGTTTCTAATAAATCCTGGTTATCATCAACCACGAGGATTGTCAGTTTATCATCCATTTCAGGTTTAGCTCCTTTGTTCAATCGGTAGTTTGATAGTGAAGGTCGTGCCCATGCCAACCTTGCTCGACACTTCGATTTTGCCGCCATTTTGTTCGACCAGCCTCTTGGAAATAGCCAGACCGAGTCCAATACCTTTCGGCTTGGTAGTGAAAAGTGGCTCGAATATCTTTTCCATGTTTTCTTCAGGTATTCCACAGCCGGTGTCCTGGAATATAACCGAAAGATAACTATCATCGGAATCGGTGCTGATATTCACTTCTCCGGTTTTCCCGTTCATCGCTTGCACGGCATTAGAAACGATATTAGAAAACACCCGGCTTATCTGCTCGGGGTCGGTCTTTATCAGTTTTGAATTACCGTTCAGGTTCACTTTTACGCTTACTTGTTCCGGAATGGTTAGCCATGAAAGGCTTTCATCCAGCAAAGCCTTTATCTCGGCCTTGACTTGTGTTGGGGGCTTGATACGCGTGAAATCCAGCAGGTCGGTTACTATTTTATTGGCGATATCGATTTGTTTATCCAGGACCTTCAGCGTATTAGCCGCTTCTTCATCCGATTTTTCGGCTAACGCCATATTAAGCAGATAGGCGCAATTCCTGATTACGTTTAAGGGATTTCGCAGTTCATGCCCGACGCCTGAAGCCAACTCTCCGACAGCTGCCAGACGCTCGGAACGGATGAGTTTTTCCTGTACTTTCTCCAGGTCTTTAGTCCTGATGTCCACCTCTTTTTCCAATTGTTCGTAATAGCCGCGGAGTGACTGTTCCAGTTCCACCTGGCGGATAGCTCCTCCGATTCTTTCTGCGAGTGTCTTGGTCAGGTAGTTTTTCTTCTTTAAATAAGGATTATCGTGGTTGGAATAAATTTCCACAATACCGCTGTTTTCCCCATTTATTACCAGGTTCTCGGATGTTTTATTAGTATATTTTTGGAAATTCGGGCTCTTATAAACATTGTCACGAAAAGTGATTCTAACTCTGGTTCCCTCCGGTAAATGTGTTGCCTGCGGCACTATCGTCACAACTTTACCCAGGAACTCATCAACCGAGTTGCTGTCTCCCGCCGCTTTACCGATATCATAAAGACATTTCATCTCCTTAATTCTCTGGCGGTGCTGCTGCTCGCTCTTTTGCAGCATGGCAACTACCGCCCCCACCGCGCTAAGGATGATAACAAAAGCTGTGGGTTTGAACAGAGCATTGGGATATGTGTCTATAAGTACGGCATGGGGCAACAGGATTAACATGGAAATAAATGCTGTTAAGATTGCCGGTATAACACCCAGTACGTAAGCTGAATACACCACCGGGGCGAAGAATATCAGACCCAGGAAGTCAATACCATATAAGTTATGGAGATTATTAAGAGAGTCCTGAACACCTATCCACCCGAGACGGCCGCTGATAGCGGGCAAATAATAAACAACAGCGCACAACGCTATGATAGCGATGATATACCGCAAGTGTTTATTTGCCCACAACCCCTTTTTATTACGTTTATAACTCATTTTTGGCCCTCCAAAAGTGTTCAGGGTCCGGTTGCTTTATTTCCCCATGGTCTAATTTTTCTCAAAGCACAGTACGGGCAATTTTATCCAATTTGCCCTCATTATCAGGCTACTACTGCTTACTGTAGTCAGCAACCATGATATCCCCCTATTTTATTGGGGTATTCCCCCACACTGAAAAAGCTTTCCTGGATTCTTCGTATTTCTTGCTCATTTCTGCTGCCAGTCCTTGATAATATCCTTTATTTCCTTTAAATCCTCCTCCAGTTCATCAATGGTGATCTCGGGCAGTGAATTTATCAGATTTGCCAGAGGATTTTCATCCTCTTCTACGCTGGTGAATAGTGCCTTCAACGAATCGCTGTCATAATTGCTTTTTGTTCCCTTTCCTGTCACCGGAGGAGGTTCGGATTCGACTGGTTTTTCTACTAATTTGATATCCTCAACGGTTTCCTCAAGGGCATCCCCCGCTATTACTCCTTCGTCAATATCGACATCATCCAGAGTATCTTCTGATCCGATGGACAGCTCTTTGATCGGCCCATGGGGTCTTACCGGGGCAATATCGATTTCTACTATATCATTCACTTTTTCGGAAAGCTTTGAAAGCTTCTTCTCCGTTTGTTTCAAATTATTAGTCCGGTCTTTAAGGTGTTCTTCCAACTCGGCTATTTGTGTAGCGGTGCTATCGCCGCTTCCGGACTTTCCTTTTCCATTATCTTTTGATTTACCGAATTTAAAGCCTTTGAATATCATATTAAATCTCCTTCCGGCAAGATGGTTTGTTCTTCACATTCCGATACCTTAACGGAAATATCCCTCGCGATATGCTTTAGATAATATTGAATAAACTTCATAAAAATTCGTTTTTCCATGTTCGGTAATACGTTTTAAGACCTCTGCCCTTTGCTTTAATATTTTATATATCTGCCTTCTTTTACCTTCAGGGAACCCGCGTCGGGGAGCGATTTTATTTTCCAGTATGTATGAGTTCTGATAACCGCGGAATAAAAAAGTATCATCCAATGGATTCCAGTTAAAAATCTCAATGAAGGAAAATGCGTCGGTAATCGAATCATAGTTCACAATTTCGTTGATGCTGGTTAGACGTCGGGCTAGATGTCCGCTGGCTAGGCGTACCTGCTGACAGATGGCGATGACGTTTAGATTGTCTACATATGACTTCGGCACATTAATAGGATTGCCGGTTATACGCTGGATTAGTTTGGAAACCGATGCGGCATGGAAGGTGCTCATACAGGCGTGACCTGTCTGCATCGCTTGAAAAGCAACGGCGCCCTCGATACCACGAATCTCCCCGACTATGATAAGGTTGGGTCTTTGACGTAAGGCAGCCTTAAGAAGATCGAACATGGATATTTCGGATGATTCAGTCTGTCTGCCGGAACCTCGGGTAACACCGCGTATCCAGTTATGGTGGGGCACCTGCACTTCAGGCGTGTCTTCAATACTCACTATCTTGTATTCAGGGGGAATGAAAGTCGTCAGCGCATTCATCATGGTTGTTTTACCTGAAGCCGTCTCTCCGGACACCCAGACGTTCATACCCTCTTGGATGATCAGTGATAGATAAGCAGCCATTTCGTAATTTAGTGCGTTGAACTGGATAAGCTCTAGTATACTCATCGGTGTCTCGCTGAATTTACGAATTGTAAAATTGCTGCCCCTTTTAGAAACATCGTTCCCGTAAACGATATTGATACGGGAGCCATCTGGCAGGGTGGAATCGACAACCGGCTCGCGGAAAGTCACCGGGTGCTTAATGCTTTCGGATAGCTCGATAACGAATTTATCCAGCGCATCGTTAGAATCGAATCCGATGCTGGTCCGAAGCCCCCCGAAAATTTTATGTTCCACGAAGATGTTTCCGAGACCGGAGCACGAAATATCTTCGATGTATGGGTCTTCTATCATCGGGTCTAGAACACCCATGCCTTCGAGTTTACGTCTTAAAAGGTAACGTATGCTGTTATACTGGAATTGGGTGACATGTATTTTCCCTTTTCCGCTTCCTTTAAGTTTTTCAGATTGTTTATCATTCTCTTGACTAAAATCAATATTACTATTTCCGTTATCATCATTATTTTTCTTGTTTTTCTGTTTAATGTTCTTGGGAATTAAGGAGTTCTTTTGATTGTCAATGTACACAATCTTATCGACGATATCCATGATAATATCCAGCCGCTGTGATGATTCCATCACGCCCTCGAGCTCTTCAACGTGCTTTGCCAGTTGAAACTCAATTTCTTCAAGAAGAAGGTTCTGGGGATCGATAATACTTGGTTCGATGGCAATATAATGATCTCTGATATCTTCCGGATTAGCGAGTACATGAACAAATACTCCGCCGCCAATGTTGTAGATAATGTTGGGATCTTTGGTTCCCATCAGCTTCCGGGTAATCTTTTCGTAATAATGGGGTATTTCCATCTCGTCCAGCGGTAACATATACAGGTATTGCAGGAGATGCAGGTTATTCTTGCATACATCCTGTAAGTCTGGCGGCAACTTCAGGAATATCGGGCAGTTTTCCAGATTTTCGCCGCATACCTTCCCGCAGTTCTGTGGGCATGGCTTTATTTCGAAGGGAAGATGAAGCATTTGCTCTCCTAGACTCTGGCTTTAGCAAGCGGAATAATCCTCATACCAAGCTTGGGTTCGATATTGAAACTTACAACGTCTCCAGTGGGACGGTCTGCACCGCGGACCTTTAAAACCTCCATAAGCTTTATCATGCTTTCGCCAACCTGTTCCAAACGCAGCTTGAAGCGTGCATCACACAGTGAACGGGTCCGTGAAAGAATGTCCTCCTCGAAAGCGTAGGAATGTGCTACCACGATTATTGTTTTACCCTGGTCGCATAAAGACTTGCATCTGGAAAAGAAATCTATTATAGCCACCGGTTCACTATGGGCTACGAGCAGCGTAATAGAATCTACAATAATTAACTTGAATTCTTGAGGCAGGTTGGAAAAATGATGTGTCAGTACTATAAAAGGTTTGTGCCCGTGCGGCAGGCCGCTATGGAAAGTCAAAGGGAATATCCTCAAGCGGTCTGCCAGGAAATGGTCCAGAATATTCATGTTGAGAGAATCCATCTGGCTTACTATGCTTCTGATGTTATTTTCCGTGGTGTAATAAGCTACAGAAATCGAAGCGTTTGACAGAGTGCCGTTTGTAAGATGCTGACACAAAACGCTTTTTCCGGAATCAGAATGACCTTCGATAAGGCAAAGTGAGCCGAGCGGAATGCCCCCGCCAAGTTTGTCATCAACTTCTGTTATTCCCGTAACTATAGCTTCTTTCTTTTTATCGCTTTTTACCATTTTTAATCACCTCTTTTGTTAGAGGATGGGGTTTCATCATTAAGAACCGCCGCCATTCTCTTCTGGTGTTAGGTCTATGCAGAACTCCTTGCTCTTGCCGTTGCTGCTGGGAAATACGAGTTTTAATTTAGCCCGTTTTTCTTTATCTATCTCGATTATCTCCTCTTCATCTGGAGATTCTGCTTCATCGGTAGAATCTACCCATGACGGTATTACAGGATTAAGAGGAGCATCCCCTCCCGTAAGAATCCCGTGCAGTGATAACATTGACTGACTCCAGATTTCAGAGTCGGTGGCAGCATCGGGATGGTCTTTCGTCACTTCGGCAAGATGGATAATAACGTCTTTCAACTCCGGTGATAGATGACCGCTAACACCATAGACCTCTAAAAACGTTGGCAGCTCTTCATACCCTATTTCCTTCTTGGCTCTGGCTACCCAGTTGATGAGATTAGCCAGCATGTTTACTTTAGGTATCCCCTGGTTCACTTCGTTATTAGTCCGTTCATATTCCATAGGACGTACCTCCTCCAAAGGTAAATCTAATTCTTCAGCAGATTCTTCATCACTTTCTTCCTGGATACTATCATCGTCTTCCGTTTCATCTGATTCATCTTCAGAAAGAAGAGAATCTTCAGGCAAATCATCTTCTTCCTCCAGCACATTTTTATCTAACACTCTTTCATCGGGCATCTCTTCAGAAGCTTCATCTTCCTTACCTGATTCTTCAAAATCAAGCAGGTCTTCAAATTCTCCTGGCTGGCTTGGTTCAGGAGTAAAACCTTCCTCTGGAATTTCCGGCCCCTCTTGAATATACTCCGGTTTTGGCATATCCTCTTTGTCATTTGAGACATGGCTGTCAACGTTCATTTTTTGAGGATTAGCATCATCCCCGGCCAGGGCCGCTAGAATAGTCGAAAATTCCGAGGATGGCAGTTCCATGTTGAGAAGATAATCCCTGACACTCGCGAGAGAGTTCTTCACTTCTGCCTTCAATAACTTGATTTCATCTTGTAGGTTATCAAGTCTCTTTTCGTTTACCATGGTTATTTACCTCCTTCCTGCCTCCAGCTCATCACGTAGTTTCTCCTTTTCAAGGTCGTTTGGAATCGGAGTCTGGGCTTCCATTAAATATGCGCGGATATCAAATAACATTTCTTTTAAGTCATCTCTAACTTCCTGAAATTCCATTTCCATTTCTTTCAGTTGTTCTTCTGGGTCCATGTTTCCTCCTTACATCTGAGAAACTGATGTAAATAATTGGTTGGCTAATATCGGCAGGATAAGAAGGGATACGCCGGAAATAGCCGCTGTAATTCCAAGATTGCTAAATATTTTGTATTTGCTGCCCCCCTCCGCCAGGACTGGTACAATAGCATTGGCTACGGTGAATATTAATACCAGGGGTAAAACAAGATGCTGCAAAATTTCTAATCCTGATAGATTAAAACTTGAGAAAGAGCTCATATCCGGGGATTCAGCTAGTCTCGGTATTGTTTCCTGGGCTTTCGACACCATCCCACCGAAGGCAACGATTACCTCCGTAATAAAGACCAGGATAACGATGACGGCACCATGCATGGCGATACAAAGCCAGCGGAAGGGACTGGATACCATTTTACGGCGGGCGCGAAGTTGTGATAACCTGTTGGCGAACATAGCAGCCTGATTACCTGCCTGACCGGCGGAACCGCCAACTTCGATAGCATCGTAAAACATGCCCACGCTGCGGTTGGTAAGCTCGCTTCCGGTTTCATCGATAAACATCTTCCACGATAGTTTTGGTTTAATACCGGCGGTTAGCCTTGTGTGTAGATTTTTAACTGACGACCTTAATATGTTAATGGCGTTGAGATCAATACGCCCCAAAGCCGAATTCACTGTCGTTTCTAATGCCGCGCAAACACCGCCAAGAGAACGTAAAAATGTCCCTACCTCGTTATCTCGCTTGGCGATTTTCTTGTCATCTCTCGACATGATAAAACCAAGCGGGAAGACTATCACGGCGATGATAATCAGAGCTAAACCCAGATTCATTCCGGTTAATAAAAACAGTGCGCTTATGCCGATAACCGCGGCTAATACCGGTTTAAGCAATGCAGCGGCGATTTTTTGTTCTTTCGAGCCTGGCTTGCTCAAGACGGTCAATTCTTTTGGCGATACTACCCATATCAGCCAGACTCCGACAGCCGTAGTAGTCACCGCGATAAAAGCCATGGCTATAATAAGAGCCGTCTCGATTTTCCAGATCATTGTGGATACTATCCCGATAACGACCACTAGAATCGCTGAAAGAATCAAGGAAATGTACGCATCAGTCCACAATTTCAGGGCTTCCAAGTCTCTTCCGTATTCATTTTCAAAATCCGCGGCCCGGGCATCAGCCTCTCTCGAAAGAAACTCTGATTCCGGCTCCCCGGAAGTTAGTGAGCTGGAAAGACGTAGAAGTAGACCTTTGATATCTTCTTCCTTGGCTGGTTCTCCAACGGAGCGGCAGGCTCGGGCATAGTCGTACCTTAAACGGTCGCGGGTCAGTTTGATTTTTCTAAAATATTCGGCTGAAGAACACTGAATCTCGGCGGAACGTTCGAAAATCTGGTCGCGCGGCACGCCCGAGGCGGCAATCGTAGACATATATGAGAGCTGATAGAATAAATCGAAGCTCAGAGCGCCCTTTCTCCATTTATTGCGCTTTTTATTATTTCCGAAAAACGGGAGTGCTTTTATCATTTCCACTATTTTCATATTTAAGCTTCTATCCTCGTCTGGTCTGCGATAGGCAGGCTATCGTCATCTATGCTCAATAGCATATATCCAATATTTACTTTCTCTTTAGTTTCCCCATAAAAATCAATTTCAAGGTAATCGTTTTCATCTACCACTGTATAATCGGGAAAATTATAAGAACCGCTTACAGTTATCCACATGTTCACTTGATCTACGGAAAGTGAAACTTCAGCTACAGGGGAAATGTTGATGGTATCTCTCACCATACCATCCTTTGTTATTATTTTGATATCAATATTTAAATAAACTAAGTCATTTTCAGCGGTTATAAAACCCTCTGATAGGAAACATCGGTAATTTACCGTCCAGTTGGCTGCCGGAATCTGGCTGATACCGACAAGAGGATAGATAAACTTCGCCGGGCGAGTTGATTGTGTGTCATTATAAAGTAGTTTTCTGGCTATCTCGTTTTTAGCAAAATCCGCTCTAACTATTGAAACGACACCATCTGCCGGTGCGGCTTCCACCAGTTCGTAATATTTTATGTTGGCGATGGTAATATTCTCCGATTGCGGGGTTAACCTTGTATAACCGAGATTTAAAAATGAACTAGAGCTGTATACACCGTTGGGAGTAACAAAGGATACAATTCCGCTCGTAGCATTTCCCGATTGTGGGTCCAGATAAATCAGGGCAACTATCTCTTCTAAAGGATTCAGAATCCCGGGCTCAAAAAACTCGATTGGACCGTTAAGACCTATTCTTGCTTTCTGCCATTCATTATCAACCGGCAATGAAGTGCTATAAGGGAGCCATTTGGAATAAGAAGTCCCGCCGTCATCTGTGTAATTCACAATAATATCCCATTTATCAAAGTTAAATTGCTTGGTCTGCCCGCTGTTTTGTACAGTTACACGTAAATAATCAGCCCATGAGAGTTTAGCGGCACGTAAAATATCCAGATCGGTCCTCGATATTTCACCTTCTCTAACGCTGATACTATTGGCATTAATCGCCGCCGTATCCGCCGAAGTGAGTATTCCTTGTGATAACGTCATACCTCCGACGACAGTCATGGCTATACATATTATCGTTATTATTAATACCGCCATGTTATCGGCTCCAGTTTTTTCCTTTCCTATAAAATCATGAATAAAATGTAACTGTTCATATTACTTCTTTATGGTGAAAAATACGTTGAACTCGTAATACCTGTAGGTGTTGATATAACTACCATATTAGTAGTACCGGCACCTACTGATGGGTCGAGCCACGCTCTTATCATTATCTGTTCGCCTGGATTCAATACATTCGGTTCAAATGTCTCTGCTTGACCGTTTAGCCTTATCCACACAACCTCCCACTCGTAAGTGCCTGCTCCCCCTTCCGCGTAGGGCAGCCATACAATCTGATAGTCGCCGGAATCATCATAGTACTGTACGATGATATCCCATTTTTCAAAATCGGCCATCTTAGTCTGTCCGGTGTTCTCCAGTACTATTTCCAGAGGGTCGGCACCAGTTATCAGTGTGGTATTCGCGCTTATTGGTGTCAGTTCGGTCCTCATCATTATTTCCGTTCGTTGTCCTATTTCACTAAGCCCTGTTGTACTGGCATCAACTGACGTCATGAAGCCCTGGGACATTGTCATGCCCCCGAAGACTACCAGGGCTATGCAAATTATCGAAACAAGCACTGTTTCCATTTCTTGCTCCGTTACATGCTAAAATAATACTCGTCGTATATCCCGTTAGGGATAATAAACTTGGCAAAATACGTCCCGGCCCCCGGGTCGCTCTCATATTCAATCGTAACTTTTATTGTTGCGCTGGTCATCCACTGGGTGTCGTTTTCAAAATCGAAAGACCAGCGGGGATAATTTGTGCCGGCATCGCCTTCATAAGCGATGCGTTCGAAATCAGTTTCCTGGCCGAAAAACAGATCGCTTTCCTCAATCGCCAGGATACGCTGGGTGCCCACGTTTTTTATCCATAGATAAACGGACGTACGGTTGGCTGTATTTGCCGCATGAACAATATTAATCCGACTCTTCATCCGTTCATCAACCTGCTCGGCCATACTGGTCATTGCCTGGCTGGAACGGTTAATCATCGGGTAAACACTATTAAAGACAAATATCATACATACAACCCCCGCTATTATTAGTAGAGCTGTAGTTATGGCTTTGTCCACAACAGACCTCCATTATTACATTGGAGCAGATGCTTGCGGCTGGAATCCCCATCTCTCACAGCTAAAGGAAAGCGGGTAGCACCCACTAAAAACCACGGTTCGGGGTGGGGCTCCGGTTATGGAGACCCCCACCCCGCATGTTCAGCTTTTATCGACTACAATTAGCGCAGGTTTATGATTTTATCGATGTAGGGTGGTGTAGTCCTTTCAATCGTGACAACGGCACCTATCGGTGTCAATATCACAAGACTGAAAGTCTTATTAACACTCAAATAATTTGGATTGAGTGCTTGTACCAGGTTACCCTCGGCTGCGCCGTCGACCGCTCCGATGGTTATCTGGAATTTCTCGCCGGTCTCCAGCAGGTCGTCGCCGTCGTCGTTCCCCAGTTTGGCAAGGGTCCAATAAAGGTTATCCACTTCCTGGGATGAGTCAAGATAGTTAATGACTACCTTGTTCGTGCTACCAGTGGCTATGCCAAGAGCGCCGCCCGATGGCTCGGTGAAATCAATCGGCTCACCCCCGAGCACGTTGGATACGGTGAACGTTATCTGCCCGATACGACCGGCATCGCCGGTGACATTACCGGTGGCGATAATAGCCCCTTTGATTTCCAGGGTGCTCTGGGCTTCCTTGAGCCCAGAATAAACTGCTTCCTGCGCCTTCTGAGTGGAAAAGAGGCCTGCGGAAAGTGCCGTGTAGGCAAAGACCGCGGCTACTACCACGAATGCAATCAGGATGATGGCAGTTTCCAGACCGGTGATGCCCTTTTCTTTCCTGAATATTTTCTTAAGCATATATTCTCCTTTTTGCTTCACTTTTTTAGTTTAAAACATATTAGTGAAGATTCATTTTTAGATCTATGTAGGCGGGTGTGGTCCGCTCGATGGTGATCACGGCACCGGCATTGGTCATGATTTCCAGCGTGAAGGTGTCGTTCACAGAAAGGAATGTGGGATCAAGTGCATCGATCAGATTGCCGCCACCTTGACCTGCGGTATCATACCCGATGGTAATCTGGAATTTCTCGCCGGTCTCCAGCAGGTCGTCGCCGTCATTCGTTCCCAGCGGTGTGCAGGTCCAGAAAAGGTTGGACACAACCTGATTGGAATCGATGTAATTGATTACTACCTTATTTGAGCTGTTAGTATCGGCGACTCCGGAGTTGTCCGATGCCGGTGAGGGCTCGGTGAAATCAATCGGGTCACCGCCAAGTGCATTGGAAACTACGAAGGTCAGCTGCTTAATGTTGCCGGTAGCACCAACAGTATTTGCCGTTGCTACAATGCCGCCCCTGAGCTCTAGCGTGCTCTGGGCTTCCTTAAGCCCGGAGTAGACTGCTTCCTGGGCTTTCTGGGTCGAGAAAAGACCCGCGGAAAGTGCAGTATAGGCGAAGACCGCGGCTACCACCACGAATGCAATCAGGATGATAGCGGTCTCAAGGCCCGTAATGCCTTTCTCGTGCTTAAAGTATTTCTTGTACATTTTTTCCTCCTAAGTAGTAGGGACTTTATTGTGTTGTGATGCTTTCGATTAATAAACCTTGTGTCAGGATTTAGATGATTATTTTTTTCCTTAAGAAATCACCCCCTTCCATATCCTTAACTATAATTTTTTTCACGCTTGACCTTTATTGGGTTTCTGGTTGACATTTTAAATTCAGTTTTATCACCCTGTAAGCGTAGGATATTTCATTAATACGGTTCTTCTGGTTTAATCCAATCTAAAATGAATAGTTGCCTTTGTTTTCCGTGTTGAGAATAAACCTGCCGAAAACGCTACGCAGGTAATAGCAACGTCTGCAACAACGAAAGCCAAAGGCACGATTACTATTTCGATTCCGGTGATGCCTTTCTGGTTATCAAAAGCTTTTCCAGCCAACCGATGCATCACATGAATTTCCTTTCACGGTATAGGTATTAACAATTTACCTCGACCAGCTCTCGATGAACACCAGACCATCCCCAATCTTGCCAAGCCCTTTACCTAATAATCATCTAGGGGAATTATCCAGTACTAAAGTAATATTATCCCCATGGAAAATTGGGGGGCAGCATGTATTGTAATTTAGGGTCAATGATGACAAAATCTAAAAGCGTATGCTGAATTTCACGAGTGAGTATTTGCCAGATGGCAAAAAATACACGAAAATTTAATGGAATTTTAACAACTTGTTTATGAATTTTTATTCTTATCTTTATAAAATTGGTCTAGAATTTGAATGTTATTTGACGATGGGCAGTGGCTGTGAGGCAAGGATTTAGTTAATTCAGCAAACAGAAAGGTAATACCATGATGCAATCGAAGTCAGAAAACGTAAGTCTGTTAGTGATTGAGGAACAGGAAATTTATCGGGAATTATTTAATCATGTATTACCAAAGAATGAAAATATTGATGTGCTGCGTGTTTCCGGCAACGGCGGAAAAGGTTCTATTTTAAGGGCCGTATCGGAACTCTCCCCTGATGTTATGCTGCTAAGCATTAAAAAGCTCGATGTAAATACTATCGAAGAATTGGAAAAAATCAGAAATTCTAATCCCAGAATGGGTATCGTAATATTAATAGTAATGTATAGCTCTCAAGATATTGAATTGCTGCGAAGACTAGCCCTCTGCGGCGAAAGCGGTATGGCTCTCTTCTTGAAACAATCCCTTGATAAAATTGACCAGCTGTGCCGGACGATTCTAGCTGTTAGCCAGGGACAGGTTATTCTCGATCCACCCCTGGCTACTTTTATGTTCGCCGGCAAACCTGAATGCCCCTTCCTGAAACAACTCACCACCCGCGAACTGGAAATACTCAGCCTGCTTTCACAAGGCTATACCAACTCGGCGATTGCCGGAACCCTCTTCATTGATATTAAAACTGTAGAACACCACTTGAATAGCATGTACAGCAAACTCAAAGCTGACCCCGATTATAATGCCAAGCACTTACGGGTCAGCGCCGCCAGATTATATCTGGAAAAAATGGGTACGCTGTATCAGAAAGAAGAATCTCACGTTAACGTCGCTACCAGATAGTGACTACTGTATTAAAAAGATTACCAGTTCCTTAAGATTCCAGATCACGGCTATTGCCAGCAGGGCGATAGCCGGCAAAAGAAGCCTCCCCGGCATTATCCAGGCAATTAACACAGGTATAACGAATTTCACCGCCAGAAGCAGCGCCGGTATCTGGACCATGAATCTGACCAGAGGGTTAATTTCAAAGAGGCCAAGGTTAATCGCCAGAATCGTCAGAATCAAATCAAATAGACCCAGAAAAACAAAAGACGCTTTTTCTGCGGTACATTTCTTAAAAGTCGCTGAAGAATCCCACCAACCGGTTAATGTTTCATTCATAGGGCATTCTCTCTATATTAATGGTAAATCAAAAAGAAGTTTAAAACAAATTCCTCTGGATAACTCGCTTGCCTGGTGGTTTACCTCTCCCAGGTTTTAAGCGGTTCGGCACTCACTGCCCATTTGATATCGAACATCTCGCCTTTCCACGTCCCCTGCATTTCTTCAATAGCTGCCTTGAATTCCGGGCTCTTTGAAAGCTCATCCAGGTCTTTTTTCGTATCGAATTCATATACTGCCAGATATTTCGGTTTCTTGTCCTTATTCTCTAGCATCTTATAACGCGTCACTTTCTTGATGCCCTTATATTTCATGAGCATAGGTATATGCACCTCGTCATACCACTTGTTGAATTTAGCGTTATTCTTGGGTGCGCATTCCGTAGCCACAATGTTCAAAATCCTGGTTTGAGCCATATTTAGTTACCCCCTCTTTAGTCTCTTGTGGACTTCATCCTAACTAATCATAAGTTTTTGAATCTGGCTCTGTCAAATAGAGTTCCATCAATTTGACATTATTTTACAGGGGAAATAGACTGTTGGTGATAAAATCGTTATAAGGAGGATACCTTGAAAGCAGCCGTCTGTTATGAAATTGGCAAGCCTTTAGTAATAGAAGATGTAAATATTGATACTCCTAGGCAGGGTGAGGTAAAAGTTAAGCTGGCGGCGACGGCCGTCTGCCATAGCGATATACACGTGATCATGGGTGAAATCCCCGGTAGATTGCCCTTCATCGCCGGTCATGAATCGGCGGGTTATATAGAGGAGGTAGGCGAGGGAGTCACTTCGATAAAGCCAGGCGACCCTGTGGTGGCATCGCTGTTGATATCGTGTGGAAAATGCTTGTATTGCCGGACCGGACGTTCCCATTTATGCGAGGCAAAATGGTTTCGGAATATGGAAAGTCCGTACCGGAACAAAAATGACCAACCTATAACCCAGTTGTTCAAGATAGGGAGCTTCGCCGAATATACTATTCTTGACGAATCTCAAGTAGTAAAAATACCCGGGGACATGCCCATGGATAGGGCAGCGCTGCTTGCCTGTGGCGTCATTACGGGATTTGGAGCGGCAGTAAACCGCGCCAAGGTTGAGGTGATGAGCAGCTGTGTTATCATCGGCACGGGGGGAGTCGGTCTTAACACCGTACAGGGGGCGGCAATCTCCGGGGCAAATCCGATTATAGCGGTTGACCTCTCCGATGGAAAACTTGAAGCAGCCAGGACTTTCGGCGCAACACATACTATAAATGCCGGCAATGTGGATGTTATTAAGGCTGTTCAGGAATTAACCGAAGGTAGAGGCGCCGAATATGTTTTTATAACCGTTGGTAATGCAAAAGCTGTAGAACAGGGCGCCATGATGACCAGACCTGGCGGGATGACTGTCCTTGTAGGACTCCCCAAGATGAGTGATACGATTACTTTTTCGCCGTTTCCGTTTATTCTAGGTGAGAGAGTGGTTACCGGCAGCTATATGGGCACTACGCAGTTACAGACGGAGATTCCCAAGCTGGTTGAGCTGTACAAGTCTGGCGTGCTGAAGTTGGACGAGTTGATTACCGACCACTATCCGCTTGAGAGAATCAACGAAGCTATAAAAGCGGTGGAAATGGGCAAAGCCCTGCGTAATATAATTACCTTCGAATAGTGTAATAAAAACCCTCTCCATAAAATGGAGAGGGAAGGGTGAGGGCGAACTGATTTATCGCCCTCACCCTTTATTTTTCGTCTTCTGCCTTGTACACTTTACATAACAATGCCGTCAGGTCCGGCGACCCGTACATGGGATCGCAGTGGTTGTTGTTCGTTAGTACATTAGGGTTAGACTTCAACAGTCCGTGCAAAGGTCCGGGCTCTTCAGGGTAAAAGCAATTAGCTGTAGCCATAACCACCCCCCGCAGAATCCCCGGGAAAAGCCTTGCTTTCTGCTTGATTCTGCCGCGCGGACTCTCTATCCACGCCCAGTCGCCGTCTTCGATGCCGTATTGTTTGGCTGTATCCGGATGTATCTGCATCACCGGGTCTTTCTGGAAGCTCCTTAACCAGGGTATATTCCGGTACTGGGAAAGAAAATAGAATGGCTGGCGGTATCCTGTCGTCAGCACTAGCGGGAATTCTTTCGCCAAATCCGGCGTTGACACAGAGCTCTCGCCAGGCTCCTGGAAGTAGGGCAGCGGATCGTAACCAAGGTCCTCCAGTACCGTCGAATAAAGCTCCATTTTGCCGGTGGGTGTTGGGAACCCACCTCCTTTTCTCCAGTAATCAGTCTTATATTTGTAGTAAATCTGGTCTTTGCCCATCCTGGCATGAACGACCTTCTTACTGAAATCTTTCCATGTCATATTGCCTTTTTTCAGCTGGTAGTCAAGCATCTTTTCGACGTTTTCGAACCAGTATTGCGGCGCTAACCTTTTACCCACCTCGTTGAATATCTTGCTGTCCTGCCATGCTTCTCCCGGTGGGTTGACCGTACGATTGTGGGCTTCTATCATAAAGCGCGGGTGCATGTCATAGATATCGTCGATTTCCAGCCAGTGCGCTGCCGGTAGTAGGATATCGGCGATTTCCGCCATCGGACCCATGAATTGGTCGGCGTGTACCAGGAATTCAAGATTCTTGAGAGCCCGTATGACTTCCGTAGTGTTGGCAAGATGCAGTATTTGCTGTCCGCCCACGCTGAACCAAACTTTTATTACCGAATTTCCGTTCAATAGCTGTTTGATGACTGTATCGGAATGGGCAGTTCGGGCTGCTCCCATTTTATATTCGTCGCTGCCTACGATTCCTTTACGCATCTCCGGAGTTATTGGAATTTCCGTAAAAAAGTCCTCGCGTAGCCCCGTATCCGGGGGCATCCATGCCACCATGCTGCCCGGCCTTTCGATATTGCCGGTAACACCGAGCAGGCAAATAATGCTCCTTAATGTCTGCCCGCAGTTTGCCTGCCGCTCTAGTGAGCTGCCTATCTGTATGCATCCCGGCGTATCTTCAGCGAAGAGCCTCGCCGCTTTTCTGATATCCTCGGCTTTCAGCCATGTAATCTCTGCGGCTCGTTCCGGCGTGTATTCCTGGACTCTCTCTTTGAGATTTTCGAAGCCGTAAGTCCAGTTCTCCACGAAGTCTCTATCGTAAAGCCCTTCGTTGATGATGACGTTAATCATCGCCAGTGCTAAAGCAGCATCCGTTCCGGGCCTGATTTGCAGCCAGAGCGTCGCCCTGGAAGAAAGCGCCGTTTCCCGCGGGTCGATGACGATGAGGTTTTTTACGTGTTTCAGGCTGTCTAAAAACCACACCGCCATTTCCCCGTCGGCGCTGCTGATTTCAAGTTGTTTCGCCCAGGATATCTGCGTCTTGGGGAATTCTCCGCCCCACCCGTGATAATCGCAGTAAAGCCTGCCGTAGCCGGTGACCAGCCCGTATAAGCCCAGCCTCGGACTGTGGCAGATGTAGCCCGGTGTAATGATATTAGCTGTACCGATAGAACGGGCAAACCTGTGGGTGTACTCGTTATAACCCCGCCCCGTTCCCTGCGATACGGCTATGGAAGAAGCCCCGTGCTTGGCGATTGATTCTTTCATCTTTTGTTCGATTGTATCCAGCGCCTCGTCCCAGCTAATGCGCTCCCATTTCCCCTCGCCCCTTTTACCCATCCTTTTCAGGGGATAAAGCAATCGATCGGGGTGATTGATGTGCTGGATGCTGGATAGTCCTTTCGAGCACATCGTGCCGCGGGTCGGCGATTCCGGGTTGCCTTCGATGTGGATGATAACTCCGTCCTCGACTGTTACCAGCGCGCCGCAGCCGCCATGACAGCTTTTGCAGGTTGTTTTGATTATCTTCTTTTCGCCCATATATTTATTCTTTCTTGGTTAGAATTATAATGTATTTCATATGAAGTGTGAAAAGCAGAGGAATTGTTGGTTGCGCCGGCCGCTATTGAGCTTTAGCGACCAGCGGTTTATAGGCGCCGGCTTTTAAAACGCAATATCTCAACGCCAGTCCGCCGATAATCTCGCAGATGACCCCGGTTATTATCAAGGCCGTGGGGACTTCGTTTGATATCAGGCTCCCCAGGGCAATCGCCAGTGGTACGACGATACCCAGCGCGACAATCCCCGTCCAGAATATCGGAGCGCTTTGCCCATGGATTTGCTCCAATACCGACTGCTTGCCGACGGATTCTCTTATCGATGCCCGCCAGAGATAAACAACGATGAGTAGAGCGTTGGCTATAAGCAGCCATCGACTGCCTGTTTCGGCGGCGGCAAGATTAACATCACCGCCGTTCAGCGCGATAACCACGGAAAGCCCGAAGCCGCCCAATATCCCACAGAGAACAAACAATACAGGTAATAATGCCGAATTCCAGAACGGCACACCCTTGACGTTTTTCAATATTATGCCGGTATAAACAGCTACGGCGAAAGCCGTTATCCCCCCTAACACTTTAAAAACAACTTCAGCGGCGCTGCCGGGCAGCCAGTAGGATAATATTAACTGTATCGCTACCAGTCCGATGAATAAAAACACGAAGATGAAACCCCTGGCAAGCCATGAGGTATTAGGACGGGTGATTATCCTCCAGAACCGCAGCGGCTTGCCGAGGTATATCAAGTGCGTTCCGCCCTTGATAACGGCGATAATCAGCCAGCTTATGAACATGCCCCACAGGCTGTTGAAGTACAGCGACACTAAATACAGTCCCCCGCCCAGCCCGCCGGCATAGAAAGCAATCCACAGGAATATTCCCCGGCGGTCTATCCATTCCGTCTGGCGGGTGTAGTTAATCATCCATTGGTGTGCTTCCACTTTAGTCTCCAACTCCTACTGTGTGAGGCTCTTTCTGATGTCTGTCTTCAATTTTTGTTGCTTCTACCTGCCCTATCTTCCCGTCTATAAAATATATCGAAGGGTCGGTATTGTATTCCGGATGCAACTGAAAGCCGCCCTTTTCTCTTATCAAACGCGAAACCTCGCTGTCAGGCTCATCCAGGTCCCCGAAAGTCAGCGCTTTTGCTGGGCAGGTATTTACACAGGCGGGCGTGGCTTCACGGTCGATGCCCGGCTTCAGTCCCTTAGCCAGTCCGACATCAATCCTTTCCGCGCAAAAATTGCATTTCTCCGTTGTTCCTATTTGATGCTGGTAAAGCTTCTTGCCCGCTTTCTCAAAGTCCGTCTGCACAATGCCGGGGAAAAAGCCCTTGTCTTTATCTTTGGAGAGAAAGGTGCGGTTCTGGTAGGGGCAGGCGACTACACAATAGCGGCAGCCCACGCACTTATTCTGGTCGACCCATACAATGCCATCGCCACGTTGTTGGGTAGCGCCTGTCGGACATACCTCGACGCATGGCGCGTCTTTACACTGGTTGCAGCGTACCGAATAGGTTGATACAGTAGGATTATCACCGCCGGTCTCCAGTTCTATCAGCCTCGGCCAGGACATACCCATCGGTAAAAAATGCTCGATTCGGCACGCGGCTAAACAGGCGTAACATCGCACGCAGCTTGATAAATCTACCACCATTCCCCATCTCATGTTTTATATATTATCATAATGCACATATAATGTCAATAATTACTGGGCATAACGTAATAATAATGATATTATAATGCGCAATATATCTATGTATTATACAATATACTATGCTAAGCGTAGTAGCTATGGTAAGTTGAGAATTATTTTTTATCGTTTGCGTATTGAGATTTTTTGACAGGAAATAACTGAATGGTATAATGGGTAGATAATTCTAGAATGTCACCATATTTAAGGTCTTTTGAATAAATAACTTGGAGGTACTAGTGGTCAGTAAAAATCAAGCTATCGTAAGTACTAAAAGCGGGAAATTGGAGGGTTTTATTGAAAACGACCTATATGTCTTTAAAGGCATTCCTTACGCGGTGCCGCCTATCGGCACTTTACGATGGATGCCGCCGCAGACGGTCAAGCCCTGGGATGGTGTACGCCCCGCTAAAAAATACGGCTCTTATGCCCCCCAGAATCCGATGCCTGTCGCTGCTCCGGGAATGCCTGTCTTTGAAAAAGAGCTTCAAGATGAAGACTGCCTCTTCTTGAATATCTGGACGCCCGGACTGGATGATGCCCGCCGTCCGGTTATGTTCTGGATACACGGCGGCGCTTTTATTATTGGTTCTGGCACCGAGCCGTTCCTGGAGGGCGGCAAGTTGGCAAAACGCGGTGATATTGTCCTTGTCAGTATCAACTATCGCCTGGGTGCGTTTGGTTTCTTGAATCTTAAAGAAATCACCGGCGGTAAAATACTGGCGACGGGTAATGAGGGGCTGCTGGACCAGATAACGGCTCTGGAATGGGTGCATAATAACATTGCGGCTTTCGGCGGCAACCCGGATAATATCACTGTTTTCGGTTTTTCTGCCGGCGGTATGAGTATCGGTAATCTGCTGGGTATGCCTCTGGCGCACGGCAAGTTCCACAAGGCTATCAACCGCAGCGGCGCGGCTAATATTGTTGGACCGTTGGAGGACATGGTTAGAATATCGGAAGAATATGTCAGGATATTTAACCTGAAAGGTAAAGATGTTGATTCATTACGCAATCTGAAAACACAGGAGCTTCTGGATGGCCAGCAGCAACTGGGTAACAAGTTGCGCGAGACTGAATACCGGATGACGCCGTTCCAGCCGGTTGTTGACGGGAACGTTATTCCGGAATGGCCTATTGAAGCCATCAGAAAAGGTTCTGCTAAAAACATTCCCGTTTTGGCGGGCAATACGCTTGACGAAATGAAGGCTATGACGGCGATGGAACCAGCTATGCGGAATATGGACGAAGCGGGAATGGTGAAAAGATTAAATGACCTGCTACCGCCGGAAATGGTCCCCGGGCTGATTAAAAATTATCGTGATATTTTGAAAAAACGTGGTGGTAGCTCCTCCCCGTCTGATATTTTGGGGACTCTCAACGTCGACCTTATGTTCCGGATACCTACTATCCGACTTGTTGAAACCCAGCGCGATGCCGGCATGCCTGTGTATAACTATCTGTTTACCTATAAATCACCTGCGATGGGCGGTATTCTGGGTGCTATGCACGGCTCTGATAATCCCTTGCTTTTTGGAAATCTTGATGCTCAATTGAATGGCACCGGCCCGGAAGTAGAAAATCTTGCCTTGAAAATACAGGACTCCTGCGCTGCTTTCGCCCGCACCGGCGACCCCTCCTGCGAGAGCATCGGCAAATGGCCTGTCTACGGCGCCAAACGCATGACGATGATGCTGGATAAAAATCCGCGTGTTGAAGTCGCTCCGTATGAAGATGAACGTAAGGCCTGGGATAAAATAGATTTGTTATTTACCCGGCCTATATAGATTTTTGCCTATACCGGCGCTAGTCTGATATCCAGCACGGCGGCTTGTCCACCACGTACCATACCAAGGCAGTCCTTGAGCGCTTTAGGTATGTCAGCCGGGTCATCAACCATGCGCCCGTAGGCGTTATTGGCGCGGGCAATCAGGGTGTAGTCCGGCGGTGCGGCGATATCGGCGCCCATGTTATCTACGTTGTACTTTTCTTTAAACAGTCCCTTGATAGCCCCGTAACCTTGATTATCATAGATAACGGCTAAAAACGGGGCTTTGTAAAAGTTAGCCGACCACAAAGTTGACTCCGGGCAGCCGTAGATAAAAGCGCCGTCGCCCATCAGGCTGATGACCGTTTTATCCGGCGCTGCCAGCTTCACACCCAGAGCCGCGCCCGGCGCCCACCCGATGCATCCCCCCGCGCAGGATAGTAATGAACCTGGCTTGCTGCGGTGGACCTGGTGTGCCACAATCGTTGACGGTGATATCGTCTGGTTCACGATAATCGTATTGTCGTCGATTATTTCATCGATGCATCGACTCAACCAGTGCGCGGTAATCGGCTTGCGTTCGGCATGGCTCGTTGCCAGCGTTCGCCATTCGCTATCAAGCTTTTTATGCTCCGCCTCCAGTGCATTGGCGCGTTTCTTAAACTGCTCGCTTTTTTCCGCCGTTAGTTTCTGCTTAATAATTTTCGTCAGGGCGGGTATCGCCTGTGCTGAATCGGCTTTCAGGAGAATATCAGGCTTCTTGCCCCACAGCGGTACGCCTTTTTTCGCCGTGTCGATATCGATATGGATTATCTTGACGTTGGGCATCGGTGTGGAGGGCGGCGACGCGTAATGCATATCGTAGTCGATAGCCAGGATGACATCGGCTTTACTCAATAGCGGGTTACCGAATCCTCCGGTAGGGGAAAGCAATGCTGCTAATGGATGGTTGTTAGGGAAGTTCACTCTGATATCGGATGTTAGCACTCTTACGCTTAATGTTTCCGCCAGCTCTATCAGCGATTGCACGGTATCGAGGTTCCTGCCTGAATATCCGGTCACTATCAGCGGATTTTCGGCGTTAATGAGGACTTCGGCAATTTTGGTGAGAGTACCTGTATCGATTTTTAACAGGTTTTCACTCTTGGTGTTAGCTATTTTACGCTGGGTAATTTCACCCTTGCTCCAGAGTACCTCCCTCGGCAGGCTTAAGTAAACGGGACCGCAGGGCTCGGTCGTGGCAATACGGAAAGCCTCTTCGAATACGTCGATGACGTTCTCGTTGGGATTTAAATAGTGGTCCCATTTGACGAAGTTGCGTACCGTCGTCCCCTGGTCGAAGGGTTCGCCGCGCCAGTTGGTACGTTGGCTGGGCCCGTAGCTCTCGGTGAAAAACACCACCGGCACCCTTCCCCATTGGGCGTTATGCAGGGCGCCGCCTAGTTGCAGCGTGCCTAGTTCGGAATGTACCGATACTACCTGCGGTCTCCCCGATGCCATCCAGTTGCCGTGTGCAGCTGTCATGGTTACGAACTCATCGAGGCAGAGGATGCTTTTCGGCGACTTTTTCCCCTGTGCCTGGTAGGCGGCTATCGTTTCCAGTACCGGCACATTATCTATACCGGGATTAAAGAAAACGAACTCGACTCCGTTGGCGTTCATAATCTCTATGAGAGCTTTTATTGTCGTATATTCTTCCATATTTATCCTCTAATCCTATTGTTATTCAATATCTCTTTTATAGTCCGTCCCATTTCCTGCTGTAAAAACCACTCCTTTACATAACTATCACAGCTGCTATTTTCTATATACGCCGTATTCTTTGGCAGCATCCAGCATTGCTCTCACGTTCTCCGGCTTGCCGTTATCTACCTGCGCCCCGCCCGCCAGTATATAACCTCCGCCCTTGCCGCAGGTCTCGATGAGTTTACGGCAATAGTCTTTCACTGATTTTGGTGTTCCGGTCAGCATTAGTGAGGTTGGGACGTTTCCGGCGATACAACACTTCTCGCCCAGGATTTTCTTGGCTTTACCCATATCCGTCTTATCGAAAAGCCAGGAAACCTCGCCCTTAGCGAATTCGTTGACACTTTCCAAGCGCGTTTCGTAGCTGCCCTCGGCAAATAGCATCGGTAAAATACCTTCCTCAAGCAGGGCATCGATTACTCTTTTCAGGGAAGGCCAGTAAAATCTATCGAACTGCTTATCGGACATCCAGCCATCGGCGCCTTTATGCAGGGGGAACATGGCTATTAAACCTTTGGATGCATTGGCGGGAGTGATGACCGACTCAATCATTAGTTTGGTTATTACATCGATAGCTTCGAGGAGCTTGTCTGGCTGGCGGAACATGTCGTTGATAATCCCGTGTGTTCCTCTTAGAGTGTCGCCGATGACATCGAAAGGCGCTTTGGCGAAGGCGCCCCTGGCGGTGGGAAATCCGGCTTCCAGTGTTCTCCGCGCGAATTCCCCGGTAACCTGCATGTATTTCAGTAGTTCGTTGCCCACGTTTATCAGTGTCCGCAGCGAATTTTGTACCCCCGGATGAGAATACGGCATGAAATTCATCGCCGGCAGTTCGATGATGTTGGTGAAGGGCGTTAGCAGATTCCACGATTCGAATGCTCCGAAAATACGTGGCATGTAGGTCCTCTGCCAGAAATCTGATGGATTTAAAATTAGGGCGTTGTACTCGTCTGCCTTCATATACTCGCCCTCGACGAACTGGATTCCCGTGGCATTTTTTTCCAGCCCGTGCCCCGGGTATTTATACAATTTATAATCCAGCAAATCGTATATTTTCCCCGGTATTACCATGCCCGGACTTGATAGAGAGTCCGCGTCCTGGAAGTCCGCGTTAAATTTATCCCATGCCTTGACCGCCAGATCATAGTCATACATGCAGTTATAATAGTCGGTGCCGTAAAGATAAGCTGGCAGTGAGCCTATCATCAGTGAGACCGGAACTCTGTCCGGTTCTCGGACGTTATAAACGTCAATCATCCTCTGCACCCTCTGCTTGTAGGCTTTTTTAGCCGCGGCGCTGGTGAAGTTTACGCCTTCGGCATCGAGCCACCATTTAAACCTCTGGTCTCTCTTTTCTTGCGGGGTCATCTCCGACCATTTCTTCTCTGGCATCTTTCTGCTCCTGTTCTAGTTTTAAACATAGATAAAGTTTAATCGTGATGTTGTTGTTCTTGGAATTCCTGTCGACCTGAACAGCCTGACTCTTTAGTGTCACATTATACCAGCGTGACGGGAATAATACAAAAAGTATATCATATATACTTGGAAGACGTTTAATTGTACTTCTTTACTATCGTTTGTATAATAGCAGCAATACCTGTGAAAGCATTGTAACCTGCGCTTCAAACTCGTATAATTGAATTAAGGAATACAGTAATATGATGTGTCCGGTATGTCATAAGGATGCTCTGATTGTTGAGTATCAGGATATAGAGTTGGATTATTGTCCCGTCTGTAACGGCGTCTGGTTTGATGCCGGCGAGCTTGAATTGCTTATGGAATCGGCTGGGTTGGAGGACTTCCGGCGCTATCTTGAGGGTATTATTCACGCTCCGGAAGTTGCTACTTCGGAAAAAAAACGTAAATGCCCCGACTGTAACCACAAGATGAAAAAGACCTATATAGACCGGGATAAAAAAGTCCTCGTTGATGTCTGCCATGTCGGCGATGGCATATGGTTTGACGGCGGTGAGGTACATCATCTGGTACAGGCGCTGGTAGGAGAATCGCCGGAAAAAGGTGATTCTCAAGGTGTTCTGGCTTTCGTCGGCGACATGTTTAAACATCAGACAGGATAATATCCTTAAAAGATATTTGCGTAAATATAATTGGGAGGTAGTAAAACGTGATTGCATTATGGATTGTCCTCGGCATCGTCGTTATCTTGATTTTTTTCATCATCGGCGCTTACAACGGCTTGGTTGGCTTCCGCAACCAGGTCAAGAACGCCTGGGCGCAGATAGACGTTCAGCTGAAAAGGCGATATGACCTAATCCCCAATCTCGTAGAAACAGTCAAAGGCTACGCTAAACACGAGCGGGAAACATTTGAGATGGTAACCAAAGCTCGTAATCTAGCCCAGCAGGCGTCCTCTGCTGGTGCTGCTGAAAGAGGCAAGTTGGAAGGTGAGTTGGGCATGGCGCTGGGCAGGCTGCTGGCAGTTGCCGAGGCTTATCCGGAATTGAAAGCCAACCAGAACTTCCTCGCTCTACAGGAGGAGTTGACCTCCACAGAGAATAAAATCAGCTTCTCCCGGCAGTATTACAATGATTCTGTCCTGAAATATAACAATAAAATACAGATGTTTCCTTCCAACGTTATCGCCGGCATGTTCAGCTTTAAATTGGGTGAATTCTTTGAAGTTACCATAACGGTGGAGAAAGAAGCTCCAAAGGTCAGTTTTACTTAAGCAAGAAAAATATAAATCATGTGGGAACAGATACGGTCAAACCAGGTAAGGTCGGTATTTCTGATCGCGCTTATCGCGGGATTATTGCTGGCTGTCGGCTATTTTCTGGGACTTTACTTTTTCGATAGCGCGGTTGGTGGACTGGTCATTGCCTTAATTGTCTGGGCAATTATGAGCCTGGTTGCTTATTTTCAGGGCGATAGCATCCTGCTCGTTATGGCGAAAGCCAAGAAAATCGGCCCCGATGATGCCCCGAGACTCTATAATGTGGTCGAGGAGATGAAAATAGCCTCCGGCCTTGAGAAGGTGCCGGATGTCTATATCATTGACGACCCGGCATTAAATGCCTTCGCTACCGGCCGCGACCCCTCTAAAGCATCGGTGGCTATCACTTCCGGTTTATTGCAGAAGCTCAACCGTGATGAATTACAGGGAGTCATCGGCCATGAGATTGCGCACATTAAAAATCGTGACGTCCTTCTTATGGCGATTACAGCCGTAATGCTCGGCACTATCGTGATACTTTCGTGGTATGCCACACGCGTTTTAATCTTTGGTGGTATGGCGGGTTCAGGCAGAAGGTCTTCATCGCGTAGTGGCGGTGGTGGAGGTGGCGCCCAAGCGATTATCCTGATTGTCGGCCTTGTCTTGATGATTCTTGCACCCATCATGGCGCAACTTATTTACTATGCTATCTCCCGCAAGAGGGAATATCTCGCCGATGCCTCCTCCGCTCTCTATACTCGCTATCCGGAAGGCCTGGCATCGGCTCTGGAAAAAATCGGGGGTTCAACCCAGCAGTTGAAATCCGCCAATCAAGCTACTGCCCCTATGTATATCATCAATCCTTTCCGTAAAGAGGGCATGAAAGCCGCTGACCTTACCAGTACTCACCCCCCCATATCGGAGAGGGTACGCATCTTGCGTGCCATGGCTGGCGGCGCTTCCTTTACGGATTATAATAATGCTTACCGCAAAGTGCATTCTGGCAAACAGGCAATTATCTCTCAAACTGCAACGGCGGGAATAGGCGCTGTAGGTGTCAGGCAGGCATCGCTGTCCGCCCCCGGAGAATTAGGGCTCGCTTCGGGCAAAGCCGCGAGTAAAGCCGCGGGAACCCATGAAGTGTCGGACCTCATGCTGCGCTTGGATAAATACAGGACTGTGGACTGTGAATGCGGCGCCAGGTGGAAAATACCGCCGGGTTTTAAAGATAATAATGTGCTCTGTACCAGATGTGGACGGAGAATCAGGCTCTAGAAACCAGCCTGTGCTTTTCTTGATATCAGGATTGCCCTGCAGAAGTAATCGCTATTTGTAGTGATGGCACTTCACGTAATTTTTACCGACCTGCCGCATATCTGGTATTTCTTTTGAGCAGAGTTCCCCGGCCTCGGCGCAGCGGGTGTGGAATCGGCAGCCCGGTGGTGGATTCAATGGTGAAGGCATTTCACCGGTCAATATAATCTGTTTCGCACCGTCTTTAGCATCCTCGGGCAACGTCAACTGTGAAGCGGATATCAGAGCCCTCGTATACGGATGTAAAGGATTCTTGAAAAGCTCCTCTGTGTCCCCGTATTCTACCAGCTGTCCGAGGTACATAATGGCCACACCGTGGCTCATATATCTTACCGTTGCTAGATTATGCGCGATTACTATATAGCTAAGGTTAAACTGTGTTTGGAGGTCTTTCAACAAATTCATTATCTGCGCCCGGATTGATACATCGAGGGCGGAAACGGGCTCATCCAGTACCAGCAGGTTCGGGTGTAATGCCAGAGCGCGTGCCACGGCGATACGCTGGCGTTGGCCGCCGCTGAATTCGTGCGGATAGCGGGTCATACCCTCCGCCCCTATACCCACTTGGTCCAGTAGCTTGCTAACGTTATCATACACTTCCTTCTTGGGCTGCTTTGTGTTCACAAACAGCGGTTCGCCGACAATATCTCTCACCCTCATTCTGGGATTCATGGAACTCCAGGGATTCTGTTGCACGGACTGGACCTTGGGCCTATAGCCGGTTTTAAGCTGCGCGGCAGAGAATTTATAAACGTCTTTCCCTTCAAAAAGAATGTTGCCGGAAGTCAGTCTCTCCAGCAGTAATATTGCCTTGGCAATAGTCGTTTTCCCCGCCCCTGATTCTCCCACAAGGCTAAAAGTCTTGCCCTGTTCTACGGTAAAAGAAACACCATCCACGGCCCTTACCCAGCCGACGGTACGTTGAAGAAGCCCCCGTGTCACCGGATAGTGTTTTACAATATCACGCGCTTCGAGTAAAACCTCTGCCATGACTTACTTTACCCTCCAACAAGATACAGAGTGATTATCACTGATTTTTACCTCGGGCGGCTGTTGCTCCTTACAAACATCAAGCGCAACGGTACAGCGTGGACAGAAGCGGCACCCGGGAGGTAAGTTCATCAATGAAGGCGGCTGACCTTCGATTGAAAATAACCGTTCGTCTTTTTGATCCAGACGCGGTACAGAATGAATCAGGGCGACTGTATAGGGGTGCTTGGGCGCTTTAAAAATTTCCCTCGTAGGGGCTGTTTCCACGATTTTCCCTGCATACATGACTCCCACTCTATCGCATATCCTGGAAATGACCCCGAAATCATGGGTAATAAACATTATCGCCACGTTTGTCTTCGCCTGAATATCCTCGAATAAAGCGATGTATTGAGCCTGTATAGTTGAATCCAAAGCAGTCGTAGGTTCATCGGCAATCAGCAGGCGTGGCTTGCAGGACATTGCTATTGATCCCACCACCCTCTGCCTCATGCCTCCGCTAAGTTGAAAAGGATATTCCTTGATACGTACTTCCGGAGCCGGGATTCTCAATAACCGCAATGCTGATATCACTTCAGGTTCAACCATATTCTCAGGAAGGCCCTGGTGCAGCCGCACTGATTCTGCTATCTGGTCGCCGACTTGATACACCGGATTAAGTGAGGACATCGGGTCCTGCAATATCATGGAAACTATTTTCCCGCGATACGCCCTCATTGCCTTTTTGCTCAACTCCAGGAGGTTTTTACCCTCCAGGATTATCTTGCCCCCCACAATCTGGCCCCCCGGCTCTGGAAGTAAACGCATGATTGATAACCCGGTTACTGATTTACCGCAGCCGGATTCACCCACAATCCCGAAAGTCTCCCCCTCCCTTATCAAGAAACTCACCCCGTCAACAGCCTTGACCTCACCCATCCTTGTAAAGAAAGAAGTATGCAGGTCTTCAACTTGTAGTACAACATTACTCATAATTGTCTCAACCTCGGGTCCATTTTATCACGTAGCCAATCACCCAGGAAGTTGCCGGATAATACCACCAACCCGATACATATGCCGGGGAACGTAGAAATCCACCAGGCAACATCCAGGTCGTTTCTTCCATCAGACACCATGGAACCCCATGATGGTGTCGGTGGCGGAATACCTATGCCGAGGTAGCTCATGCCGGATTCTGCCAGAATCATCATACCCACGGCTAATGTCATAATTATTATCAACGGATTAAGGACATTCGGGAAAATGTGTCTGAGCATTATTCTCCACGAAGATGCGCCGGATATACGCGCCTGTGCTACGAAGTCTGAATTGCGTATACGCAATGTCTCTCCACGTATTAAACGTGCATAACCAGCCCAGCCCAGTGCTGATAACGCTATCACCACGGTGAAAAAACCTGGTCCCAAGGCCACCGCCAGCAACATTGCCAGGACCAGGCCGGGAAAAGACATGGCAATATCAACTACCCTCATTAAAAAGCCGTCGATACGCCCTCCGAGGTAGCCTGAAGCTATACCCATAAGCGTACCGATGCCGGCGGTAATAGCTATCACCATCAGAGAAACGCTAAGAGAGACCCTCGCCCCGTAAATAACACGACTTAACACATCTCTGCCCAGACTGTCTGTCCCTAGGAGATACTTTGTGCTCCCACCCTCAATAAAAGCTGGTGGCAGACGCCTTTCTGTCAAAGATGTCGCCTCTGGGTCATGAGGAGCTATAAACGGTGCAAATATTGACGTCAGTATTAGTATAATGAATATAGACAACGGAATAATAAATGTCAGGTTCTTCATTATACGGGACCACCGAGAAACACCACCCTTCCTCTTATTAGTTGTCTTTGCTTCTATATTCGGTGCCACTGTCATTATATATGCCAGCCTTTATGACTTTTCATACCTTATTTGCGGGTCGACATAGGCGTATGCAATATCGACAAGCAGGTTCGCCCCGAGTACCATTATTGCAATTAATATCGTAATCGTCTGTACTACCGGGAAATCCCTGGAAAATGTCGATGAAAGCGCCAGCCTGCCCATGCCCGGCCAGTTAAAAATGTTCTCGGTGATTATCGCGCCGCCAACTATTCCGGCGAATATCATGCCTGCTGTTGTCAACGGTGCTATCAATGCGTTTCGCAGCGCATGTTTCCAGATAACCACTCTTTCCGGGAGACCCTTAATTCTTGCCAGCTTGACATACTCGCTATCGAGTACATCCAGCATGCTGGAACGTACCAGACGCATCATGCCCGGCAGCATAAAGAAGACCATGGTGCCCACCGGCAGGACATAGTGAAGCGGTGTATCCATGCCGGCCGCTGGGAAAATCTGCCAGTGCACGGATAACACTAATACCGCAATGATAGCTACCCAGAAACCTGGCAATGCCTGCCCAAGGATGGCTAAAAATTTAACGGTGTTGTCTATAATTGAGTCGCGGCGGACTGCCCCCAATATACCTAGAGTAAATGCCAAGACCATGCCTATAATAAATGAGGGAATACCTA
Organism: Chloroflexi bacterium RBG_13_51_52; assembly: GCA_001796525.1. Taxonomy (GTDB): domain Bacteria; phylum Chloroflexota; class Dehalococcoidia; order Dehalococcoidales; family RBG-16-60-22; genus RBG-13-51-18. Next base: position 17,424 of record MGMT01000024.1, on the reverse strand, counting down.
GTTTTAATGTATTCGGTAGTGCCTCGCCGATCATTTCGATGACGGGTCGCATCTGCATGAATGACTTGCCGAACTCGCCCCTGGAGTAGTCTTTAATGAAAATCAAGAACTGCTCGGCGTATGATTTATCCAGTCCGAGCTGTATTTTTACTGCTTCTATTTGTTCTTTTGTTGAGTTGGGCGATTTTATCAGTTCGGTGGGGTCTCCTGAAAGCCGGACCAGGAAAAAGACCATTACCATGATTCCGATGAGAGCGATGATGGACTGTAGTATTCTTATTATGATAAAACGCGTCACTGTCTTTTCCCTTGATATTTGGGATTACTAAGAATAGTTCCTTTTTATCTTAGTGTAATACTAAATTTGAGTAATTAATTCTATGATACATATATATTATCTAAGTGTCAAATATTTTAGCATTTATACAAATTTCTCATTAAAATTATCCGTATATTGCGTATAATTCGGTAAAAATGGATACAAAGTACCACTCATTATGATACCTAAGGGTAATTTTTTGAACCATGGCTTTTCGGGGGGGATTACCCCCCGAAAAGCCTCTATTTCGCGTTAAACTGGTCTTTTAACGAACCAAGTATTCTCTTAAGGGTGCTTAAGGAAGGCTAGAGAATCGGCGGAGGAAACCCAGGTCTTGTAGCTCCATGCACCAAGGTTAGGTCCGGAGATAACCAGCGGTTTAACCATGCAGATGCCGATATTGATATACTGGGCATGGCCCGCTTCCTGGAACTCCTGCCAGTACTTCAATGCCTTCACCGGGTCGAGTTCTGCGGCATACTTCGCGTACATTGCGTCAATCGTCGGGTCGGTAAGTCCGTGGTGCACGCCCGTCGATGTGTACATGTTGGATGCGTGGTATGTGCTGTTAGGTGCGCCATTGAAGAACCACGGGAATATCCAGCCCACGTTTTGCGCATCTTCTGCCAGAGGTCCGAAGCTAAAGTAAAGACCGCCATATACCACGGAGTCAACTATCTCAATTACGCAGTCGATACCGACAGCTCTCCAGTAGCCCTGGATTATCTGCATGAAATCGACTCCGGATCCTGGTGAGATGTACATGTGGATTACCGGGTCTTCCCAGGCATCCGGATATCCGGCTTCTGCCAGCAGTGCTTTGGCTTTATCTGGATCATATGAGTAGAAATTAAGCCATGAGTCTTTCCAGCCATAGCTGCCCGGGGACATGAACCACATGCCTCCCGGTACGGCGTTACCCAGGTAGTAGGAATCACAAATTTCCTGGCGGTTGATGGCATAGGATAATGCCTGTCGGACTCTTATGTCGTGCACGGGTCCGGCCGTCTCATAGTAGCTTCCCTGGACGGTCAGATTGATCAGGGCGGGGAACCCGAATTCAACGGTTTTCCAGCCGGCTTTCTGCAGTGCAACGATCCTGTCCATGTTTACGGTGACCATATCAAGTTCGCCGCGCTTGAGCATGGCAACCTGCGTTGCTTCTTCTGGAACCTGGAGATATTTAAGAGTTTTATACTCGGGTATGGCTAGTGGGTTCCAGTAGTCTGTGTTGGCTTCCATCGTAAAGCTGGTCTCCGGAGTATGCTCGACGAACTTCCAGGGACCGGAACCCATTGGGTTCTTCCTGAATTCTTCCTGACCTACTGACTCAAAGTAGTCCTTGGGCAGGACGCGAGTCCAGGCAAAAGGCACGACCAGAGCTGGCTCGGGATGATTGGTCACGAATTCGAAGGTGTAGTCATCGATAACAGCCGTGCTTTTCGTGTTGTACATCGTGCTAAGGAAAAATGACCAGGGATTCGTGGATACTGTCATATCCCCAAACCGGTCTACGGACCATTTGACGTCTTCTGCTGTAATTGGCTCGCCGTTCCAGGCTTTGAGGCCCTTGTGGATTTTAAACGTCCAGGTATTGCCGTCTTCGCTTATTGACCAGCTGTCAGCTACTGTGCAGGCCCAATCGGCGTCATCATTGCCAACGTAATTACCATCGGGGTCCCATGTGATTATTGGTTCATACATTGACCAGCCCCAGAAGGACTCATAATAAACTGGGTCTGTTGATTCGTAGCTGAAATCTGTGGAGCCGATGGTTATCGTACCATAAGGTTCAGGTTTGATCGGTTGCGTTCCTGTGGGTTGTGTTGCGGTTGGTTGTGTCGCTGTTGGCTGTGTTGCTGTAGGTTGTGTTGCTGTTGTTGTCGCTGTTCCGCCGCAACTGGTAAATATCAATACAGCTGCCAGCATCAAGAATATCGGGACCAGTAACAATTTTTTCATTCTTTCCTCCTCTTTAAAATTTTGGCGATTCCTGAAATATTCTTATTATTGGCTATTATCGACCTCCCCTGTTATAAATATTTTTGGGCTTTTCTTAATTTCCTATATCAACACGCACAGAATACCCGTCTTCCGCCGTGTATTGTTATCCTGTAATTTTCAATTTTCAAATACTATAATCCATATTTCCTTAATTGTCAACTCTATTCCCCGTTCCTTTTATTCGATTTGAAAAACAAAAAGCATTTTCTCTGCATGATGGCATGTTTCATATTACAATTTATATCATTAAAAAAAAGTAAAATCAACTCAACAATGTATTAAGTCTGAACAACCGGAATATGGTTTGCGATTAATGATTAAACTAAAGCCCCGCCGCCGCCAGTATATCGGGCACAACCTCCTCTTTGCCGATAGCCATGATATGCACGCCGTCGCAAAGAGCTTCTTTCTTCAAAGCGGCGATTGTCCGCCCCGCTATTTCAATCCCTTTGGCTAGCATATTCTCTTTCGGCACTGCGGACAGTTCGTCAATGAGGTTCTTAGGCACAAAGATACCGGGTACGTTCTCCGTCATATACTTTGCCATTCTGGCGGATGAAAGCAGGACGATACCCGCCAGCACTTTGGCTTTTAGCTTTCGGGCGTATTCCATAAATTTCCTGAAATTATCGAGGTCATAGATAGCCTGGGTCTGGAAAAATTCAGCGCCGGCTTCTACCTTCTTTTCAAATTTTATCAATTGTGGCTCGATAGGCTGCGCCTCCGGCGTAACAATAGCCCCCGCGCAAAACTCCACCGCTCCTTCGAGCTTGTTCCCGCCTAAGTCCTCTCCGGCTGTCAGCTGCTTGATAGCTTTCAGTAGTTGTAGTGAGTCCAGGTCGAAGACGCCCTTGGCTTCCTTGTGGTCGCCAACCGGTACCGCGTCGCCGGTAAGGCATAATACGTTCTCGATGCCCCTGCTGTATGCAAAAAGCAGGTCGGCTTCCAGCGCCATCCGGTTACGGTCGCGGCAGGTCATCTGCATGATAGCCTCGCCGCCCCTCTCTTTAACCGCCAGGCACCCCCCCAGTGACGGGTATCGCATCACAGAACTCTGGTGGTCCGTGACATTCATGGCATCCACTTTATCTTTCAGTAGTTCGATGTGGTGGAACATCTTTTCCAGGTTCGTCCCTTTCGGCGGGGCGACTTCGCTCGTAATTACGAACTTTCCGGAGTTAAGAGCTTCTTTAAAACGCGATACCATTTTCCTTACCCCCTCACTGAATTCTCACCGACCTCGGTTTCAGACTGATGTGATGGTTGCGGGGCGGCTGGTACCGGTGCATTAGTTCGAGCCTGCCCTGCTCTTTTAATCGATTGTATATCAGCGTCCATGCACAGTCCTTTTCCTTGTCCACCTCACACTTGCCGTTATTGGTACCCCCGCAAGGACCGTTGACCAGTCCCTTGTGACAGGCGGTAATGGGGCAGACTCCCGCTGTCTCCCCGAGCAGACACTGTCCGCACTGGGCGCAGGCTTCGCGGAAAAATCCGGGTGTCTCCTCCACCCCTATAAATAATGTATCAACTGCGGGAATCACCGGTTTGCTGATGTTCAGGCTCATCCGGTGCACCCCCAGCGCGCAGGCCATGGATAAAATCACATCGGCGTTGCGTATAAACTGTTCGTTTTCTTTCATCGCCGTCTCGGTCATGTCGTCGCAGGCGGTGGGTATTACTGTAGTGCCGGTTATCCGCTTGCCCAGGTCCTGTAGCTTTCCCTTCATCTCCGCTACCTGGTCGATGCCTCCGGTCTTCGTCATGGTCGTACAGGTGCCGCAGCCTATTATAAATATTCTATCCAGCCCTTTCAGGCTCTGTTCAACTTCTTCCATTGTTTTTTGCTTTGTTATTGACTTCATAGCTGACCCCTCCCTCTAAGGAATCTCATTCTTCCAGGTCGCACCGCAGACACCTTTTGGCCTCGCGCTGGGCGATATCTTCAGAAAAGCCCAGCTCGATTTCTGTAAAGCTCGCTCGCCTTTCCGGTAGCGGCAGCGTATTTACCTTCGTCCTGGGTTGGTTCTCCCATGTCTCATCGAGTTCCAGTGGCTTTGCACCTTCGTTTTTCAACTTCTTGTCATAAATTTCCACGCGTGAGGTATCTTTGCGCAGGTACTTGTCTATAGCGATTGCCCCTCTCCTCCCCGCCGCGACGGCGTTAACAACCATGTCCGGCCCTGTGACAAAATCGCCGCCGGCGAAGATACCGGGTATGTTAGTCGCCAGAGTATTACTGTCTGTGACCAGGGTCTCCCACCTCGTCCGTTCGAGGGCGCTATCGGGTGGCAGGAAAGAAAGGTCGGGCGCCTGTCCCACCGCGGCGATAACCGTATCCGCTGCGATTGTAGACTCCGACCCCGTGATGGGGATAGGGCGTCGCCTTCCGCTGTCGTCGGGTTCACCCAGTTGCATGCGGGTACATTGAATCCCGGTAACCTTCCAGTTATCGCTGATTATTCTGGTTGGAGAAACCAGGAAATTGATTTTCACACCTTCAGCCATCGCCTCCTCATACTCCACTTCGGAGACCGGCATCTCATCTCTGGAGCGACGGTAATAGATACTGGTTTCCTCCGCACCGAGGCGGAGTGAAGTACGGGCTGCGTCCAGGGCAACGTTGCCACCCCCGATGATAGCCACCTTTTTACCTACCTTCGTCTCTCTCCCCAGCCTGACATCCCGCAGGAACCGCAAGCCGTAGTATAGACCCTCTAAGTCTTCGACCTCTCCTGGTATACCCAGGCGCTGGCTCCTCTGCGCGCCTGCCGCGATAAAGACTGCGGCATATCCGTCTTTCCTTAGATGTTCTATCGTAAAGTTAGTATTAATCGGTGTATTGTATTTTATCTCCACGCCCTTTTTGATGATATATTCGATGTCCTGCTCTATAGCAGCACGCGGTAAGCGAAACTCCGGGATCGCTACCGATAACATGCCCCCACCAATAGGCAATGCTTCGAAAACCGTCACCGGGTATCCTGACTGCGCCAGGAAATAGCCGCAGGCAAGTCCGGTCGGTCCCGCTCCCACCACCGCCACTTTCTGTTTTTTCGTGATTGGGAAAGGCTTTACTTCTCCCATCTCGGCGCCATGTTCCACATACCAGTCGGCGGCAAACCGTTTCAGTGTCCTTATAGCCACTGCCTCGTCCAGCTCCCCGCGTCGGCACCGTCCCTCGCAGGGATGGTGGCAGATGCGTCCGCATACCGCGGCAAAAGGGTTGCGTTCCCTTATAGTCTCGATGGAAGCTTTATAATCGCCATCGGCGATATATGCCACGTACTTCGGTATATTGATGCCCGCCGGGCAGGTATGCTGGCAGGGCGATATCATCAAAGCTTCGCAGACCGCCGCCGGGCATTTCTTCTCCCTTATATGAGCCTCGTATTCATCGCGGAAATAGTTAATGGTAGAGAGCACCGGGTTAGGTGCGGTCTGCCCCAGCCCGCATAGTGAACATTCTTTAACTGTTTTCGCTATGGAAAGTAGGGCGTCGATGTCATCGTCGCGTCCTTTGCCCTCGGTAATTCTGGTCAATATTTCCAGCATCTGCCGCGTTCCCAGCCGGCAGGGAGTGCACTTGCCGCAGGACTCGCTTTGCGTAAAGCTGACGAAGAAGCGCGCCACTTCCACCATGCAGGTCGCCTCGTCCATGACCACCATACCGCCCGAACCCATGATAGAACCCAGTTTCGCCAGCGTCTCGTATTCTATGGGTGTATCCATGAATCGCGCCGGGATGCAGCCCCCGGAGGGCCCCCCTGTCTGTACCGCTTTAAGGCTCCGCCCTCGCGGAATACCGCCGCCCACGTTATAGACTATATGAGACAACGGCGTGCCCATCGGTACCTCGACCAGACCGCTGTTTGCAATTTTCCCGGTGAGGGCAAAGACCGCTGTCCCTTTGCTTTTTTCTGTACCGATGCTGGCAAACCAGTCTGCCCCTCTTTCTATAATAATAGGAATGGTTGCAAGGGTTTTGGTGTTATTGATAATCGTCGGTTTGCCGTCAAGCCCGGAATTTGCCGGGAAAGGAGGGCGGGGACGTGGCATGCCGCGTTTGCTTTCAATTGAAGCTATCAGCGCCGTTTCCTCCCCGCATACAAAAGCACCTGCGCCTTCCTTGATATGTACGTTTAAATCGAATCCGGAACCGAGTATTTTATTGCCGGAAAAGCCTCTCTCCTGCGCCTGCACCAACGCCGTTTTCAGGCGTTGCACGGCTAGCGGGTACTCCGCGCGGACATAAATATATCCCTCGCTGGCGCCGATGGCATATGCCGCGATAGCCATACCTTCCAAGACAGAATGAGGGTCGGCTTCTAATATGGAGCGGTCCATAAAAGCGCCTGGGTCGCCTTCATCGGCGTTGCAAATCATATACTTCTGGTTCCCGGGAGCGTTATGGCAGAACTCCCATTTGGTGCCTGTAGAGAATCCCGCCCCGCCCCGTCCGCGCAGCCCGGAACGCTTTATCACGTCGATAACATCCTTCGGCTTCATCGTGAAAAGCGCCTTTTTCAACGATTCGTAGCCTCCGCGGGCTGTATAATCGCGAATTCTTTCGGGATTTATCTGCCCGCAGTTACGCATCACCACGCGTTGCTGCTCGTCATAAAATTTAATATCGGCGTATTGCGATATCGATTTGCCGGTTACCGGGTCGCGGTAAAAAAGACGCTCGACCGGTATGCCGTTATGCAGGTGTGAACTCACGATTTCCGCAGCATCTTCTAGTTCTACATGCGTATAGAAAATACCGTCCGGTTCCACCACCACGTTGGGTCCCTGCTGGCAAAAACCATGGCATCCGGAAAAGTCTGCCGCAGCTTCGGTTACTCCCTGTTTAACGAGTTCCGACTTCAGGGCTTCGAAAACGACATCGCCGCCGCCGGAAACACAACCGGTGCCCCGGCATACAAATACGGTACGCTTCACCGGCATATTACTCCTTCTTGCCTCTACCGAATATTCTGGCAACTTTCTTGGGATTCAAATTACCATATGTATCTTTGTTTATCATCAAATTTGGGGCGAGCGCGCACACGCCGATACAGGCTACCGTTTCCAGGGTATATTCCATGTCTTCGCTAGTCTGCCCCTCCTCGATGCCGAGGTGCTGTTTGGTCAGCTTCAGAATAGAGTTCCCGCCGCGTACGTGGCAGGCGGTTCCCCGGCACACCCTGACGATATTTCTACCCCGGGGTTTCGTATAAAGTTGAGCGTAAAATGTAATCACCGCCTGCACTTGGCTGGGGAATAGATTTAAAGCGCCGGCAATACTCGGGATAACCTCGGGGGGAATGAATCCCGCCTTCTCCTGAATTTCTTGGACCAGTGGTATCAATGCCCACCGCTTTCCCCGGTATCCCGCGATGATTTTCTCTATCTGCTTAAGATCTACCTTGGATTTCTTCTTCGTTTTAACCGTCATCGGTAATCCTTTCCACCTTTACGGCGCAGGATTTAAGCGCCGGGGCTTTAGCTTGATGGTACAGGGTAGTATCGAATAGCTCATACGCCGGAGGTTCGGGGAAGGATATCGGCATAAAAAGCAAGCCGGGTTGCAGCTTGGCGTCCAGCTTTGCGGTGGTTGTCAGTTCTCCCTGCGTTGAGGTAATCTTGATCTTGTCACCGTCCTTGACGCCCAGGCGTTTTGCATCATTATTATTCATTTCAAGCAGTGCCTCCGGTCGGAACTGCTTTAATCGTTTTGAACGCGAGCTGCGTGAGCCGGTGCCGAAATTAAAGAGCACCGAACCTACCAGCAGTGTAAAGGGATATTTTTCCGTAGCCACATCCGTCGGAGGCGTATATTCAACCGCTGAAAACCGCCCGAAACCGCTGGGGAACAATCCGTTATAAAGCCTCCTGTTGCTCGGGGCGTTTATCTCGTTGCCCTCTATGTCCGCCTCGATTGGCTCGGTGTCTCTATAAGCTAGGTAATGGTAGAAGGGGACCATCTCTTCGATTTCCTCCATCACCTGCTGGCTGGAAGTATATGGCATCGGTGACTCCAGTTTCGCCGCAATTCGCATAATTATCTCGCTATCAGGCAGGCTTTCTCCACAGGGTTCGATAGCTTTGTGCAGTCGCTGCACTCTCCCCTCGAAGTTAGTAAAGGTCCCCTCTTTCTCCGCGAAACTCGCAGCCGGTAATATTACGTTAGCCATCCTGGCGGTCTCTGTCAGGAACATATCAGAAATCACGAGAAATTCCAGATTTTGCAGAGCCTTTTTGACCTTGGACGGCTGCGGAAAGCTCGCGATAACGTTCTCCCCGGTGATGAATATCCCCTTGACCTTTCCTGATAGCGCTGCCTCCATCATTTCAACCGCTGTCAGACCGGTTTGGCTGGGTATCTGTATCCCCCAGCGTTCCTCGTATTTCTTCCTGTGTTGCGCGTTTTCTATGCTCTTATAACCGGGGAGAAAACCGGGTAAAGTTCCCATATCACAGGCGCCATGAGCGTTGTTTTCACGTTGTAGTGCGAATATTCCCCCGTGCCTCCCTAGGTTACCGGTCAGCATTGCCAGGTTGGCTATGGCAATGACGGCATCGGTGCCGGTAGCATGCTGGGTTATACCGTTCCCATATATTATTGAAGCCTCTTCTGCCCCGGCCAACATTCTGGCTGCTGCCTGTATTTCGTTTCTGGGAATGCCGGTTACGTGTTCTACATAGGCTGGTGTATATTTTTCCAGGCTCTTCGCCCATTGCGTGAAGTTGTCCGTCATGCGTGTGACAAATTCCACGTCGTATTTCTTTTCGTCGATGATTACTTTCGCCATGCCGTTCAGCAGCGCGATATCGGTGCCCACTTTTGGTTGCAGCCAGTAGCGGGCGAATTGTGCTAGGGGCGTCCAGCGGGGGTCGATAACGCATAGCTCTGCCCCCTTGTATCTGGCTGCCCGCTTGATGGCATATGCCACGATCGGAGCCGATATTTCCGGATTGGCGCCGATTACCATAATCGCCTTTGACCTTTCTAAAGCGTCTATCGAACCCGTTGTTCCGGCGTAGCCTATGGATGCCCCGAGTCCAATACGGCTGGCTGAACTGTAAAGTCGACTGCCATTATCAATGTTATTTGTGCCCAGCACTCCCCGGGCAAATTTCTGTAGCAGGTAATTTTCTTCGTTAGTACATTTTGTGGAGCCAAAGACAGCTAGGGCATCGGCGCCGTGCTCCTTCTTTATTCTCCGGATTTCATTCGCTATAAGGGACAGAGCTTCTTCCCAGCTTGCTTCTTGTAGCTCTCCATTTACTTTAATTAAAGGTGTCTTTAACCTCTCCGGGCTGTGAATAAAATCGTAGCCGTAACTGCCGCGGACGCAGAGAGTCCCCCGGTTGATTGGACTATCGGGGGCTGGTTGGGCGTGGACTACCTTACCATCCTTGATGCCCAGAGAAATAGAACATCCGCAGCCGCAGTAAGGGCATATTGTCGTTACAACATTTGTGGCTGTGCCGGTGTAGGCGCTTTCCTTTTCCATGATCGCGCCGGTAGGGCAGATGGCTACACAAGCTCCGCAGAAAGTGCACTCGGCTTTCTCCAGCGGCACATCATTCAATGTCGCCGGCTTTGCCTGGGTACCCCGGTTTATATAATCGATAGCCCCCTCCACCACCAGCTCTTGGTCGGCCCGGATACATTTTCCGCATAGGATGCACTTTGAAAGGTCCCGTTCTATGAACGGATTAACTTCTTCGATAATGTCTAACTGGGGTATTTTCTGGTATTCTATCAGCCCTATACCCATCTCCGTTGCTAGTTTACGTAGCTGGCAGCGATTGCCCTTGTTGCAGACCATACAGGTGTCCGGATGGCTTGCCAGCATGAGCTTGAGTATCTTTTTGCGATGTTCCAGTACTTTCACCGAATTCGTATTGATAGTCATCCCTGCGCTTATTGGGGCGACACATGAAGCCAGCAATGCTCCGGAGCGTTCGTCTTCCACTAGGCATAGCCGGCAGGCGCCGGTTGAAGCAAGGTTAGGATCGTGACAGAGAGTAGGGATGTAAACTCCTGACTCGCGCGCTAGATCGAGAATCGTTGTCCCCGGATTACCGCTGACCTCCACGCCGTTCAGAACGATGGTAATCGATTCCACTTGGGCTTACCTCTGCTCCTCGATATGCGGTTGGAGTGATTCTATCCATGACTGGTCGCCCCGCGCCACGGAACGTATGCCGGTAAGCAACCGGGAACTGGCAGCGGCTTTAGGTATAAAACCCACCGCACCTACTTTTTTACTGGCCAGAACGTTTTCTTCCTCATCGTATTGTGTCAGCATTAAAACCTTGGCGGTCTTGCATCTCTGGCATATCTCCTTGGCGGCGTCCAGCCCGTTCATTATCGGCATAACGATGTCCATGACCACCACATCTGGTATCAGTTCTATCGTTTTTTCCAGTGCTTCTTTTCCGTTTATCGCCTCACCGATTACCTGCATATCCCTTTGCAGTGCCAGCACCGACCTTATCCCGTCTCTGACCACGGCATGGTCGTCCGCTATCAACACCCTTATTTTCTTGGTCGTCCTGTCCAGCAAAGCCTGAATACGCGGTATCAGCGATTCGGGTTTTACGGGCTTGGCGAGAAAATCTTCGGCGTCCATCTGCATGCCTTCATCCATGCGCCACCCCTTGAGCAGTTGCTTTTCGGGCGGGGCATTGATAACCATTATAGGCAGATTGCCGAATCCCAACGTCTGTTTCATCCACTTGTGGAATAAAAATGCATCTCCGCGGGGCATGATTGTGCCTAGGATAATAATCCCCGGCTCGTGAGCGCGCACCATGCGCTCTGCTTCTTCACGGTCGTAGGCGGAGGCAACGATAAAATTTTCCTTTTCGAGGATTTGTTTCAAAACTTCGACAAAATCGCTTTCATCATCAACAATCAGGACCGTATGTTTCTTTTCCATTTTCAGCCCCCTTTCCACCTTAAACCCCTATAAAGCCAATATAGGACAGATGCAAAAGAAGATAAACAGGGGATTCACCCCAAAGATACGCGGGAAAAACCCCTGTATTTCATGGGATGAAAGAACAGATGAAAATATACGGCAAGTACTGCGGATTTTATAATGAGACCGGGCCGGATTCCTTCAGATACTTAGACGGTAATTATGCCCTTGCGAATGGCGTATTTAACCAGGTCCACCCTGTTATGCACGCCCAGTTTAGCCATGAGATTGGTCTTGTGCCCCTCCGCTGTCTTCCGGGTAATTACCAGCATTTCCGCTATTTCTTGCGTGCTATGCCCCTCCGCTAAAAGCTTGAAAACCTCACGTTCCCGCTCCGTTAATTGGTTGTATGGGTCCTGACTGGGGTTTTTACCCGCCATATTCTGGTAATTATCCACCAGTAACTTGGTAACCGATGGTGACAGGTATGAGTCACCACGGTGAACCGAACGTATCCCCGCTGTCAGTTCAGAAGAAGCGGCGGCTTTACTGATAAATCCCAGTGCCCCGGACTCGATAACCGGGAAGAAATATTCTTTATCGTCGTATTGTGTCAGTACCAGCACCTTGGTCTTGGGGAACTCTTTATTTATTCGCCGGGTGGCTTCTAGACCTCCCATCATCGGCATGGCTATATCCATCAGGACTACATCCGGGTTCAGCTCTCGGACCTTGTTGACGGCTTCGTTTCCATTAGTCGCTTCGCCCACCACCTCGATATCCCCCGCCAGTGCCAGCAGCGCGCAAATGCCGTCCCGTACTATCGTGTGGTCATCTACTACCAGTACTCTTATTTTCTGCATATCCTATTTCCTGTCCAATGGGTATTTTTGCCCAGACTGTTGTCCCCTTGCCGATTTCCGACTCTATCCCGCTGGTGCCTCCGAGAGAACCTATCCTCTCTCTCATACTGAATAAACCGCGGCCCCGCCCGCTTACCTCGATATCGGTAATCTCCGAAACATCGAATCCCTGCCCGTCATCGATGACATACATCGAAAACTCTTCAGATTTATATTCCAGTATAATATTAGCATTTTTACACTTGGAATGCTGGGCTATATTGCCGATAGCTCCCTGGATAAAACGGAAAAAGGCTGCTTCAACATCCGGTGGAAATCTCATCACTGTTCCTTTTGTCTCGATGGATACGTGTGTCCCCAGCGGCTGTAGCCTTATCTCTGCATGCTGCCGGACAGCCGGCACCAGTCCCAGCGTGTCCAGTAATGCCGGATGTAGGTTGGAAATCAGCCTGCTTACTTCTTTATGCACCTGAACCGTTAATGACTGCACTTTCTTCAGCCCGGTGACAAGTTCTTTATCTTGGTCGCCTGATATCTGCGACTTTTCTATCAGTGCCTCTAGCTGCAGGGCCATCCCGGAAAGCGATTGGCTTGTTTCATCATGCAGTTCTCTGGCGATTCTCCGTCGTTCGTCTTCTTCGGCAACTAGGTTCTGGCGCGCGAGTCGACGCATCCTTTCGCGGGCTTTTCTCAGTCGGTCGTACAGCCGGGCATGCTCGATGGCTATTCCCAGCTGGTCGCCGATGGCGTACAGCAGATGCATATCGTTTGTGGTAAAGTGCCGCGGAACACGACTCGCCACGTTCAACACGCCCAGTACCACATCTCTGGCTCGAAGTGGAACGCAGATGAACGCTTTCAGACCTTCAGCCGCCACCAGCTCACGATGTGCTACGCGCGGGTCTGAAGCAATATCCTCGAGTAATACCGCCTTGCCGCTTTGCGCCACGCTACCGTTAATACCTTCCCCAAGGCTTAATCGTATATTATCGACAAATTCTTTGCTCAAACCCCGGTAAACTTGCCGCGTCAGGTTCTGTGTTTGCTCGTCGATAAGCAGTATTTCTCCAATGTTTCCATTCATGATATTCAGGGCGCTGTCTAGCCCCACGCCGAGGATGGCATCCAGGTCCCATAAACCGCTAAGCGCTGCTGAAATCCTGCTTAGCACCAGTACCTCGGAAGGTTGTTCCTCTTTTTCCTTCGTTGCTTTGGGGCGTTTGTTACTCTTTCCGACCATTTTCACATACCAGTAATATTTTACCTGTTTTCGCCTACATTATAAGTATAGAATAGACTATATGAAATACCGGCACTTGTCAAACATCATTTAACGAATAACTAAAAAAAATATCAAAAAGCCAATATATTATCGAAATAAATGTTGACAAAAGGCATGCCAAGTGCTATATAATAGGTCACTAGTCATTGATATATAACATCACCAAGTTCATTCAGGAGCTGTAACCAATAATTCCATGAAACAATTGTAACAACAAAAAAATCTCTGTAAAGGGTTAATTATGATACTCTCAAAGAGAAAAAATAAAATATCGTATCTTAATGGTACGTGTTTTAACAGAAACTTGCCGATAGGATGATATCTTGAAGCCTTGCATTAATTGCAGGGCTTTAAATTTTATTAAAATTATTTTTAAAGGAGGAATCCGGATGGCAGAAACAATAAAGTATTCTCTAAGCTTCCAGGTGGTTGGCGGGACGACGATTCCAATCACCGGCGAAATTTACCCCGAGGCGTATGAAAAAATCAAGATAGATGTTCCGAATGCAACCGAAGATTTAAGTGTCAACCTGCAGCCTGACGGCACCAATATGGGTGAATTTTTACTTATTAAATCATCTACCTATGGCTCGGAATTAACTTATAAAGTCAATGATACTACTGCCACTGAAATAATCCTGGATGGCCCTCATGCCTTCATCGGAAAAGGGGCTGTAGGTATCTTGGACTCATCACCGGAGACATTGATTTTCTCCAACAACATCGGCAAGGATGTCACAGTGGAAATACTTCTCGGCAGAGATGCTACAGCCTGATGAATAAGTAAATAATTTATTTAAAGGAGGTCGAAAAATGCCTATCACACCTACTTACCCTGGAGTCTATATTGAAGAACTCCCCAGTGGCGTGCGGACGATTATTGGAGTGGCTACTTCCATCACTGCTTTTATTGGAAGAGCCTTGAGAGGGTCGTGCAATGAACCTACTCGCGTTCAGAGTTATGCCGATTTTGAAAGGACTTTTGGCGGGCTCTGGGTAGAAAGCACGATGAGCTATACCGTTCAACAGTATTTTGAGAACGGTGGCACTGATGCTATTATCGTACGTGTCGTTCATTCGGGAGATGCTACGGCTACTGATAACGCCGTAAAAGCAACCGTGACTGCCAACGAATTGAACCTGGAAGCTGCCAGTGAAGGAGATTGGGGAAACGACCTGCGTGTTCGGTTGGATGATGATACCCGCGACCTCGAGACAGGTGAGTCGGCAGGCAGTCTTTTTAACCTTACCGTCAAAGATAACGGCACCGGTGAAATAGAGAGTTTCCGCAATGTATCTACTGATGCGTCACACAAACGCTATGTCAAGCAGGTATTGGAACTTGAATCCGCGCTTGTCCGTGTTACAGGTAGTGTTCCCACCACGGTTACCCCTCATGCTAGTGTATCTGCAGGTGCAGATCCTTTCGCGGATGCCTTGTCTGGTACAGCCTATGACATCTCCAATGACGATGGCGATGATGGGGATGATATAGATGATACCGATATCCTTGGCGTGGAGAGTTCTAAGACCGGCCTTTATGCTCTTGAAAATACCGACTTGTTTAATCTCTTGTGCATTCCCCCGCTGACTCGGGAGGATGATATTCTTACTGCAACGTATGTCACAGCATTAGCCTATTGCAAAAAGCGGCGGGCAGTGTTGATTGTGGACTCGCCTGCGAATTGGGATGAGGTTTCCGACATAGAGGACACTACATCGGGAGTCGACAGTCTGGGTTTGAGAGACGAAAATTCCGTAATCTACTTCCCGCGCATCAAAGTGCCGGATAAACTAAAAGAGTTCCGTATGGAAACGTTCGTACCCTGCGGTGCGGTAGCCGGAATCATGGCTCGCACCGATGCCCAGCGTGGTGTCTGGAAAGCCCCGGCTGGTCTGGATGCAAAACTGGTCGGCGTGCAGAAGTTGACCGTCAAGCTCACCGATGGAGACAACGGCCGGTTGAATCCGCTGGGCGTCAACTGCCTTCGTTCCTTCCCGGTATACGGCAATATCGTATGGGGAGCACGTACGCTGGAAGGCGCGGATAAAATCGCCTCCGAGTGGAAATACTTACCGGTACGGCGGACTGCTCTCTTTATCGAAGAGAGCCTTTACCGTGGCACTCAGTGGGTCGTCTTCGAGCCTAATGATGAGCCTCTGTGGGCGCAGATTCGCCTCAACGTCGGAGCGTTCATGCATGACCTTTTCGCCAAGGGAGCTTTCCAGGGAACGTCTCCTAAAGAGGCCTACTTCGTCAAGTGCGATAAGGACACAACCACCCAGAACGATATCGATAAAGGAGTCGTTAATATTTTAGTGGGTTTTGCTCCACTCAAACCGGCTGAATTCGTGATAATCAAAATACAACAGATAGCCGGAAATATCGAGACTTAGAAGGAGTATGAAAATGGCAGAATTCAGCGTAAACGCAGAACGTTTCGATCCTTATAAGAACTTCAAATTCCGTGTCAAGTGGGACGGTAAGTATGTTGCTGGTATAAGTAAGGTTACCAACCTGAAGAAAACTACCGACCCTGTCGAACATCGCAGTGGCGGCGACCCCAGCACGGTACGCAAATCGCCCGGGCAGACCAAGTACGATGCTATTACCCTGGAGCGTGGTGTCTCGCATGATACCGAATTCGAGATATGGGCGAACAAGGTCTGGAACTACGGTTCGGGTCTCGGAAGCGAGGTCTCGTTAAGTGACTTCCGCAAGAACCTGACCATAGAAGTCTATAATGAGGCCGGCCAGGTAGCGTTGGCTTATAATGTTTATCGTTGCTGGGTCTCTGAATACCAGGCGGTGCCTGATTTGGATGCTAGCGGCAAAGCTATAGCTATCCAGAGCATTAAGTTAGAAAATGAGGGCTGGGAACGCGATTACAGCGTAACGGAACCCACCGAACCAAGCTTTACAGAACCGTCCTAGCAGGGTATAGCCTATGCGCACACTATTGGCAACCGAACTCCCTGATATCTGGGAGCGGGGTGAGCGCCAGCATCCGTTAGATAGGGCTATAACATTGCTGGCAACCGCTTGCCCCGAAAAAGAGCGTGATGAACTTGTGCATTTGAGCATTGGTCAGCGCGATGCTCTGCTTTTTGCATTGCGGGAAATGACCTTCGGCCGGGAGATGCAGGCATATACCGAATGCCCGGCGTGCGGCGCCCAACTTGAGTTCAAGTTAAATATTGAAGAACTGTTACGCGGCTATCGCACCTTGGACGGAAACGGAAAAATAACCAGATTGAATAGTTACAACATCAGGTTCCGGTTGCCTGACAGCGCAGATATAGCGGCTTGTATCAACTCCGGTTCAATCGATACTGATAAGGAACTGTTGAAGAGGTGCGTTTTAAAGATAACGCATAATAAAAAAATAGTTGCTTTTGATGATATACCGGAAGCAACACTCTCGACTCTGATTGCACGGATGGCGGAAGCGGACTCGCTTTCCGATATACAGATTGCTCTAAGTTGCATCGAATGCAATCACAAGTGGACGATGACGCTGGATATACTGAGTTTTTTATGGGAGGAATTAGGCAATCAGGTTATGCAAATATTGTACCAGGTGCATGTTCTCTCTCGCGCATACGGATGGTTTGAAGCCGATATCCTTGCCATGAGCTCCTGGCGGCGACAATATTATATGAATATGGTGACTTAATGGCTGATTTTCTTACAAGACTGGTTCAGCGCACAAGTGGACGGGCTCCGGTGATTAAACCGTTGGTTAGGTCGAGCTACGGCTCTTCTCTGCAAGTTCATGAAACTGTAGATGAATTTAAGGAAACGGTTAGTTTTGATGAAATCGGTACGCCTGCTTCTTCTGATACCCCGCGTCCGGTCAGTAATACTGTATTAACGGCAGGTAGGGAAAACACCGAATCTGTACGACCATTAGCACGTTCTGAAAATGACAATCAGCTTGTAGAACCGCCTATCACTTCTCCGGTATCCCGACAGCCCTCCGGGAGAGATGCTATTCGAAATTCTAAACAGGTTTCCGCCGAAAGTAAAACTGCCCC
>MGMT01000023.1:7325-8844 GCA_001796525.1 Chloroflexi bacterium RBG_13_51_52 | reverse complement strand
ACGCTTTAGAGTTAGGCATCGATAGCGGGGGACTGGAAGCCACTATTCTCGATGGCTATCCGGGCAGCATTTCCTCCACCTGGCAGCAAGCCGGCCGGAGCGGACGCAGTCAGGGAGAGTCTTTAAGCTTTCTGGTCGCCTGGGATAATCCCCTCGACCAGTATTTTATGCGCCATCCTTCCGAATTTTTCCAGAAGGGCTTCGAGCACGTTCTGGTCAACCCCTCTAATCATTATATTCTCCAGGCCCACCTTCTTTGCGCCGCCTGGGAGCGGCCCCTCGATAGCGCCGATGAACCCATCTTTGGCGATGATTTTGTTAAAGAGCGTGACGCTTTAGCTGAAGAGGGACAATTGCGGGAGCGGCGTAATAAGTGGTATCTCGCCCCCTCCATTTCCTACCCCGCCCAGAAAATCAATATCCGCTCCTCCTCCGGTGAGGACTACGCCGTCGTCGATGTGTCCACCGGATCGCTCATGGAAACCGTGGAAAGCTCTGTCGCCTTCTTTCAGGTGCACCCCGGCGCTATCTATCTCCACCAGGGCGATTCTTACCTTATTAGTAAACTGGACCTGACCAACCGCGTTGCCTACGCCGAGCCTACCCGCGCTAACTACTATACGGAAACCAAGGAAATCCACGACCTCCATGTGCTTGAGGTCAGGGGCACCAAGACCGTCGGTCCTGTGAACGTTAGCATCGGAGACGTGGAAGTGACTATCGACGTCGTCGGCTTTAAGAAGTACCGTCAGTTCTCCGAGGAGGTAATCGGGGAGGAGCCTTTAGACCTCCCCACTATCCGCTTCAATACCGTGGCGCTATGGTTCGATATCCCCCCGCGCGCCATCGCCCGCATCGCGGAAAAAGCGCAGGACTTTGCCGGGGGTTTGCACGCCACCGAGCATGCCGCTATCGGCATCCTGCCCCTCTTTGCCCTCTGCGACAGGAATGATATCGGCGGTGTTTCCACTCCTATGCACCCCGATACCGGCAGGGCGCAGGTCTTTATCTACGACGCCTACCCCGGTGGCATCGGCATCGCGGAAAAGGGCTACGACATGATAGAGGAGCTCTGGCAGGCTACTTTACGCGTTATCGCCGAATGCCCCTGCGAGGACGGCTGCCCCTCCTGCGTCCAGTCCCCCAAGTGCGGCAACAACAACAAGCCCTTAGATAAAGCCGCCGCAAAAGTTATACTGGAGGAGCTACAGATCGGGTAATATTTTACCAAATTCAATAAAAAAAAATGAGTAATGAGTTTACAACAAAGGTTTCTTTTTCCAAGGGTCAACACCAAACAATGTATTAATTGCTATCGGAATAATCCATTTTAAAGAAAGAAGAAAATTATAATTTAATGTACCAGAAAATTCTGTCATTCGTGTTAGCGAATTATCGATGGACGTAATACAAAATCCCGTGAATATCCCCACGATAATGCCTGTTATTACTCCACTAATAAAACTTTTTATCTTACTCAAAAACCAAGATAATCCGAAAGCCATCACTCCAAAAAGCA
>MGMT01000023.1:0-7309 GCA_001796525.1 Chloroflexi bacterium RBG_13_51_52 | reverse complement strand
AGGGGTGTACGCAGCCCCCTCTAAAACAAAAACCCTCTCCCTTGATGGGAGAGGGTAGGGTGAGGGTGAAATAATGCCCTCTAAGAACAGTCTTGCCTGAACTATGCTTGCTTCGGCCTCACCAGCAGCAGGGGAGTATTTCCCCCGTGCAGCACCTTGTCGGCAACGCTGCCGTGGTCAAACCGCCCGAACCCTGAATGCCCGTGCGTTGACATCGCCACTATATCGGGCTTCATCTCCTCCTCCGCTTTGATAATCTCCTCCCCGGGAGAACCTGTTCTCACCTCATAGCTTGTCTTGATGCCCCCGGCATTTAGTTTATCGTTAACGCTTTTTATGTATTTTTCCGCCACTTCCTGCATCGGCTTCATTTCTTCTTCATTGTAAGGTACTTTCATGATTCCTGAAGCGCCGTAATAACCGAGCGGTTCGGTGTAGGGATAAATATGGTAAAGCATCTCTACGACGCTAAGGAGGCTGACTCTGGTCTTGAGTTTGGAAGCGAGGTATTCGATATAGGGAAGCGCCGCCTCGCTCTGTTTCGACCCGTCAAGGGGGACCAGTATTCTATTCAGATGAACACTTTTCGGTGCAGCGGTGCTGGCCCTCACGAGCAGTATCGGGCACTTAAAAGCCCTCGCGATATTATTGGCTGTGCTTCCCAGCGCCCACCGCCTGATTCCGGTGCTCCCGTGCGTAGCCATCACAATCAGGTTGACGTTTTCTTTCTCGGCATAGTCCAGGATTTGCTCGGCGGGGTGCGTTAGTATTCCCGGCGAACCGATAATCGCCGACGCCACCTTCACCTTTTCCCCCTGTGGTTTATCGGTAGATTTTTTAATATTCTGCTCTGTCTTCGCCGCCATTACCGTGAGATACTCTCTCTGCTCGGGCTTATTTATGTATTCGGCTGGCGTCCTCACGTTTACTAATATTATCTCCGAACCGAGATGTCTGGCCATTTCTTCAGCATAAGGCAGGGCAATTTCAGCCAGCTTGGAACCATCCAGCGGAACAAGAAGCCTCTTATACATTTCCCTCCTCCTTTATCTGCTTGAGCAAATGCTTCTCATTATTTACGTTGTTTACATTCCCTATATCTATCATACGGATAGACCTGTGTATAAGTCAAAAAGTCCAGTGTAAAAATATTACATATTTATGGTATTTTAGAAATAACTTCGCTAGACTTCCTTCCCCGTTTCCCTTTTTCGTAAAAGCCTGCCCCGTACCTGATACGGGGAGGGATTATCGGAGTTTTTTTGTTCCCTCCCCCTACAGGCGAGTGCGTCAGCGAGAGGGCAGGGCCTGTCCATAGCTTTCCGAAGGGTGAGGTATATCTTCCCCGGCTTATTCCGCCGGAAATAACTCCGGCTCACAGCGTCGTGCGTTCAGCCTCATTTCAAACTCGGTTAACAGGTTAAAGAATTGCTCATCCTTGACTGCTTTTGCATTAACCGGACAGTTTTTTATGCATTGAAAACACCGGAAACACTTTAAAGAATCAATAGTCTTGAAGTCATTCGTATCTATAGCGCCCCAGGGGCAGTCTTCAGCGCAAAGCCCGCAGCTCGTGCAATTATCCATTGTAATGATATTAGCCGAAGCGGTTAGGTACCTCGGTTTGGCAGGGTCAAAACCTTCGACTTTAAAAGGATAATTACCCTTTACGTGTAATGTGCTTTGCATCATTTTGTTAATGTTTTTTACAATTGTCTTCCCAAAATCATTCGCAATTGCGAGGTCCCCTGCATCCGGGCGTCCCGTGGCGATTTTTTTGCTGAATGTGTGCTCGCCGATAAATGCCGCGCCGGCTATAACCTTAAAACGGCGTTCTTCCAAAATCAATTTGAGTTCTATCAGGGCGTCCTCATATTCGCGGTTTCCGTAGAGCACCAGGGCTATTGCCGGTGTTGCGTTACCGTGAAGCCCGGAGAAGAAATCATCGAGGTTTTTAGGCAGCCTTCCCCCATAGACAGGCAGTCCTATTATTGCTAGCTCATTCTTCTTGAACGAGTGTTTAAAATTCCGCCTCGCTTCACGTGTTGTCAGGTTGAATTTTTCGTATGGTATCACCGCGCCTTCGGCAATAGCTATAGCGGTTTTTTCCGTGGTCCCGGTGGGGCTAAAATAGACTGCGTATACTTTTTTAATATCCATTTTCTATCTTTCATGTTATGGCGTTATTTCGCTTGATAATAGCATTTCTTAAATTGTAATTCAAAAATCAAAAATTCACCGTTCTCCACTCATCTTGAGCTTTCTGAAGGGTGATACTTGATTTTTATTTGTTTCTTGTATCTTTCGCCCGCTGGTATGTTATAGTAATTAATATAGGGTAATTGAATCCTCACTCAATACCTTGCGTCATAAAAACACGGGAGGACAATATGTATAATAAAGTAGTCGTGCCCCTTGATGGTTCTAAACTGGCGGAACTGGCTTTGCCCCACCTGGAAGTGATTGGTAAAGGCTGCAGCATTCCCCAGATACTCCTTATCTCCGTCACCGAGAGAATTAAAGGCAGAGTCACCCAGGGTCGGGTAAATGATAATTACATGCCTGAAAAAGCGGTCGGAGCGCCCCTGCCCACCATGGGTGCAAACCAATTCAACATTGTCTTTGACACCCATGCCTCGGGAGCCCAGGAGGTACCCATGACTTTAGGCAAGATGGGTAAAACCGCCGCCGATTATCTTTGTAAGATATCGGAAGACCTTGAGGAAAAAGGCTTCAACGTTACTGCCACTGTTTTGATGGGAAATCCCGCGCAACAGATTGCCTGGTATGCGGCGGAGCAGTCCGCCGATTTAATCATCATGGCGAGTGCGGGGAAATCGGGCATCAGTCGCTGGAACATGAGCCATATCGCCGATAAAGTCATTAAAGAGACTTGTATCCCGGTGCTGCTTGTCAGTCCCGGCCCTGATTTTAAAGAGACCAAACCTAAACGCCGCGGCGTGGCTTTGTAGATTGCGTTAACTCCCCCCTTTAATTTTCTCCCCTTCCTCCTATATACTATAAATAGGAGGTCTCCTATTAATATCTTCAAAAAGGTACTCCGGCGTACGCATGACACCTGGTTCGGCAAAGCCATGTCCCTCTTCGACCGCCCTTCTATCGGTAAGGAGGTCTGGGACGAGCTTGAAGAGCTCCTTATCTCCGCCGATGTCGGTGTCAGCACCACCTCAAAGCTTATCGGTGCCGTTAAACAGCGTATCGACGATGAAAAGCTGGATGGCTCTCACGTCCGTTCCCTTATTAAAGAAGAAATGATTAAAATTCTGTCTGTTCCTTCCCGCCCCGCCGCTGAAAATGTCACTCCCCCTCAAGTCATGCTCGTTGTCGGCGTTAACGGCAGCGGCAAGACCACCTCCATCGCCAAGCTCGCCTATAGATATAAAAAGGAAGGCAGACACGTCCTCATCGCCGCGGCGGATACCTTCCGCGCTGCTGCCATCGACCAGCTTAAAAAGCAGGGCGAAAGGGTAGGGGTAGACGTTATTGCCCACCAGCCCGGCGCCGACCCCGGTGCTGTCGTCTACGATGCGTTACAGGCGGCAAAGAGCCGCGGCGCGGACATTCTCATTATCGATACTGCCGGCCGGCTTCACACAAAGTTCAATCTCATGGAAGAGCTTAAGAAAGTCCGCCGCGTTGCCGCCAAGCTGGACGCTGCTGCCCCCCACGAGGTTATCCTGGTGCTGGATGCCACTACCGGACAGAACGGACTCACCCAGGCGCGTTATTTCACCGAGGCTGTTGGTGTTACCGGTGTCTTTATCGCCAAGCTGGATGGCACCGCTAAAGGCGGTATTGTCCTGGCTATCTGTGACGAGCTTAAAGTCCCGATACAGCTTATCGGCATTGGCGAAGGACTGGAAGATATGGTAACCTTTAAAGCGAAAGATTTTATCGAGGCTTTAACATCATAGCATGATTTACGTCAATATCGACCCCATAGCTTTTTCCATCGGTAATATCGATGTCGGCTGGTACGGCATCATGGTGGCGCTGGCGGTTGTCACGCTGGTTACCTGGTTGTTGCTTTGGGTTAAAAAAGACCCCCGCATTTCTTATGATATGGCTATCAGTGCCGCTCTGGTCGGTATCCCCTCCGGCGTTATCTTTTCGCGCCTGCTCCATGTCATTGATTTATGGGACTATTATTATCACAATCCCGGTCAAATAATCGGCGGTTCCGGTTTGACCATCTGGGGTGCGGTACTTGGCGCGGCGCTTGGTATCTGGCTTTATAATCGCTTCACCAAACATTCCTTCGGGCACATGGCGGATATACTGGCTCCCGGCATCATACTGGCGCAGGCTATCGGCAGGGTTGGTTGCACTATCCTCGGTGACGATTACGGCTTCTCGACTGATTTACCCTGGGGCTTTGTTTACACCAGCCCCAATAGCCCCGCTAATCAGGCTGTCGGTCTTACCCCCACCCATCCGGTCGTGCTTTATGAAATCATCTATGCCCTTATCCTCTTTGGCATCCTGATGCTACTGTGGAAAAAGCTCAAGCCTGACGGCTCTTTGTTCCTTGTCTATCTGTCGTTTTACTCTATCTGGCGTATCGGCTCCGACTTCCTCCGCGAGGGTACGGACTTCCTCTTCGGTTTACACCAGGCGCAGGTTATCGGTATTATCGTACTGGTTATTTGTATTGTATTAATTGCCTGGAAAACGCGCTGGGTAAAAAAGGGAGAAGCTGAAATCTCCGATGGAAAATCCGCCGACTAGTCCTTATGGCTGTTTATCAGCGCCAGCTTCCAGGTATTATTATCTCCCCTTATCCCCCCGATAGCGCATACCCGGATGTCATCTCCGTTGTAAGTCGCCGCTGATATCTCGTAAACGTATTCGGCAATTTTTTGCGGCGTGTCGGCGTCTTTTTTTAGCTCTGGAGGCCCCTTAGCCGTGTTAAAAGCCCCCGGCTTTTCCATGTTTCCATGATATGTGGCTACGCCGTACAGCGTGCCTGCTTTCGGCTTCACTAACCAGGTAAATGCCGGCTTGCCCGCCGTCTTGATACTCAAGATAAAGACTGGTTTCTTCTTCTCCCCGCTGTTCGTTATTACTCCGGCGATTCTCGGCGTTTGCAGGCTGTCCGGCTCGTAATTGGCGCCGTCCATGATTTTCTTCAGGTAACCACTTGTTGGTTTTGTACTGCAGTGGTACAACAGTCGGTACATCTCGAATACTGCTGCCGTCTGTATCCCGTTGGTGACCGCCAGTAGCCCGGTGCTGTTATCGTATTTTACTGCTGTATAATGTCTTAAAGGGTCGTAAGGTGCATTGCCTATCGGCCCCATGATAACACTGTTTCCCTTCGTCATCGCTTTTCTCTCACGGCTTGCCGGACTGCGTCCCGTTACCAAATATGCAAAAGCCGGTCTATCATCTTTCGTCATCCCCAGGAACAGCTGCCTCCCCGGGTACGGCCCGTTGGGATTTTTCATCTTACTCTCCTGTTATCCGCTCCGTTTAAAGTCCAGTATGTTCAGCCTTAGCTGGTTTCTCCCGCCCCAGTTGTCCACCTCCAGGTTATATACTATATCTATGCGCGGTGCGAATTCTCCCTGGTGGTTGCCCAGCCGGAAGGCTACGCAGTCCCACACTGCTCCCGCCTGCCTTAGCTTCATCCGCAGGTGTTCGTTGCTGTTGCCCATGGTGCGTTTGTCTATTACCTCCACCCCCCGGCTTACAAATGTGGGCACCGGGTTGCCGTGCCCGAATGGCGCCAGTATCTGTGTCGTCGGATAGGTGTCCCCTCCGAGTTCGTTTAACTTTACCTCGGCATCGATGTTCAAATGCGGTCGCAGTTCCACACCGGCAAGTTTTTCCGCTGCCATGGCGGATAATTCTTGCTCCAGTTGCGGCAGGTCCTTTGTTGGCATCGTAAAGCCTGCCGCAGCCGCATGTCCGCCGTAGCGTGAAAAATATC
The DNA here is from genome assembly GCA_001796525.1 of Chloroflexi bacterium RBG_13_51_52. Taxonomy (GTDB): domain Bacteria; phylum Chloroflexota; class Dehalococcoidia; order Dehalococcoidales; family RBG-16-60-22; genus RBG-13-51-18. The sequence goes on along the minus strand of MGMT01000023.1, from coordinate 1,356 downwards.
TGCTGAATTTGTTCAACGCTGCAATAATGTCGAACTCCGGTATGCTGCGGCAGCTCCCGTGGCAGACCGTGTCGGCTGTGTGTATCACCACGCTTGGACGGTAGAACTCTTCCGTCAAACGTCCTGCCACCAGTCCGGCGATGCCCATCGGGTATTCTCTGTCGGCAGTTATCAAAAGCGGCGGCAGTCCCATGGCTATGACCTGCTCTCTGGCTCTGGCGAGTGTCGTCGTCGTCAATCTCTGTCTTTCCTCGTTTTTCCCGGTGAGCCATATCGCCAGTTCCGCTGCCTCTTCTTCATCTTCTGTCATCAGCAGATTGTAACCGGTCAGTCCGTCGGCGAGTCTTCCTGCGGCGTTCAGGCACGGCGCGATAACCCAGGAAATCCTGTCCGCGTCGATTTTACCCGCTTCCAGTCGCGTCTGGTTTATCAGCTCTTTAATGCCGGGACGGGGATTGCTGTTTATATTTTTCAGCCCTTCTTTAATAAGGAACCTGTTTTCTCCCAGCGGCGATGACATATCGGCGATGGTGCCTATTGCCACCAGGTCTGTCACGATATTGATTTGCTCCTCTTTCCCCAGGCTTCTGAAAAGCCCCTGGAGCAGTTTAAAAGCCACTCCTACCCCCGAAAGGTTGGTGTGGGGGTATTTCGACCCCTCCAGTTTGGGATTGATTACCGCTAAAGCTTCCGGTATTTCGTCAAGGGGACTGTGATGGTCGGTGATGATGATATCCAGTCCCATGTCGGTTGCCCTTTTTACCTCCGCCACGTCCGTAACTCCGCAGTCGACGGATATCACCAGGCTTACGCCCTGTTCGTGGAGTTTTTTCAATACGGTCGAGGTCATGCCGTGACCCTCTGTCTGCCGGTGGGGAATATAGGGTATGGCTTTCCCCTGGAGCAGCCCCAGTCCCTGTACGAGCAGGGCGGTAGCGGTAATCCCGTCGGCGTCGAAATCGCCGTATATGCCGATTGTCTCCCCTTTGAGCAGTGCCTGGGATATTCGGGTGACTGCTTTTTGCATGTCGTCGAAAAGTAAAGGGTCGGCCGACAGGCTGCTGTCGCTGGCGAGAAATGCCGCGATATCTTCCGGTCGGGAAACGCCGCGGTTGTGCAGTAGCTGTATTAACAGCGGGGCATAGCTGGAATTGCTGTCCTTTTCTGGCAGGACCTTTACCGGTGGCAGCAAGTTCCAGCTACAGTGACTCAAACTTTTTCCTCGGTGTATTTCCTTAATATCAGTACTGAATTGTGCCCGCCGAAACCGAAGGAGTTGGTTAGCGCGGTGTTTACTTTTATCGGGCGGGCGGTATTAGGCACGTAATCCAGGTCGCAGTCGGGGTCGGGATTATC
>MGMT01000022.1 GCA_001796525.1 Chloroflexi bacterium RBG_13_51_52 | reverse complement strand
AGCCCTTTTGATAAAATTATCCCCGATACCCGCCCGCCTGTAGCTATCTTCAATAAAAATCGACTCTATCTCGCCATGTTCCTTTTCGTTTATCGTGCTCACGCAGTAGCCGATAATCTCGCCTGTTTTACTGTCCTTCGCTAAGTCTACCAGCATCATGCCGTTCAAGGATTTTTCCAGTAGCTCCTTCTTCCTAATTTCCCATGTCATCCTATCAAAATGTTCCTGAAAATGCCGGGAGCGTACTCTATGGTGTTTAATCAGTTTCTGCCACAACGGACCTACCAGCTCAAGTCCCTTGGCATCTGCCTTTTCATAAACAATATCACCGATATGTTTCTTCATTGATTGTTCCTTAATAGGGGTACTTCACTATTTCGGTTCGAAAGCCATAATATGCCAGTGCATATGGGGTGTCACTTCTGGAGCCGCTGCATTAAAACGCACATAAAAACCCGTCCGGTCGACTCCGAGTATGCCGGCAGCTTTTTGCACCGCTAAAACCATCGATTCTAAGAGTAAGCCATCAACAGCTTCCGGATCTAATACGGACGATACATGACGTTTGGGAATAATCACCGCATGCGTTTTGGACCTGGGATAGGGATGGTGAAATGCGATGACAAGTTCGTCTTCCCAGATGACCTGGACATTCATTTTACCTGAAAGCACATCTTCGCAAAACCAATCCCTGCTTGCCAAGAATCTCCATTCGCTATTACGAAATTAATCCTATGTTCGCCCCTGTAACCTCTCCCACTCCGCCTTAACTTTTGCCTTGAGTTCATCAATTGTGCCGTCGTTTTTAATGACCACGTGGGCTTGCTTTATTCGCTCTTCGTTCGTCATCTGCGACTTGATTCTGCGTTTCGCCTCCGCCTCTGTATAGCCTGGACGTGCTTTAAGACGTTCTAAAACGGTTTTCTCTTTTACCGTCGTTACCCATATCTCATCTACCTGCCAGCTTCTATCCGCTTCCAGTATCGCCGCAGCTTCCAGCACGATTACTTTTACTCCCTTTTGGCGGGCTTCGTTGACCCTTTTCTGCACAGTTTTGTCGATTTCCGGATGCGTTATTTTATTTAAACGCTTTAAAGCTTCGCGGTCGCTGAATACTATCTTGCCCAGCCTGGCGCGGTCGATTTCTCCATCAGCTTTTAATATCCCCTCCCCGAATTCCCCGACCACGCTTTTATATGCAGCCACGCCCTTTTTCAGCGCTTCGTGCCCCGCTTTGTCCAGGTCGACTACCCCGGCGCCCAGTTCCGCCAGGAACCGTGCCGCAGTGCTTTTCCCCGTGCCTATGCCCCCCGTAAGCCCGATGACTTTCATATTCTACTCGCCAAAAACTACATAGTTATTATATTATATTTAATTGAAAGAAGGTATCGGTATAAATAAATCAAAACTTGTTTTAGCTTTCTGGCTCTGGTTTTGACTTTTGACTGAACATCATGCTTTTATTCGCACATCCAGGTATCACCCTCGGCGCGGCTACACTCATAGCCGATGCTGTGAACCGTAAACCATCGTGGTTTGCTTCGCTCTCGCGTTACCTTGATATCAGGTGGCTGCTGGTCGGTTCTCTGCTGCCAGATATCATCGATAAGCCGGTAGGGCAGTATTTTTTCCGGGATACTTTCAATAACGGGCGGATATTCTCGCATACGCTGCTCTTTTTAATCGTAATTTCCGCTATTGGATTCTATCTCCTGAAAAAGCACCGCCAGAAATGGATGCTTGCCGTTGCTGCCGGTACGTTTGCGCACCTCATCCTCGATGAAATGTGGCAGGTCCCGGTCACTCTTTTCTGGCCACTGCTGGGCTTTAGTTTTCCTGCCGTAGAACTGGAAGGCTGGGCGCGTAATATCTGGGAGGTGTTGTTCTCCGAACCGAGTGTTTATATACCCGAAATTATCGGGTTGGTGATATTGCTGGCTCTAGGTCTTTTGATAATAAAAAGAAAAAGGGTCGGCGTTTTTCTCAAACGCGGCGAAGTATCCTGACTCTATACCTCGACCGTTATGTTGTCGCCTTCAACCTTGACCTTGTAAGTCTGCAAAGGCTTGGGCGACTTTAGAGCTTTCCCCACCGCCGAAAACAGACCGGACCCCTTCATCCATCTGATGACCTGCCCGTTGCGGACATCGAACTGCGAGCCGTGCCGGGGGCAGGTGATAACGTTCCCCTCCAGCGTTCCTTTGGATAGGTCGCCACCGAGATGGGGGCAGCGGTTGCCGACGGCATAATAGTCGTTGCCGACCCTTGCCAGCATGATTTCCTGCCCCTCGATCGTTACCTTTTTTTTAATTCCATCACTGAATTCGCCGTTACTGCCGGCATTCATATACTTTCTCATGCCACTTCCTCAAAAAGTTGCTATAAAACTATCTTTACCTATTTCTCTTCATTCAGCAGGTCGTTAAACACATCGATATGGTATTTTTCGTTGTCTCTTATCCGTATCAGCAGCTCTTTCAAACCCTCATCGTCTACTTCTTTGGCGGCTTTATCGTATGCCGCGGCGACTTCTTTTTCTATCTTTAAATCCGCTTTAAGCATGTCCGGCAGTTTGGTAGACTGGTCAGGTTCGCTGTGTTCGATGGTCGGATTACCGCCCCCGCTGACCATCTCTTCGGACAGCCAGCCCAGGTGCTGCATCTCGTTAATCGCCTGGTCTTCCAGCTGCTTCTTGGCTTCTTTGTTCTTTGTCATATAGGAGTGGAACATATACTGCAAAACTACCGTATACTCGTGCCCGATGCCCCAGTCCAGCGTTTTAGTTACGCTGTCTTTACGCTTACCCCGAATGTCCTTCATGCCTTCCTTTTTCGCTTTGGTAATAAAGTGCACGAACTTGCCGCGGTGCGACTGCTCGTCCGCTAATATACGCTTCAGCAATCTCTTTATCTTCGGGTCGTCAATTGCCTTGATATGATTCTTGTAGCTATCGATGGCTCCGTCTTCCAGTCCCACGTTGTTGCTCATCCAGTCCGGCGGTGTTTTGCCGGCCATATTCTGTGTGCCTCTCTTCAGGCTGGGTTTCCCGCCAAGATCGACGATTGTCTCTGCCAGCCAGTCGAGGTGCCTCATTTCATCACGGGCAATAGCTTCGATTTCGCATGCCATCTCGCCTTCGCCTATGGCGTAAGCGTGTGACAGATACTGGATAATCGCGCCGTGTTCATCCTGCAGGTCGAGGTTAAGTAATTCGATAATTTTCTTTTTTTCCATTGTTTACCCCCTGTTACTTTTGAATTCCAATCATTCTTTTTGTCATATACACTATCCACTTCCAGTGTAGAATTATGTGGATTATTACTACCACTACCAGCGCTATCGCTGTCCAGTCATGTATCTCAATCCAGGTATACCTTGACCATAAATAATCACCCGATATCTGACCGATCCCGAATCCCCGGTGTCCTCCCGGTATTACCAACCACAGGAGGAACCCGGATATCGCCTGGATAAGCCCCAGTACAAGTAAAAACACGAATAATATATAATTTTTCAGCCATTTTTTCATTTATAACTACATTGAATATCCAGTAGTCTTTGTTCGTCTTCTATTCTAACTATAACTTTTTAAATTCGCTCTTGGCGGCCCCGCACACCGGGCATACCCAGTCGTCAGGCAGTTTCTCAAATGGTGTGCTCGGGGGGATATTGCTGTCGGGGTCGCCTAGTTCCGGGTCGTAAATGTAACCGCAAACGGTGCATTCGTATTTCGCCATTTGCTTTACCTCCTCATTTTTCTTTGGCGATATAGTTTGGGGCGGTCTTGGGCGTGGTTCCTCGTTTTACCTGGTAATAATATTCATAAGTCATGCATGGGTCTTCCGTAAGGATTTCCGCCGCCACAACTTTGCCGATAAATATCGTATGGGTCCCCGCATCCACATCCCGTATGACCTCCGCTTCAAGATAAGCCGTCGCATTATCGAGAAATATGGGCGAGCCGGTTATTCCCACCTTATAATCCTTGCCTTGCAGTTTGTCCGTATCTCTGCCGGACTTAAACCCGAACCCCCCGATGAAGGGTAATGGCGTTGCCTGGCACAATATCGATGCGGAAAACACCTGGCTGGCTTTAATATATTCGTGGGTCAGGTTCTGCTTGTTGATGCTTACGGCGACCGTCGGCGGTTCGGATGTTATCTGAAATACGGTATTGGCAATCTGCCCGTTAAGCTTTTCGCCCTTGTGGGAGGCAACGATATACATGCCGTAGCTCAACTTGTGGAGAGCATTCAAATTCATTTTTCCCCTCCCTGCTACATTACTTCCTTCTCGCTGGCTTCCACGGCTTTTTTAAGTTCCGCGCTCAACATCGGCGGCAGCCCCTCGATATCTACCCGCAGGAACCCCCTGACGATAGCCGCCGTTGCCTCGTTTCGGGTCAATCCTCTCGCCATCAGGTATTCCACCTCTTCCTCGGCAATCTTGCCCACCGCCGCCTCGTGTGAAAGGTCTATTCCTGCCAGGTTGCCTTTAAGCTCCGGGATGGCGTAGATCGTGCCTTTTTCACCCAGTATCAGCCCCCGGCACTCCAGGTGTCCCTTTACATCGGGAGCATTACCCTCTATATACCCGCGGGCGATGATATTCCCACCCGTCGTAATAGCGCGCGAGACTATCTCCGTCTTTGTTTCGTTAGCATTTAAAAATACCCTTGAGCCCACGTCCAGATTAGTCCCCTTGCCAGCCACCAGGATACTGTTGTATCTCACCATGGCTTTCTCGCCGATGCATCTTGCCGTTGGATACATCTGCAATGAGTTGACCGGCTTCATCAGCAGGTAGTTGCTTAAAAACAGCCCGCCTTCTTCGACGATTGTGGTGGTGCGGGGACGCACCGCTATTTCAGGGTTCCAGTTGTGTATCATCGTGAAGGTGACTTTGGCTCCCTTTTTAATGAAAAATTCCGATACTCCTATGTGCAGACCCGGTTCGTCTATCGAATCGGTGGCGCAGCCGGTAATGATGTGCAGTTCCGAGCCTTCTTCCGCGATGATGATATTATGCACGTTCTGTACTACTTTCGCCTGTGCCATGTAAAGGCAGGCCTGCACCGGATACACCGTTTTCTGTCCCGCCAATGCCCTGATAAAATATCCATCGTTTTCGCTTAGCTCTACATTGGCGGTATATTTATCCGAATCTACGGCTACGGCTTTCCACAGGTAGTCTCCCAGCCAGTCGTGCTTCTCCATTGCCTGGCTTAATGCCATCACCTCCACGCCTTCCTGTCGCGCGGAGAAGTGTACCGGCGTGCCATCCATCTGAAGGTAGGTGCCCGACCTCTGGCCGGGGTCGTCCAGTATTATTCCCGCTCCCAGCATCTTGTCTTTAGTTTGTGCGGCAAGCTGTGAGGGGTCTTTCTGGTAGGGGTGTTTCTCATCGGGGTTTACATAATAGTTTATATTGATATCTTCACCATAGGCAGCTGCTTTATTAGCGGCTGCTTTGGCTTTATCCTTATATGTCCTGGAGGCGTTCGTTTTACTCATGTAAAGGAATCCTCCCCAGGTAACACTTAATACATTCGTTGTAGCCTTTTTCTCTGATTGTACCCAGCATCTCGTGAGGGTCGCCCATGCAACCGATGGTGCCATCGCACATTACATAGCCGGTGCGGGCATTTACATAGTCCAGGATATGTCCTGTGTGCGTAATGATAAGACCCATACAATGACGTTCCGGAATCGGGCAATTCTTTTCCAGCAAATCGTTCATCAGCTCGCCTATCAGGGCGATATTGACTAAATCCACTCCCGATTCCGGTTCGTCCAGCAGTGTTAGCTCCGGTCGCTGCGCCAGCAACTGCATCAATTCGGATCGCTTGATTTCTCCCCCGGAAAAACCGTAATTGATATCTCTTTCCAGGAAGTCCTGGAGGTCTGTTTTTTCCGCCAGCTTGGTTATCGTATCGCCGTCCCCATTCCCTTTAAGACACGCCGCCACCATATCGCGCGTCTTTACCCCCCGCACCACCGGCGGACGCTGGAAAGACATGCCGATACCCATTCGCGCTCTCTCGTCCACGCTCAAACTGGTAATATCTTTATCTTTAAAGTGTATGCTACCACTGGTTACCCTGTATTTGGGGAATCCCATGATAGCCATTAATAGTGTGCTTTTACCCGCCCCGTTGGGCCCGAAAAGCACGTGCGTCTCACCCGTCTGTATCGTCATGTTGATATCATGGATAATTTCTTTGCCTTCTACCGCCACGGACAGGTCTTTGATTTTCAGCATATTTCCCACCTCTGGAATCAGAATCGACTTCTTTTAGCCGCCATCGACGGCTGTATGTTCCTTCTGAACGTACCATGCTGCCGGGTCCTTGAGAAACTCATAGTAGTCCAGCAGCACCCGGTGGTGTTCGCTTTCCTGCATAGCTAAAGCGTTATAGAGCTGCCTTTCGGCATCGATAGCAGTCTTTTTGCTCCGTGCTTTATAGAAATCCAGCGTTTTATTTTCCATGTCCATTGCCGTCTTGATAGCATCGAGTTCCGCTTTGATGGATTTCGTGTTTTTGTCCATATTTTCTATTGCTTCGGCAAACAGGGTCTTTAATCCTCGCCCCCCATCCCCTTGGTATTTCACATCGGGCCAGCCTTTTTTACTCTTGATGGTATCGTATATTTTTTTAAATACGCTCCGGTGTATATCTTCTTCGGCCGCCAGCTTTTTCAGCAAGTCCTTGCCCAGTTTGTTTGTGCTGGCTTTACCGGCTTTCAGGTAGAACTCTTTGCCGTCTATTTCCATCTGAAGAGCGGTTTCAAGCGCTTTCAGGGTCGATTCCTGTTCGTTGGGCATTACGTACCTCCCGGTTTTGTTTTTATATATGGCAAACGCATCATAAAATTAATTCTTCTTACTGTCAAGATTGTCAAGATAGACTTATTATTCTATTGTCTTGAAAGTGCCCGGGTCTGTGACAATAGTTTCATTGATGTGCTTAATAGCTATTAGCAGTATATCATATATCGATACAATCCAGCCCGCTTAAAGATAACTTTCAATACTATCAGCCAGTACTGCCAAATCGCAGATATAGAAGCTGTAATACACTTATCTATAAGTCCTTCTTTATCCGCTCGAACTCTTCTTTAGATATCTCGCCTTTGGCGTAACGCTCTTTGGCTATATCAATCGGACTCTGTTTACCGCTATTTTGTCCGGACAGTTTTTTTATGCCCCAGACTACTAAAGCGATTAGACCGCCCCAGAATACAACCATCCATATTCCGCCAAAGACCATCCACCAGCCGCTTCCTTCGTGCATGTACCACATTGATTTGCCTCCTTGGTAATATTTTTAGTCGCCTCATCTTTAATATTCACATTTTGTAACAAAATATTCTGTGATAAAAGTTCCATTGATAACATTCTATTTACTCGTGTTAATAGCGGTATCACATGTAGTTATCATTTTTAATTTGTGCCTGATAATCTTCTTTGTTGAAACTTGTGACAAATATCATGTACAATAGAAAATATATAGTATACTATTTTAGTAAACAATACGAGGGAGGACTTTAATGAAACTGGTTAAAAATCTGGGTATCATCGTTGCGGTTCTGGGTGTGGTGGCTATTGCGATCGGAGGGGTATTTATCGTCGAAGGCATGATGAAAAACAACCTCATCGTCGACAGGATGAACATCGAAAAAGTCTCGCTGGCTCTTGACCCCAATAATCCTGGTGATTTCACGCCCATCAACAACGCTGGTGATGCGCAAAAAGCTGCGGATACTATCGCCGAGCACCGCCGCGCTATCGCCCCCACCTATCAGGACCTTCTGGCGGGTGGCCGATTTGACTCCACCAATCCCCTGCATTTAACCTATGCCCAGGCGATGAACCTTGAAAACTACCTGTATATGGCTGTCACCGCCTTCGGACTTATCCAGGTAACCATGGCTAGTGGTGCCTTTATGGTTATCGTCGGTCTGGCTGTCGGTGGTGTCGGTTTTGCCCTGTATCGTGTCGGCCGCGAAAAAGCATAAATAAACCGGTATAAAAGTATTGATAAAGTGATAAATCTAATCTCCCTCCATCTTGCCTTGACAGGGAGGGGAGGGAGATGTAGTTACTGCTATGTTTTCTATGCTATACTGGTTTGTGAGGAAAAAAGGGAATGGCGCGTAAAGTTAGTCTTACTGTTAATGATAATCTCATCGAACTAGACTATTTCGTCGAAGGATATGTCTATCATGTCGCTGCCGGCATTCTCGCCAGTCTTAAGGGCACCGGCGCTGTAAAGAATTTAGAGCTTGATGTTGATAATGACGGGCAGATAAAAATCACCCTCAACGGCTCCGATGTGCCTTTGAGCTACTTCCCGGTACAAATAATGCGCAGTACTCTTGCCGGCATGGTATCAAATCTCAAGGGCGTGGACAAAGAAATGTCTACTCTGGAGTTGAGAATATCCCAATAGGCTTTAAACTGACGTCTCGCAGAGCTTTACGTTGCCCCAGACGCCGACATTGCCGCCCAGGATAATAATAATGCCCCTTAACCCGCTAATACTTTCACCGAGCTTAATCGCGTCGTTTATATCGCTGGGTTTACTTACTTTATTGCAGATGGCTGTAGCCGCCGCATCCGCCAATATCGCCGAACCAGCTGTAACCACCACCGCGTCGGCTTTCCCGTAACTTAAGGAATGCCCCACCGTCCCCGATGACGTGCAGATCCCCAGTGGCGTATCCTGCGGATTTATCTCCAGTCCCAATTTTCCCGTGAAAGCCGACTCTCCGGCATAAATCCCTATCACCCTTTTTTGCGCGGTTTTAAGAAAAATATCCCCCCCGTTCTCTACGATAATCTCCGGGGAATATTCCAGAAGCTCCCGCCCCACATATTCCGCTACCGCCCCGGCTACTGCCGCCATCGGTCCCACGTTAGCTTTACGCCCCGCCTCCGCCATATCTTTCACGATACGCGGCGCATTTTCAGGCATCGGCAACGGCTTTATCGACTTCAAGAAATCAGGGTTCTGCTCGATGTACTGTTCCAGCTGCTGGCGGTATTTCAAGACTATCCGGTGGGCTTTTTTTTGCAGATTGGATGTTGCCCTAATATATAAATCGGTCTCTTTAACCGATACGGTAAACTCCGCCAGGTCTTTCCCCTCCACCCAGTGCCGGTATACCTTAGGCTGATAGCCCTCTTTTTTCATTTTTTAAAAATGCACTTCCATTGCCCTAGGCGGGCAGGCGGGGATACACAATCCGCACGCAATACATTTCTCATTCTCGAATATCACCATCCTGGTCTTCTGGTCGAGTTTGAAAGCGCCGGTCGGGCAAACGGTAACGCATGCCCCGCAGTGGGTGCATCTTTCCTCATTCCGCGTCACGTCCTGGCTTAATGCCTGTATCTGCACCCCCGCTTTTAGCAGGAACTCTATGCCTTTATCGTATTCCTGCTGGTTTCCCTTCAATTCAAGCACCAGCAGCCCTTCCTGCTCAGGAGTAATCGACGCTTTAAGGATATTAAACTCCAGGTCGTAATCTTTAACCAGCCGGTATACTATCGGCCGGTCTACCATTCGCTTCGGAAACTTCAGTACTATTTTCTTGGCAACAGCCATCGCTCACCCCCTCATGTCTGGTCTTCAATAGGACGTTCTTTTAACGCTTTTATAGAAACGCCGGATTCCACTCCCGGTAATTTCTCCACCGGTTCGGTAAGGAGGAATTTTCCTGTCTCTATCCATCCCTTTAATATATTAGCAATTTCCAGGGCTTTAGGATAGCTCGACCTCGAGGCGGTCGGCACATCCTTGCCTTTTATCTTTATCTTGCCGCTCTTTAGTTCGGCGTAGCTTACCTCGCCCAGTGTGTCCGGCTTTAGATGGGGGAAGGCATCAGCGTAGTCTATCACCGGCGCCACTATATCTGCGTCCGTTACTATCGTGTATTGCAGGATTTCCTCATCCAATATCGGTATCGGCACTCCTATACCCACGGTCAGGCTGCATCCGTAGCCCAGTACGCTCGTTCCCACCAGCCACTTAGGACTCATCTGCTTAAGGTCTCCGATAACCGCCAGCGTGCCTGCCCCTTCTTTGGGGATGCCTTTTTCAGTGCGCGGCACATTCGGATTAAACTGTGTTCCCTGCCAGACTACGAAACCTGTCCCTCCGCCCAGGAATATCCTTGTCCCTATCCCGATGCATTTATAATACGGGTCGTTGAACAGCGGTGATATCTGCCCCGCCGAACTGTAGTTGGCATTGCCCAGTTTCGGCTTTAAAACGCCCATGTATGTATAAATCGTCTTGTCCGATGTGTTCACCGCCACGTTATAGTTCTGGTAGGCGTTGCGGATATTAAACAGCGTCGCCTGGTTCAGGTCTTTAATGTTTATCCACGTTTCCAGCTTCTTGCGCGGATAGCAGTCCGTGCCGTAAGCCGTAGCCTCAAGCCGCACATCTTTACCCGCCGCCAGTTCCTCGATGACGTGCCCTCCGCCGTAATTGAATTCCCCGGGATGCACCCGGTTACGCGGGTCGTCGTCCGGCAGGGCGTTCGCCCCAAGGAACAGGTCTACCGCTGCCAGCCCGGTATAAGCGGGCACGTCGTTAAGGTAAGCCCTGCCTCCCCCGAACTTTATACGCGGGCTCGTATGGCCTGTGTTGAAATATGCCCCGGAGGAGCACATTATCCCGAAGGTGCCCGTCGTTACCACGTCCACTTCCTGCGCGGCTTTTTTCACGCCCTTTTCGCGGACGACCTCTATAATGTCCTCCGCGTTAAAGACTACCGCTTTGCCTGCTTTGATTTTCTCGTTGATTTCCGCTATCGTCTTGGCCACTTTTACACACCTTCTATAGCTGGGATTACATAACATTCTAGCAGACTTGAAGCTACAATACAACTGAAAACTGCAAATTGTCGACCATCAACCACCTTGAAGCTCCCCTTCGTATAAGCTATAATCAAAAGTGAACCCCCGTTTTACAGGAGACTATTTTGTTCAGGACTCATACCTGCGGTTCTCTTAGAAAAGAAAACATCGGCGCTACCGTTTCCCTTGCCGGCTGGGTCAACCGCCGCCGCGACCACGGCGGACTGGTCTTTATCGACCTGCGGGATAGGGAAGGTATTGTCCAGACCGTTTTTAATCCGGAAATATC